>CAVFDV010000010.1:7557-23307 GCA_963621315.1 Oscillibacter sp. MSJ-31
CCGAGTCCTCCGCCATCGCCGCCGCGCTCGAAGAGCGCCAGCCGACGCGCCCGCTCACCCACGAGATGGCGAACAACCTGCTGCGTGCGCTGGGCGGCTCGGTCAGCCGCGTGATCATCGACCGCGTGGACGGGAGCACCTTCTTCGCCACCGTGTACCTGCGCTGCGCAAACGGCATGTTCACGCGCGTGGACGCGCGCCCAAGCGACGCGATCGCCCTGGCCATACGCGCCAACGCGCCGCTGTTCGTCGAAGAGTCCGTCTTGCAGGCGGCAGGCGCGCCGCGCTCCTTTGCCGTCCCCGGCGGCGAGCACGGCGTCGAGCTCGAGGAGTTCCACAAGTTCGTCGAAGACGTGAAGCCCGAGGATTTCGTCACCCACGGCGGCGAGACGGGCAAAAAGAAACGCTCCTGAAAAGCGCGTGCGGCAAACACCCCGAGTGCAGTCGGGCGCTTTCTCGTTTCGGGCGGGCTTATGCGGCGCAGGCCGAGCAGGGCGCGCACGTCGTCTCGTCGCCGAAGAGCAGCTCGCGCTCCGGGCCGGACAGCGCGTCGCGCGCCTGGTCGCGTAGGTTGTTCATCCCCGAGAGGAACTGGCGGTACAGCACCAAGACGAGGTAGCGCCCGCGTTGCGTCAGCTCGAGCGCGTCGCCGCGCGCTCCGCCTTTCCCGTCTTTGCCGCCCGCGAAGGCGCCGTGCGCGCGCATGTAGGCCATCTCCATGGGAAGGCCGGCTTCCACGCTGCAGCCGAACTCGCGCTCGAAGGCCGACTTGCTGAAATCCAGCTGGTAGAGCGTGCGCAGGAAGTGGTAGCGCATCAAGTCGCGCCTGCTCATGACGCACTTGCCCATGATGGACATGTGCCCGGCCTCGACATGCGCGTTGTACTCCTTCAGGCTGAAAGTGTTCACGTAGACCGCGCCGTCCAGGTGCGAGATCGACCCGCTGCCGATGGCGGGGTACTCGTTGTAGGCCACTTGCATCTCCTCGGCATGCAGCTCGCCGCAGCGCTTGCCCGTCTCGTCGAGCCTGTTGAAGGTCCACACCGTGTCGCGGGCGAAACGCGGCTTGTCGCCGCCGGCCAACGTGTCGTCGAGTATGCGGTAGAAGCGAAACTCGCGGTCGTAGTCCACCCGCCCCAGCGCCTCTTCCATCTTGCGCGTCGTGGCGTTGGACACGTAAAGCGGGCTGAAGGTGACCTGCCGCGCCCCGCAGGCGACGATCTGCTCCAAATCGCGCCGCAAGATCTCCTCGGTTTGGCTGGGGAAGTTGAAGATCATGTCCACGTTCAGGGAGTCGAAGTGCCCGGCCGCCTCGCCGATGCGCTCGAAGATCTCGTCGCCGCTGCCGTATTTCTTCAGGCGGTCCATCTGGGCGAGCAGCCCGTCGTCGAAGCTTTGCACGCCCACGCTCAGGCGCTGCACGCGCCCTTCCAGCTCGGACAGCCACGGCTCCACGAGGTGGTTGGGGTTGGTTTCGACGCCCACTTCCTTCAAGTCGAAGTGCGCGCGCGCCACATCGATGGTCTCGCACAGCTCGTCGAGCAAGATGGTGGGCGTGCCGCCGCCGAAGTAAAGCGACTCGAAGCTCCAGCCGCGCTCGGCGAGCATCATCATCTCGGCGCGCAGGTTCTTGAAGTAGCGTCGGGCTATGTCCTCGCGAAAGACATAGCGGTTGAAGCTGCAATAGGGGCAGAGTACTTGGCAAAAGGGAACATGCAGGTAGAGCATGTAGTTTTCGCCTTCGTGCGGCGCGGGGAAGAAGCGCTCGTCGGTCGGGCGCAAGTCCAGGTGCGCCTTCGACATCCTTTTCACCACGTTGGTGAGAAAACGCTGTGCAAGCAAGGGGTCGTCCTTTGGTAGATGCGATTATCCAGCGCGAGGCATAGTATCAGCACTTGCGCGTCTCGGTGCGGTGCGGGAGGGGAAAAGCGGATTTCGACACATGCCGCATGCCGTCGCGCCGCGCCGCGTGGCACCGCCAGGCCGCCAGGCCGCTGGGCTGGCAGGCCGGCCAACCCCTTCACTCGGAGAAGAGCAGCGCCTCGGCGCCGCCCGGAAACGGCTCGCCCGTCGCGATGGCGCCCGCCTCGTCGCGCCCGTAGAGCATGCAGCCGCTCCACGCGTGCTCCATGCCGCGCTCGGCGAACTCGAAGAGCAGCGCCGCATGCCCCGCGTCCAGCTCGTCTTCTTGTACCACGCCGTCGTAGAGCAGGGCATAGCGCGTGCACTCCGCCCCCAGCGCCGCGACTTGCTCGCAGGCCGCGCGGTAGCAGCCGTCGGGCGTGTCGTCGGAGAAGAGGTAGAGGCGCTCGCTGCAATCGACGGCCAGCATGACGGGCAGCACGTCGCCTGCCTCCATCATGTCGATGGCCGTCTCGATCAGGGCGATCGAGAGCCGGTCGAGCTCTTCGGAGATATGCGCCTGCGCCATACGACCCTGTCCTTTCCCCGCGTTTTTCGCGCGCACGCCTTTTTCGGCGCCCTCCCGCGCGCCCGCCTTCCGACGTTTTTTCGGGCGTTGCACGCCGCGCCGCGTGCGTGCGCTTTTCGCGCAACGGCCTTCCACGTGTCTTTCAAGTGCCTTTCGCGTGGTATTGTATATGGCTGTTTGTTTTTCATCCACGAAAAGAAGCCGTGGCGCGCGAGGCGCCCGCACGGCCTGCACGAGAAAGAGGAAAACGCACCGCCATGCTCCAGGGAAACATCCGCAACATCGCCATCATCGCCCATGTCGACCACGGCAAGACCACGCTGACCGACCAGCTGCTCAAGCAAGCCGGCGTCTTCCGCGAAAACCAGCAGGTCGAAGAGCGCGTGCTGGACTCCAACGACCAGGAGCGCGAGCGCGGCATCACCATCTTGTCCAAGAACTTCTCCATCCGCTACAAGGACGTGAAGATCAACGTCATCGACACGCCCGGCCACGCGGACTTCGGCGGCGAGGTGGAGCGCGTGCTGAAGATGGCCGACGGCGTGCTGCTGCTTGTGGACGCCTTCGAAGGGCCGATGCCGCAGACGCGCTTCGTCTTGAAGCATGCGCTGGCCTTGGACCTGAAGGTCGTCGTCGTGGTGAACAAGATCGACCGCCCCGGCGCGCGCCCGGCCGAGGTCATCGACGACGTGTTCGAGCTGATGATGGACCTGGGCGCAAGCGACGCGCAGCTCGACTTCCCCGTCGTCTACACGAGCGCGGTGAACGGCTACGCGCGCCTGGACCCCGACGACGGCAACGCCGACATGCTGCCCTTGCTCGACACGATACTCGAGCAGGTGCCCGCGCCCGACGTCGAGCCGGACGCGCCGTGCGCCATGCAGATCTGCACGGTGCAGCACAGCGACTACGTGGGGCGCATCGGCATCGGGCGCCTCTACTCCGGCTCCATCCACGTGGGCGATGCCGCGCTCGTCATCAAAAACGGCAACGGGGCGCGCCGCGAGTTTTCGGTGAAAGGCCTGTTCACCTTCGAGGCGCTGGGCCAGCAGGAGGCCGACGCGGGCGAGGCCGGCGACATCATCGCGGTGGTCGGCATCGACGACGCCGACATCGGCGACGTGGTCACGAGCGTCGAGGAGCCGCAGGAGATGGACCCCATCGAGGTCGAGGAGCCGACGCTGTCGGTCATCTTCGAGGCCTCGACCAGCCCGCTCGTGGGCCAGGAGGGCGACATCGTGGGCGCGCGCCAGCTGAAGGAGCGCCTGATGCGCGAGGGCGAGAGCAACATCTCGATGCGCATCCGCGAGACCGAGGACAAAAGCGGCGTCGAGGTGGCCGGGCGCGGCGTGCTGCACCTGTCCGTGCTCATGGAGACGATGCGCCGCGAGGGCTTCGAGTTCCAGGTGGGGCGCCCGCAGGTCCTGGTGAAGACCATCGACGGCCAGCGCATGGAGCCCTACGAGGAGGCCTCGGTCGAGACGCCGTCGGAGTACTCGGGCAAGATCATCGAGCTGTTCGGCACGGCCGGCGGCGAGATGGCCGACATGGCCAACCACGGCGACCAGAGCATACTCACCTTCACCATCCCCACGCGCGGCATCATGGGGCTGCGCACGAAGATCCTAAACGTCAGCCACGGCGAGGCCATCTTCGCCCACCGCTTCAGCGAGTACGGGCCTGCGCGTGCGGCCGGTGGCGGGCGCAAGAACGGCGCGATGGTCGCGATCGAAAACGCCAAGGCCGTCGCCTACGCGCTCGACACCTTGCAGCAGCGCGGGACCATGTTCGTGGAGCCGGGCGACGAGTGCTACGAGGGCATGATCGTGGGCGAGAACGCCAAGGAAGGCGACATGGACGTGAACGTGTCCAAGACGAAAAACCTCGGCAACCAGCGCGCGTCGTCGGCGGACAAGGCCATCTTGCTCACGCCGCCCGTCACCTTCACCCTCGAAGAGGCGCTGGAATACATCGGCGACGACGAGCTTGTGGAGGTCACGCCGAAAAGCGTGCGCCTGCGCAAGCGCACGCTTGATAAAATCGGGCGCAAGAAAGAGCGGGCGCGGGCGCTGGGCAAGTAGGCACGCGGGCGCGCGGGCGCAAGGCGAAAAGGGGCGCGGGCCGTGGTGCGGCGCGCGCCATGCGGCATGAAAAAGGAGGCGGCGCACATGGCAAAAGAACTGTTGAACCTGCACGAGGCCGAGGTGCGCATCGACGGGCGGACGATCTTGTCCGTGCCGGATTTTTCCATCGACGAAGGCGAGCGCCTGGTCGTCTTGGGTCCCAACGGCTCGGGCAAGTCCACGCTCATCAAGATGCTCACGCGCGAGCTGCAGCCCGTGTGGAAAGAGGAGCCGCCGCTGCTCTTCCGCGGCAGCCGCAACGCCTCGCTTGAAGAGATCAACCGGGTCATCGGCGTGGTGTCCACGAGCATCGAGGAGCGCATGGTCGTGCACCGCAGCGCCCTCGACATCGTGCTGGGCGGCTATTTCGGCAGCGTGGGCGTGCCGTTTCGCCGCGCGGTCACGCCCGAGCAGGACAAGGCCGCCCGCCAGATCTTGCGCGACATGGGGCTGGCGAGCCTGGCCACGCGCGACATGAAGACGCTGTCCACCGGCCAGATGCGCCGCGTGCTCATCGCGCGCGCGTTGGTGAACGCCCCGGAGGTCGTCGTCTTCGACGAGCCGTGCACGGGGCTGGACGTGGCGGCGAAATGGGACCTGCGCGAGACCTTCTCGGCGCTGGGGCGCGCGGGCCGCACGATGATGCTCGTCACGCACGACGTGGCCGACATCGTGCCCGAGTTCGAGCGCGTCGTCGTCTTGCGCGAGGGCAAGATCATCGCCGACGGGCCGAAAGAGGAGGTGCTCACGACGTCCATGCTGCGACGGCTGTTCGGCGTGCCCGTGACCCTCTACGAGACCGACGGGCGCTACCACCTGCAATAGGGGCGCGCGGCACGCGCTGCCCGCCCGCGCCGCTGCCGCCTGCGGTGCCTGCGGCGACGTTCGGGCACAGGGGCGGGTGAAGCCGGCGGCGCCCGGGGCGCGCGGCGCGTCCGCCCGTTTCGCCGCCACCGCATTCACCCGCCCACGCGCTGAAGCGTTGAACGCGCGCGAACATCCCGTTGTCGCGCCGTCACCCATTTTCGGCGCGCTCGTCTATACTCGTTTACCTATATTCGGTTGACGCGGCTTTCACGACTGCGACGAGAGGAGCCGACCGGCATATGTTCGAGAAATTCACCGACAAGGCGCGACGCGTGCTCGTGCTCGCGCAAGAAGAGGCACGCGAGCTGAACCAGCCCTACGTGGGTACGGAGCACCTGCTGCTCGGCCTGATCCGCGAGGGCGAGGGCATCGCCGCGCGGGCCTTGCACGAGCTCAACATCGGCTACAACGCCTGCATCGAGCAGATAAAGACCATCAACGACGCCGAGATGCCCGCCGCCGCAGGCCACATTCCCTTCACCCCGCGCGCCAAGCGCGTGCTCGAAGACGCCTTGCGCGAGACGCTGCAGCTCGGCCAAAACTACATCTCGACCGAGCACCTGCTGCTGGGCATCGTGCGCGAGGGCAACGGCGTGGCCATGCAGGCGCTCGTGCAGCTGGGCGTGGACGGCGACAAGGTGCGCGAGAAGGTGACGGAGCTGTTGAAAAACGCGCCGACCCCCGTGCCCGCAGGCCCTGTCGGCTGCCCGAACTTCGGCGGCCCGCAGATGGGGCGCTCCGCGTTGAAGGAGTTCGGCATCGACTTGACGAAGCGCGCCAAAGACGGCGAGCTCGACCCCGTGATCGGGCGCGAGCGCGAGACCGAGCGCGTGATGCAGATCCTCTCGCGCCGCACGAAGAACAACCCGCTGCTCATCGGCGAGCCGGGCGTGGGCAAGACCGCCGTGGTCGAGGGCCTGGCGCAGCTCGTGGCCGACGGGCAGGTGCCCGACATCTTGCGCGACAAGCGCGTCATCACCCTGGACGTCTCGGCGCTCGTAGCCGGCTCGAAGTACCGCGGCGAGTTCGAGGACCGCTTGAAGGCCGTGGTGAAAGAGGTGAAAGACGCCGGCGACGTGATCTTGTTCATCGACGAGATCCACACCCTCATAGGCGCGGGGTCGGCGGAAGGCTCGATCGACGCGGCCGCCATCTTGAAGCCGCCGCTGTCGCGCGGCGAGATGCAGGCCATAGGCGCGACGACCACCGACGAGTTCCGCAAGTACTTCGAGCGCGACTCGGCGCTCGCGCGGCGCTTCCAGACGGTCACGGTCGAAGAGCCCGACGTCGAGCAGACCGTCACCATACTCGAGGGCCTAAGCGACAAGTACGAGGCGCATCACCGCGTCCACTACACGCACGACGCGCTGCAGTCTGCGGCGAAGATGGCGAACCGCTACGTGCAGGACCGTTTCCTGCCCGACAAGGCCATCGACCTGCTCGACGAGGCCGGCGCGCGCATGCGCATCAAGAACATGACGGTGCCCAAGGACATCGCGCAGATATCGGACAAGCTGAAGAAGGTGCGCGAGCAAAAGGACGGCGCCATCGGCGGGCAGGACTTCGAGCGGGCCGCCCAGCTGCGCGACAAGGAAAAGGCGCTGATAAAGGAGCGCACGGAGCTGGAGAACAAGTGGCGCGAGGAGGCGGCGCTCAACGTCGCCACCATCGGCGAGAGCGAGATCGCCGACGTGGTGAGCGCGGCCACGGGCGTGCCGGTGTCGAACTTGACGGAAGAGGAGACGAAGAAGCTGCTGCGCATGGAAGACGCGCTGCACGAGCGGGTCGTCGGCCAGGACGAGGCCGTCACGGCCGTCTCGCGGGCCATACGGCGCGGGCGCGCGGGGCTGAAGGACCCGAACCGCCCCACCGGCTCGTTCATCTTCCTCGGGCCGTCCGGCGTGGGCAAGACCGAGCTGTCCAAGGCGCTTGCCGCGTTTCTGTTCGGCAACGAGGACGCGCTCATCAGCGTCGATATGTCCGAGTACATGGAAAAGCACGCGGTCAGCCGCATGATCGGCTCGCCGCCGGGCTACGTGGGCCACGACGAGGGAGGCCAGCTGACGAAGGCCGTGCGCCAAAAGCCCTACAGCGTCGTGCTCTTCGACGAGATAGAAAAGGCGCACCCGGACGTCTTCAACGTGCTGCTCCAGGTGCTGGAAGAGGGGCACTTGACCGACGCGCAGGGCCGCAAGGTCGATTTCCGCAACACGGTCGTCATCATGACCTCGAACGTGGGCGCGCGCGAGATCGTGCGTGAAAGCTCGCTTGGGTTTGGCACGACGAACTCCGGCGGATTGACGCAAAAGGAGATAGAGAAGTCCGTCATGGCGGAGCTGAAGAAGCTCTTCCGCCCCGAGTTCTTGAACCGCGTGGACGAGACCATCGTCTTCAAGAGCCTGGGCGCGCCCGAGATCGCGCAGATCATCGACTTGATGGTGGGCGACTTGCGCACACGTCTCGTCGCCCGCGGCATGGACATCGAGCTGACGGACGCCGCGCGCGCGTTCATCGCGAAAGAGGGCACCGACACGCAATACGGCGCCCGCCCGCTGCGCCGCGCGATCCAGCGCCTGATCGAAGACCCCGTCTCCGAGGAGATCTTGGAGGGCAAGTGGGGCGAGGGCTCGACGATACTCGTGGACCACGTGGGCGACGAGCTGATTTTCGCGCCGGGTGCCCCTAAAGCCCACGAGCTGCCCGAAAGCAAGGCGCCGCTTGCGTTACCATAGCCCCACCGTTTTCCGAGAAGAGACGAGGTGGGGGCATGGGCGACGAGCTTGACGGGTCGAGACGCGGGGCGGACCCGGTGGCAGGGCCTGACGCCCTCACGCCCGAGCAAGTCGAGGAGTTCCTCGAGGAGATAAACTCCTTTGCCCGCACCCTCGGCACGCACGAGGGGCGCGTCTCGGCGCATCCGTCGACGGCCGCCGTCATCGTGGCGGGCGGCAGCGGCGAGCGCTTCGGCAGCCTCGGCGGCAAGCAGCTCTTCGAGCTTTTGGGAAAACCCATGCTCACGTGGTCGATCGAGGCCTTCGACGCGGTGGCCGACGTAGGGCTGATCGTGGTCGTGTGCCCGCAGGAGCGCTGCACCGAGTACCGCGAGGCGGCGGTGGATCCCTTCGACTTCGCCACGCCCATCGAGTTCGCCCCCGCCGGCGAGATTCGCCAGGAGTCGGCGATGAACGGCGTGGACGCGGTGCCGACCGACTACGACGTCATCGCCGTGCACGACGGCGCGCGCCCGCTCGTCACCGCCGACATAGTCACGCACGCCATCAGCATGTTGAAGGGCAACCTCGACGCCGACGGCATCGTGGTGGGGCACCCGAGCATCGACACGTTGAAGGTGGTGAACGAGCACGCCATCGCCGGCACGCCGGACCGCAGCATGTTTTGGGTCGCCCAGACCCCGCAGGTGTTCCGCAGCGACATCTGCCGCCGCGCGTACTCTACGGCCATGTTCGAGGGCTTCGTCGGCACGGACGACTCGTCGCTGGTCGAGCGGATGGGCGGGCACGTGATGATGCTCGACGGCCCGCGCGACAACATCAAGCTGACGGTCCCCGAAGACATAGGCCCTGTGGTCGCGGCGCTGGCAAAGCGCATGGCAGGCGAGGACGCATGAGCGCGGACGCGCAGGCGGGCGCACGGGAGAACGCGCAGGTGAATGCGCAGGCGGAAGCCCGTCCGGGCGCGCAACAGGACGTGCGGGTGAACGCCCAGCCGGACGCCCGCGCGGGCATGCAGCGCATCGGGCTTGGCTTCGACGTGCACGCGTTTGCCACAGGCAGGCGCCTCGTATTGGGCGGCGTGGAGATCGGCTTCGAGCGCGGCCTGGACGGCCACTCGGACGCCGACGTGCTCGCGCACGCCGTGATGGACGCGCTGCTGGGCGCCTTGCGCGAAGGCGACATAGGCAGGCTTTTCCCCGACGACGACCCGGCATACGCGGGGGCGGACTCCATGCGCTTGTTGCGGCAGGTCGCGGCGCTCGTGGACGCGCGGGGCTGGCGCATCGACGACATCGACAGCGTGCTGGCCTTGCAGGCGCCCAAGGTAGCGCCCTACCGCGAGCAGATGCGCGCCAACATCGCGGCCGCCTGCGGCATCGACGTCGCGCAGGTAGGGGTGAAGGCGACGACGACCGAGCATCTGGGCTTCGAGGGGCGCGGCGAGGGCGCGAGCGCGCAAGCCGTGTGCCTGCTCTCGCGCAAATGATCTAGAATCTGCGCTTGAGAACCTACAGCGGCGCGCTGCGGCAGCGTGGGGCAACGCGCCCGCCGCAACGCGTGCCGCGTGCGGCAGCGCATGCACCGCGCACATGTCCATCGCGAAGGGAAAGGGCGGTTCATCCACATGGAGACCTACGACTACTTGATCGTCGGCGCGGGGTTGACCGGCGCCGTGTTCGCGCACGAGGCGAAGGCGGCCGGCAAGAAGTGCCTCGTCATCGACCGGCGCGCGCATATCGCGGGCAACTGCTTCACCAAGAAGGTCAACGGCATCGACGTGCACGAGTACGGCGCGCACATCTTCCACACCTCCGACCGCGCGGTGTGGGACTACGTGAACCGCTTCACCGAGTTCAACAACTACGTGAACAGCCCGGTCGCCAACTTCCACGGCACCATCTACAACCTGCCCTTCAACATGAACACCTTTGCCCAGATGTGGGGCATACGCACGCCCGACGAGGCCCGCGAGATCATCGAGGCCCAAAAGGCCGAGGCCGCCATCGACGGCGAGCCGCGCAACCTCGAGGAGCAGGCGCTGTCGTTGATAGGGCGCGACATCTTCGAGAAGCTCATCCGCGAGTACACGGAAAAGCAATGGGGGCGGCCGTGCACGGAGCTGCCGGCCAGCATCATCAAGCGCCTGCCCGTGCGCTACATCTACGACAACAACTACTTCAACGACCGCTGGCAGGGCATCCCCATGGGCGGCTACACGCGCATGGTCGAGCGCATGCTCGAGGGCGTGGAGGTGCGCTGCGGCGTCGAGTACAAGGAGTTCACCGCCGCCAATCCCGGCGTGGCCGCGCGCGTCGTCTACACCGGGCCGATCGACGAGTACTTCGACTTCTCGCTGGGCAACCTCGAGTGGCGCACGGTGCGTTTCGAGACCGAGCTGCTCGAGGGCGTGGCCAACTGGCAGGGCAACGCCGTGGTGAACTACACGAGCCACGACGAGCCGTTCACGCGCATCATCGAGCACAAGTGGTTCGAGTTCGGCAAGGGCGAGGACGGCGCCGAGCTGCCCGACACGGTGATCAGCCGCGAGTACTCGAGCGCATGGAAGCCGGGCGACGAGCCGTACTACCCGGTCAACGACGAGAAGAACACGGCGCTGTTCGCGCGCTACCGCGAGCTGGGGGCCGCCGAGGAGGGCGTGGTCTTTGCCGGGCGTCTGGGCGCGTACAAGTACTATGACATGGCGCCGTGCATCGCGGCCGCCCTGGAGCTGGCGCACGCCGAGCTGGGGTAGGGCGCACTGGGGTAGGGCGCCCCTGGCCGCGGCACCCTGTGCGGCGCTGCCCAAAGCACCCCGGACCCGCGCCGCGCCCGGGGTGCTTTTCCATATGGTTTTTCGGAAATTAATGTGCCATCTGCACACAAAATCTTGTGGCTTCAAATACAATAACGGGTACATGTTGTGATGTTCACGCCCCCCGTTTGCGCGGCGCTTTCACCGCGGGCGCGAGGGGCGCTACGATGTTGATGGAGGATGTTTTGGCACAACAGCCATCTTCTTACTCTGGAAAAGACATTCAGGTGCTCGAAGGGCTCGAGGCGGTCCGCAAGCGCCCGGGCATGTACATAGGCTCGACCGGACCTAAAGGCCTGCACCATCTGGTCTACGAGGTCGTGGACAACTCGGTCGACGAGGCGCTGGCCGGCTTTTGCACGAGCGTCGACGTGACCATCAACGCCGACGGCTCGGTCACGGTGGTAGACGACGGCCGCGGCATCCCCGTAGACGAGCATCCGAAGATGAAGATCCCCACGCTCGAGGTCGTCTTGACCATCCTGCACGCGGGCGGCAAGTTCGGCGGCGAGGGCTACAAGGTGTCCGGCGGCCTGCACGGCGTGGGCGTCTCGGTGGTAAACGCCCTGTCCACGAAGGTCGTAGCCGAGGTGCGCCGCGACGGCGCGGTCTACGAGATGCAGTTCGCGCGCGGCAAGACCACCCAGAAGATGCAGAAGACGGGCGTCGCGGACACGACGGGCACCTCCATCACCTTTTGGGCAGACCCCGAGATTTTCGAGACCGTCGAATACGACGACAGCGTGCTGCTCACGCACTTCCGCGAGACGGCCTTCCTGAACAAGGGCCTGAAGATCCACTTCTCCGACAAGCGCGAGGGCAAGACCACCGACGAGACCTTCCAGTACATGGGCGGCATCGTCGATTTCATCAACTACCTCAACGAGAACAAGGCGCCCGTAAGCGGCGAGACCCCCATCGATTTCACGGCGGAAAGCGAGGCCGGGCAGGTCGAGGTGGCCATGCAATGGACCGAGGCCTACAACGAGACCGTGCTCTCCTTTGCCAACAACATCCACACGGCAGAAGGCGGCACGCACCTCGAGGGCTTCCGCAACGCGCTCACGCGCACGGTCAACGACTACGCGCGCCGCCAGGGCATCTTGAAGGAAAAAGAAGCCAACCTCACGGGCGAGGACGTGCGCGAGGGCCTGACGGCGGTGATCAGCGTGCGCTTGCACGAGCCGCAGTTCGAGGGCCAGACCAAGACGAAGCTGGGCAACACCGAGATCCGCGGCCTCGTGCAGGGCGCGGTCATGAAGGGGTTGGCCGAGTGGCTCGAAGAGCACCCCAACCCGGCGAAGACCGTGGTGAAGAAGGCGGTCGGCGCGGCCAAGGCGCGCGAGGCGGCCAAGAAGGCGCGCGACACGACGCGCCGCAAGAGCGTCTTCGAGGGCGCGGGCATGCCCGGCAAGCTGGCCGATTGCTCGGTGAAAGACCCGGCCTTGACCGAGCTCTACATCGTCGAGGGCGATTCGGCAGGCGGCTCGGCGAAGCAGGCGCGCGAGCGCAGCTACCAGGCCATATTGCCCCTACGCGGCAAGATATTGAACGTCGAGCGCGCGGGGCAGAGCCGCGCCCTCAGCTCCGAGACCATCACCTCGCTGATCACCGCGATCGGCACCGGCATCGGCGAGGAGTTCGACGCGGACAAGGCGCGCTACCACCGCATCATCATCATGACGGATGCCGACGTCGACGGCGCGCACATCGCGATCTTGCTCATGACCTTCTTCTTCCGCTTCATGCCGGAGCTGATCGTGCGCGGCTATATCTACATCGCCTGCCCGCCGCTCTACGGCCTGAAGAAGAAGAACTCGCGCACCGGCAAGGTGCTGCAATACCTCTACAACGACGCGGCGCTGGCCGAGTGCATGGCCGACATCGACGACCCCGGCAAATACGACGTGCAGCGCTACAAGGGCCTGGGCGAGATGGACCCCGAGCAGCTGTGGGAGACGACCATGGACCCCGACCAGCGCACCTTGCGCCAGATCACCTACCAAGACGCCGGCGAGGTGGACAAGGTGGTCTCGGACCTCATGGGCAACGACGTAGAGACGCGGCGCCTGTTCATCCAAGAGCACGCGAAAGAGATCGACGAGAAATTCCTGGACGTGTAGGGAGAGGAGGGATAGCACATGGCAGACGAGAACAACAACAACGGCGCCGACGGCGCGCAGTTCGGCGAAGACGGCAGCATCGACAACCTGCTCGGGCGCATCGACGACGCGGACACGCAAGGAGACGGCAGCCTGGAGGCCGACGTCGAGGACGCGGCGGCGGCAGGCGACGGCTTCGGCGACGGGCTTTCGGAGGCCCCCGCGCACGTGGTGGGCGAGGACATCGAGTCGAAGATCAAAGCCGGCCTCGGCGTGTCGGACGCGAACGTGGGCAAGGTGTCGAGCACCGAGTTCTCCCACGAGATGCGCACTTCCTTCCTCGAGTACTCCATGTCGGTCATCGTGGCGCGCGCCTTGCCCGACGTGCGCGACGGCATGAAGCCGGTGCACCGCCGCATCCTCTACTCGATGTACAGCTCGGGCATCACGCCGAACAAGCCGCACGTGAAATCGGCGCGCTCCGTCGGCGACTGCATGGGTAAATACCACCCGCACGGCGACGCGGCGATCTACGACACGATGGTGCGCATGGCGCAGGACTTCTCCATGCGCGTGCCCCTGATCGACGGGCACGGCAACTTCGGCTCGGTGGACGGCGACTCGCCCGCCGCGATGCGCTACACCGAGGCGCGCCTGAACAAGCCCGCCATGGAGATGCTGGCCGACCTGGACAAGGAGACGGTCGACTGGCAGCCGAACTACGACGAGTCCATGCAAGAGCCCAAGGCGCTGCCCGCCCGCTTCCCGAATTTGCTGGTGAACGGCTCGAACGGCATCGCCGTCGGCATGGCGACCAATATCCCGCCGCACAATCTGGGCGAGGCCATCGACGCGACCATCGCGCAGATGGAGCAGCCGGACATCACCCTCGAAGAGCTGATGCAGGTCATGCCCGGCCCGGATTTCCCCACCGGCGGCACCATCATGGGCAAGGCCGGCATACACGAGGCCTACGCGACGGGCCGCGGGTCCATCACCGTGCGCGCGAAGGCGCACGTGGAGGAGAGCAAGTCCGGGCGCAAGCGCCTGATCGTGACCGAGATCCCCTACCAGGTGAACAAGCTGCGCCTGATCGACAAGATCGCCGACCTCGTGCGGCAGAAGAAGGTCACCGAGATCTCCGGATTAAACGACGAGTCCGACCGCAAGGGCATGCGCATCGTCATCGACTTGAAGCGCGGCGAGGAACCGCAGGTCGTGCTGAACAAGCTCTACAAGCACACGCAACTGCAGACCGGATTCGGCATCATCAACATCGCGCTCGTGGACGGCGTGCCGCGCGTCTTGACGCTCAAGGAGATGCTGCAGCACTACATCGACCACCAAGAAGACGTGATCGTGCGGCGCACCAAGTACGACCTGCGCAAGGCCGAGGAGCGCGCCCACATCCTCGAGGGTTTGATGGTCGCCCTCGACAACATCGACGAGGTCATCAGCATCATCCGCTCCTCGCGCACCGACGAGGAGGCCAAGGCGCACCTGACGGAGCGCTTCGGCCTGTCCGAGGTGCAGACCGAGGCCATTTTGCAGATGCGCCTGCGCCGCCTGACCGGCCTGAACCGCGAGGCCGTCGAGACCGAGCTGGGCGAGAAGCGCGAGCAGATCGACTACTACAAGAGCGTGCTGGCCGACGAGAACATGGTGAAGGGCATCGTCAAGGAAGAGATGCTCGCCATCAAGAAGAAGTACGCCGACGCGCGCCGCACCGACATCTCCGAGGACGTGCGCGACTTCGACATCGAGGACATGATCGCCGAAGAGGACATGGTCGTGACCATCACTCGCAGCGGCTACATCAAGCGCCTGCCCGTAGACACCTACCGCCAGCAAAAGCGCGGCGGCAAGGGCATGAGCGGGGTGAACCTGAAAGACGACGACTTCGTCGAGCAGCTCTTCGTCGCCTCGACGCACGACTACATGCTCTATTTCACCAACGCGGGCAAAGTCTACCGCCAGAAGGTCTACGAGATCCCGCTGGGCAGCCGGCATGCGCGCGGCACGGCCATCGTGAACCTGCTGCCGCTTGAGGAAGGCGAGACGGTCGCGGCCGTCATCAACACGCGCGACTTCCCCGAAGACGAGTACCTGCTGTTCGGCACGGCGCAGGGCATGGTGAAGAAGACGGCGTTTTCCGCGTACAGGAACGTGCGCAGCTCCGGGCTGATCGCGATCAACTTGCGCGACGGCGACGAGCTGATCGCGGTGCGGCGCGTGAAGGCGGGCATGAAGGTGATGCTCGTGTCGAGCGCCGGAAAGGCCATCATGTGCGAGGAAAGCGAGTTCCGCGCGATGGGCCGCGACACGAGCGGCGTGCACGGCATACGCATCGACGCGGACGCGGGCGTGCGCGTGCTGGGCATGGAGATCGTGCCCGACGAGAGCGACCTGTTCGTCATCACGGAGCGTGGCTACGGCAAGCGCAGCGCGACGGGCGAGTACCCGACGCAACACCGCGGCGGCGGCGGCGTGGCCACGATCAAGCTGACCGACAAAAAGGGCCAGCTGGCCGCCATGAAGGTCATCGCCGACGCGCACGAGATCATGATCGTCTCCGAGGAGGGGGTCGTCATCCGGGTGAAGGCAGGCGACATCTCGCGGCTTGGGCGCGCTACGCAGGGCGTGAAGGTCATGAACGTGGGCGATGCCGATCGTGTCGTGG
>CAVFDV010000011.1:0-20314 GCA_963621315.1 Oscillibacter sp. MSJ-31
CAGACGGCAGCTGCAGGGCGCCCACGACAAGCGCAAGCGACGCGAGCGCGACCAGGCTCCGACGCACACGCATGCCGCCGCCGCGCTTCTTGCTCGCTTTCCTCGCCCGCGGCTTTCCCGCGCGCGTTCCCATCTGGTCCATCGGGCTTTTCACCTCTCTTTTCCGCATACGCCGCTGCGTTCCAAAGCAAATGGCGGCGTCGTTTTCGGGTTATGGCTCAAAAAGTGTGTCCGTTTTCAACTCACGACACACGTAGGGAACACTTTAGACCGCATGCCCCTCCCACCTTGGGAAACGTGGAAATCTCTTCCCCATCTCCACATCTTGCCCACATTTACGCACCCAAGTGCCCGCCTGCAGGCTTAAAAGGGCTGGCTCCTTCCTGCACGCGCGCATAATGCCGCTTTCTCCCCCGCGCATGCCGGCATCGCGTGAAAGCTGTTCTCGGCGGCATGGCGTCTGCCGCCGCTTTCCCCTGCGCGCATGCAGGCGCCCATGTGCCGAAGGCGCGGGTGGTGTAGACTGGCCGCTTCACGCAAGAGGCCGAAAAGAAGGACGCGAAAGACATGGAGACAGCGAAAACGCAGGCGCAAGACCCACGCGGGGAGGCGCGGGCGGACCGGGCGGACCTGGCGCACCTGGGCGCGGGGCACACGGACTACCCCGCGGACTACGACCCGTCGGTGCTCGAGACCTTTGCCAACAAGCACCCGGGCCGCGACTACATGGTCACCTTCCGCTGCCCGGAGTTCACCACCTTGTGCCCCATCACCGGCCAGCCCGATTTCGCCACGCTCTACATCAACTACGTGCCGGGCGAGAGGATGGTCGAGTCCAAGAGCCTGAAGCTCTACCTCTTCTCGTTTCGCAACCACGGCGACTTCCACGAGGACGTGGTGAACATCATCTGCGACGACCTCGTGGCGCTCATGGACCCGAAGTACCTCGAGGTGCGCGGCATGTTCTACCCGCGCGGCGGCATCTCCATCTACCCCTTCGCCAACCACGCGCGGCCGGGCGCGGGCTACGGGGACATGGCGGCGCGGCGCGTCTTCGAGCAGCTCTCCGACCTCGACAACGGCGACGGGGCGCGCTAGGATTCACCCGCCCGGCCTTGCGCCGTCTGCTGTTGCCGGCTTGGATTTCCAAAAGGGCGCGGCACGTGCGCGCGGCACCGGGCATCTCGCATATGCAAGGGTCGTTTTGCACATGCGGGGGTTGTTCGCGACATCCAACCTAAAAAACACTAAGGACACGTGATGCACCATGAAACGGACTGAACGCAACCTGATGCTGTGCGGCATGGTCTTCGTCGCCGCGCTCGTCACCTCCAACGTCATCGCCGCAAAGACCATCCAGACGGGCATACCGCTGTTCGGCACGACCATCACCGTGCCGGCAGCCGTGCTGTGCTATTGCCTCACCTTCCTCATGACCGACGTGGTGGGCGAGATCTGGGGGCGCGCCGAGGCGCAGCGCATCGTGTGGGCGGGCTTTCTGTGCCAAGTGCTCTCGACCGCGCTCGTGGCGCTCGGGCAGCTGCTGCCGGCGGCAGATGCGGACATGGGTGCCGCCTACGACGCCTTGCTGGGGCAAAACGCCGTGTTCGTCACCGCGTCGCTGTGCGCCTACCTGCTCTCGCAAAGCTGGGACGTCTTCGTCTTCCACAAGATCCGCAACTTCTTTTTGGCGCGCGGAGAGCAGGCCGTGTCCAAGCGCTGGATCTGGAACAACGCCTCGACCATGACCAGCCAGGCCATCGACACGCTGGTCTACATCTCGATCGCCTTCGGGCTGGGGATGGGGTGGTTTCTCGACGCGGCCATGTGGCCGGCGCTTGCGGCCATGATGGTCGGGCAATACCTGTGCAAGTTCGTGCTCGCGGCAGCCGACACGCCGTTTTTCTACCTGCTCACGCGAAAGGAGCACGCGGCGCGGCAGCTGAAGCCGCAAAAAGAGGAGTGCGCGTAGGGCGGCGCAGCGGCGCGCGAGGCGACGGGCGGAACGCGCGGCGCCGCAGCGGCTGCAGGCGCGGGGTGCGGGAAAAGGACATGGTGAACATGCGCCGCACCCGGCGGGGCTTGGCATCGCGCCCGGCTGGCTGCCCGCGCGCAAGCCACGTAGGCCGGTTGCAGGCGCGCACGGACGCGGGCGCGATGGCGGGGGCGCTCTGCTATAGTCTGCGTTCGTGAACACGTGAAGAGCCGAGGGGTAAAGGGGAGCTGGCCGGATATGGACGGGGCGCTTTCGGTCTACCGCGACTTCCACGGCGCCCGCCAGCTCGTGGGGCGCATCGTCCCCTCCCCCGCGCCCGGACAGGCCCTTGCGGCGGCAGGCAGCGCGGATGCCGGCGGGCGGGGTGAAGCGGGCGCCGACGCGCAATCCGGCGGCAGCCGCGCGCAGGGTGCGACGGGCACCGGCGCACAAGGCAAAGCGGGTGCCGGCGCGCAGGCAGACGACGCCGCCGGCGCGCCCATGCCCTGCGTCGAGGGGCGTTTTTCCTACGACCTCTCCTACATGCAAGGCGACGCGCCCGCGCCGATCGGCACGCGCCTGCGCCTGAGGCCCAGCCCCTTTTCCGAAGACGAGACGCGCCTGTTCTTCTCCGAGCTTGCCCCGGGCGGCCTTTCGCGCAAGATGCTCGCGGCGGCCATCGACGCGCCGCAAGCCGACTACATGTCCATGCTCGCGCGCCTCGGCTTTGCAAGCGCAGGCGCCCTGATGTTTTGCCCGAAAGGCGAGCAGCTGCCCGAGGAGGGACGCCTGGACGCGGTGCACACCTCCGACCTCGAGTCCTTTGCCGCGCACCCGCACATACTCGGGGTGCGCATGGCGATGCGCTCGCATCTGGCGCTCGGCGGCGGGCAGTTCAAGCTCGCGCTCTTCCACGAGGGAGACGACGCGGCGCGGCGCTGGTACCTGCCCGCGCTGGGCACGCCCTCGACCCACATCGTGAAGGCGCCCGACGACGCGCATCCCGGCCATACCCTAAACGAGGCCTTGTGCATGAGGACGGCGCGCCTGCTGGGGCTGCACGTGGCCGACAGCGCGCTGATCGCCTTGACGGCGCGCGAGCCGCTGCTGGCGGTGCGCAGGTTCGACCGCCCCTACATGGCCGCGCCCGCCCTGCTCGACGGCCACGAGCTGCCCGCGCGCCTGCACCAGGAGGACTTCTGCCAGGCCGCCGGCGTCTTTCCCGCCGTCAGCGGCCAGCCCGGACCTGCAGGCGGGCTCGGGCAGGCCATGCGCATCATCAACGCGACGGCGGGAAACCCCCTGTCCGCGCGCATACGCTTCTTCAAGCGCCTGCTCTTCAGCTTCATCATCGGAAACTGCGACAACGGCTTCAAGAAGCACGCGCTGCTGTGGGACGCCGACTGGAAGCGCTGCATGCTCGCGCCGGCCTACGACCTGGCGTGCACGACCATCTACGACGACGAGCCGCGCGTGATGGACATAGGGCTGGGCAAGGCGCGCATCGACGACGTGCGCGCCGACGACATACGGGCTGCCGGGGCGCAATGCGGCGTGGGCGAGCGGCTGGCCTGGGACTACTACGGCAAGCTGTGCCGCAGCCTGCCGGGCGCCGTCGAGCAGGCGGCGCGAGAAATCGAGGAGCTGGGCTTTCGACGCGTGCGCCACATTGCCGGCTTCATCGCGCGCGACGCGGCCCGGCGCTCGTTTGCGTAGAAGCGCGCGGCCTTGCCCGGCGCACGGGCGCGCCCCTACAGCCCGCGCACGGCCTCCACGAGCGGCGCGCGCATCTTCCACACGTAATCGCCCCTGCGGCCCTCGCCTGCGGGCTGGCCGGTGAACAAGACCGGCCACATCGAGCCCTTGAAGCCCTTCGAGCCCGTCGCCGCGCACACGGCCGCGGCCGCCGCCTGGAGCTGCTCGGAGTAGAAGTCGCGGGTCTTGCCGAACTCGCAGGCCAGCTCTTCGGGCGTGGCCTGGCCGCCTATGTCGCGCAAGCGGCGCAAGGCGGTCTTCATGTCCCCGTCGATCGGCCCGCCCTCGGCGAGAAAGCCCTTCAGCTGCGAAGACGTGAGGCACGGGTCGAAATCGCCTTCCGGCGGCCACCAGCTGTCGGCATGCGCGGCCAGATAGGCCTTGGCCGCGATCTGGGGAAATGAGACGTCGTCGACGATCGTGCGCACCTCCTGCAAGAGGCGCAGGTACTGCAGGCCGGTCATGGAATACGGCGAGTTTATGCCGTAGCGGTCGTGGATGAAGGGGCGGGTCTTTCCGCCGAGCGGCAGGTAGGCGCGCGGGCGCACCCAGTAGAGCGCGCGCGTGAGATTGGCCTTGTTGATGTTGGGGTGCGCGTGCACCGCGTCGAAGGCCGCGCCCCAGGCCACGAGCAGGTCCTCGTCGCGGCTGTCCGCATCGGCGACGGCGCAGGCCAGCTCGAAGAGGTCCCAGCATTGCGCCGCGCCCGCGTCGCCCGCGTCGAAGTACTGCCACAGCTCGTGGTTGGCCGTGGGCAGGCCGGCGAAGTCTCGGGGCACGGGCGCGTCCAAGCCCAGCTCGTCTAAGAGCGCGGCCACGATGCGCGCGCGGTCCGGCGCCTGCACGCCGCGGTTGAAGGCGGTGAAGAAGGTGAAGGGGTCGGCCACCTCGCCTTCCGCGTCCGGGGCAAGCGCACCTGCGGCCACGAGGGCCTCGCGCAAGTCGGGCGCGCCGTCCCGCCCGCGTGCGGAAAGCGCGTCGGCGATCGCCATGTAGGAGGCTATCCAGGAAAACTGCGGGGTGTCCACGGGCTGCCCTCTCTCTCTTGCCGAAGGCGCAGCGCGACGCGCGCCGAAAGCCCGAAACGGGCGGGCGGGCCGAAAAAAGCCCAAAAGCCCGAAGGGAAGGCGCATGCGCGGCGCCGGCCTCTTGCATATCCTCGGTCGAAAAAGACGATACCACGCAAACGGGGCTATTTTCGCGCGATGATGACGACCGACCCGGTCTTTGCGCCCACATCGGCGCCTGCAAGGCGCGAGAACAGCTCCATGCGCCCCTTGCGGCGCGCCTTTTCCTCCAAAATCTCCATGGTGTAGAGGGTCTTTGGCTCGAGCTTTGCCTCAGAAAAACCCGCCTCCTCCAGCATGCGCAAGTAGGCGTCTGCGTGCGGGATGCCGGCGGTGCACCCGGTAAGGGCCGCCATGTCGTCTGCCGCGTCTGCAGGCAGCTCCGAAAAGCACACGATGTCGCTTGCGACGAGGCGCCCGCCGGGGCGCAAGACGCGCGCGGCCTCGGAGAAAACGCGCTTCTTGTCGGCGGCGAAGTTGATGACGCAATTGGAAAGGACCGCGTCGAGCGAGGCATCCGGCAAGGGGACGTCTTCGATCGTGCCCTCGATGAACTCGACGTTGCCCGCGCCCGCCGCCTGCGCGTTCTCGCGCGCGAGCTTCACCATCTCGGGCGTCATGTCCAGCCCGTAGACCTTGCCCTCAGGGCCTACCATGCGCGAGGCGATGATGGCGTCCACCCCGCCGCCGCAGCCCAGATCGAGCACCCGCTCGCCCGGCTGCAGGCCCGCGCGGCTCACGGGGTCCGCGCACCCGCGCGAGGCGACGAGGGCGCGTCTGGGGATGCCGTCCACGAGCTTCTCGTCGTAGATGGACAGCGCCTCGCTGCGCGCGTCGATGCCGCAGGCCGCGCGCGTCTCCGAGACGACGTGAAAGCCGCCCGGCGCGGGCTCGGCGCATGCGGCCATCCGGGCCACCTCGGCGTAGTGCGCGCGCACGCGCTCGACGGCCGCGGACTCGGGCGCGGCCTCGGCTGCGGGCGCGTCCGGGACGCATGGGTCCGCAGCGGCGTCCGCGTCGGCGCCCGCGTCTGCTCGCATCGCGCCCTCCCCTTTCACCGTCTCTTCCGCCGCCTCTTTCACCCGCGCCCCGTCCGCGCCCAAGACTTCCGCCGCCCGCGCGCGCGCCACATCACTCGGCATGCCAAACCCCCCGATAGACCCTGCGGCATGCCTCGACGCCCGCAAGCAGCGCGAGTATGTCGTCTTTGGTCGTGTAGACGCCCAGGCTCGCGCGCCCCGTGCCGACAAGCCCCATCGACGCGTGCAAGGGCAGCGCGCAATGCCCGCCGCTGCGTATGGCCACGCCGCAGGCCCCGAGGAATTGCGCGAGCGGCGCCGGCGCGACGCCGTAGAGGGTGAAGGAGAGCAGCCCCGCCAGCCCGTCGTCTGCGCTGCGATCACCCCATACCGTCACGCCCTCGATGCCCGCAAGGCCGAAATCGAGCAGGCGCGTGAGGGCGCGTGCGGCGCGCTCGACCTTGTCCATCCCGAGCGTGTCCAGGTACTCGACGGCGGCGGCAAAGCCTATGGCCTGGCTTACGGGCGGGGTGCCGTCCTCGTATTGGACCGCCTTTTGGCGCAGGTACCACGACTCGCACGAGACATGGCTGACCGCGCCTCCCCCGCCTGCGAGCGGGTCCATCTCGGCGAAGGCCTCAGGCGATATCCACAGCGCCCCCAGCCCCATAGGCCCGTAGGCCTTGTGCGCCGACAACGCGAGGAAGTCCGCGCCGAGCGTGCCCACGTCGATCTTCATGTGGGGAAAGGACTGGGCGGCGTCCACGAGCACGCGCGCGCCCGCCGCATGCGCGGATGCCGCCAGCTCGGCCACGGGGTTCACCATGCCGAAGACGTTGCCTATCTGGGCGATGCACACGAGCTTGGGGCGTTGCGCGAGCGCGTCGCGCCAGGCGGCCCGCTCGATCCGGCCGCTGCCGTCCACGGGCACGTAGACCATGCGCGCGCCCTTGCGCTGCGCCAGCATGAGGAAGGGCAGCATGTTGGAGTGGTGCTCGGCGATGGTGGTGACGATGCAATCGTCGGCGTGGACGTTCCACTCGCCCCAGGCGCTTGCCACGAGGTTGCAGCCGCCCGTCGTGTTGGCCGTGTAGACGACGCTGCGGCGCTCGGCGCCGATGAAGCGCTCCAGGGTCGCGCGCGCGTCGTTGAAGGAGAAGGTCGCCTTGGCCGACAGCTCGTAGGCACCCCGGTAGACGTTGGCGTTGGCGTGGCGGTCGAAGGCGGCTTGCGCGTCGAGGGCCGCCCCCAGGCGCTGCGCGGTGGCCGCCGTGTCGAGATAGGACAGGCGCCCTTTATGCGCGGGGTCGACGAGGAGGGGGAAATCGAGGCGGTTGCGCGTGCCGAAGGCGTCGGCGAAGGCAAGCTCGTCGGCATCGGGCGCGGACAGGGACTCCTCGTAGGCCCGGGCGCGTTCGAGGACGTCTTTCGCGCATTCGAAGAGCAGCGCGTCTTCACGGGAGAGCGGCGCGCCTGCCGCCGGGGCGGCAAGGGATTTGGCCGCGTTGGGGTCGGAGACGGGCGCGGACGGGTCGGCCATGTGCGCGCGGGCCAGGCCCACGGCCTGCAGGGCGGACAGGCGCACGCCCTTCGTGAAGGCGGCGACGTCCTCTCCCACCGTCGCGTTTGCCGCCAGGGCCTCCTCGCCGAAGAGATGGTCGCGGCAGGCGATATGCGGGACGGGGCGCATGCCGCGCGCGTCCTTTTCGACAAGGCCCGATGCGGGCAGGCCTTCGAGGAAGGGGCGGGTGAAGAGGAAGGGCGGGCGGCGCAGCCAGTTGATCCAGCTGCACACGACTTGCGCATGAGGATGCGCGGCGGCGTCGGCGGCGACCTCGTATATGTGGTCGCAGGTCACGCGCGGCATGTCGCTTGCGATGACGATGGCGCACGACGCCTCTTCGTGGGCGGCGAGCATCTCGCGCGCCGCGTCTATCGTCCCGAAGCCGAGGTCGCATATGTCGAAGAAGGCCATTTCCCGGGCACGCGCGAAGGCCGCGTCCCCGTCGTAGACGGCAAACTCGATGCGGGCGCCGGGGGCAGGCGCGCCGGCGTTGCCGCCCTCGTCGGGGTTGCCGTCCGCACAGGCGCGGCCGTTGCCGGCGCCGCCGTCGGCGCAGGCGAACTCCCTTTCCACGTCGCGCGCGATCGCCTCGGCCTCCTCGCGCAAGGAAGGGTCGACGAGCACGCGCACGGCGCCCGCGCGCGCCTGCACGGCGGCCCGCAGCGCCCACCACAAAAGCGCATGCCCTTCATAGACCTGCAAAGGGCGCGGCGCCTCGTCCAGGACGACCGGCTCCTTGTCCTCGTCTTCGAAGCACACGCGAAGCGCCGTCGTGTTCGCGTCGCGCGCGTCCACGAGTATGGCGGCGCCGCCACACACCTGCGCGTAGTCGCGTGCGTCGCGCCTCGGCCGCCTCACAGGCCCTGCCACGGGTTGGTGCTCGCTCATCGGCATGTTGAAAAACCCTCCTCTTCACCTGCTTTTTCACCTGCATGCGCCTGCATGCGCGCGTGCTCGCCGGCATGCAGACCGCAGCTTTGCGCTTTCCCGAGCGGGCCTTCACGCCTTTCGCGCGCCGCCCGTGCCGCCTCCCGTGCCACCGCTCGTACCACCGCTCGTGCCACCGCTCATGCGCCCGCCCGCGCGGTTTTCTCGAACACGTCCCAGCACGTGCGCGCGGGCACCGTCCAGCCGTCGTTTTCCAGACGCGCGCGCGCCTGGGCCATCCTGCGGCGCAGCTTCTCGCCCGCATGCCCCGCATCATAGCCGCGCTCGCGCGCATCGCACCCGGCGTCCACCCACGCCGCGTTGCCCGCGCCGCCCACGGCCACATCCGGGCCGCATACGAGGCGCGCCAGGGCGCCGGCGTAGCGGACCTCGCCCAGATGCGGCGGCAAGGGCCCTTGGGCCTCCTTGTCCTTCAAGGGGACGACACCGCAGGCGCCCACGCACCAGGCGCCCGAGTCCGCGACGCCGAGAAGGCAGCGCGCCATCTCGTCGGCGGGCGTCTCGTGCCACACGGGGTCGATGCCCGTCATCAGGGCAAGGCCTGCCGCGCGGACGTTTTCCATCGTCTCGTAGCGGCGCGCGGGCGCGATCTTCGTCATCTGTCCCTCGCCCAGGCGGCGCGCGTGGTAGAAGGCGCGTGCGCCGGCGTCGTAAAGGGCGCGTGCCTCGGTCGGCGTGACGTCGCGGTAGTTCGCCATGATGCACATATCGTCCGAGACGCCCTCGCGCACGGCGGCGACCATCTCCAGGTAGCGCCCGAGGGGCAGCGCGGCGGTGGCCATGAGCGAGACGAGCTGCACGCCGCCCTCGTCGAATATGCGCGCGTAGGCGACGGCCTCGTCTACGGGAAGCACGGAACCGCTGGCGTCTGCGCAGGCGCCGCATACGCCATCCGCGCCCGGATCGCCTGCGTCCGCGCCCGGATCGCGTCCGCCCGTTTCACCACCCACGCTTGCTTCACCGCCCGTGTCCGCATCGCGTCCCCCTGCTTCACCGCTTGCACCCGCGCCCGCAGGCGCGCCCGGCGCGCCCAGCGCGTTTTTCCCGGCAAACGAGCACCATGCGCAATTCACCGGGCACGGCAGGCTGTCCACGCCGATCTGCGCGTGGATGAAGGCGCGCCCGCCGGATGCCGCCCATGTAGCCTCGCGGGCAGCCGCGCACGCGTAGGCCGCCTCGGGCGAATAGGGCGAAAAGCCCCACAGGTAGGCCAGCTCGTCTTCTGCCGGGCAGACGCCGCCCAGAGCCGCGTCCACCACCTGCTCCACGCGCCTGTCGAGCATGAAAGCGCCTCCCTTTCCCCTCGTGCGCAGCGCCTCGGCTGAAAGCGCGTCGTTGAAGACTCACCATGAAAACGCGTCGTTGAAGACGCACTATATCAGACACGCGCCTATAGTTTCCCGCAAGCGCCCTCCAAAAAGCCCAGGGCTTGCCCGGCCGTCGCCTTGCGCACGGGCGAGCGCGCGAAAGCGTCCTTGTCGTAGGTGACGATCGCGTCCACTTGCAACGCCTCCGCGGCCGCGCAGACGACGCCGTCTTCATAGTCCGGCTCGTCGGAGTCGAGCGCGGCGTCCACAAGCGTCGAGTTCAGGTCCAGCATGTCCAGCGTCTCGCGCAGCATGCGCACGCTTTGCCGCGCGTCCCCCTCGGAAAGATAGTGCCGGCGCAAGATGTAGTAGACGTCGTTGAGGGACGAGGACAGGAAGTAGCAGACGTGGCCGCCGACGAGGCAGCGCATGATGAACCCGTCGGTCTCCCCATGGTGCTCGGCCTCCTGGTGCAGGGCATAGACCAGGACATTGGTGTCCAAAAGGAACCTCATGGCAAGAGCCTTTCGTCGCGCGCCTCGTGCAAAATCTCCTTGAACGTCTTTCCCTTCGGCCAGCATGCGCCTGCGGCCTTGCGGCGGGAGACGAACTCCTGCAAGTCGCCCCATGCGCGCGCCTTGTTTTTTCCCGCGTCCTCGATGCAGCTGATCGTGATGAGGCCGGGGCGGGGGGATTGCACGGACACCTCGTCGCCGTCGGCAAAACCCCCCGCGCGGCGGACGGCGGCGGGCACGATCACCCCGAGGCTGTTGCCCACCTTCCTGATCTTGCTCGTCTGCACGTCGCTTTGGGGCATGGCGCACCTTCCTCGAAAAATGTTATAACGAGTATAACATGCCAGAGGGCATGCGGCGCCCGTGCCGGCGCGGGCGCACGGAAACGGCGACGTGAATTTAACCGGGCCGCACGCTCGAAAACTGTGGCGAAAATCGCGCGCGCTCAAACGGCGGCGCGCATCAGGTCGGCTTGCGCGCGCGGGAAAACGCCGGCGCGCGCGCTACAATGGGCGGCGATTCGAACAAGCTCGCCTCCGGGCAGGCGGGGCTGCCTTTTCCCGGGCTGCCCCGCCTTCGCCGCGCGGGGCGGCCGGATGCCTTTAGGAGGAGCCATGAGCGTGAACTACAAACCTTCCCTGCGCACGGAAAGCATCGCGGACACCCCGGGCGAGGCGTGGTTTGTCGCCCAATGCGCATGCGGAGCCGACGGCCAGCCCCTCTTCGAGGCCGAAGACGTCGACCACCCGCGCCGTTGCGACACGCGCGAGATCGCCGACCGCGAGTTCGACGCCTGCCTGTTCGAGAGCGGCATAGACAACTTCGCGCGCAAGCACGCCATCCTGGAGGACTTCGCCTACATCGTCGCGCTCTTGCACAAAAACCCCGACAACGGCCAGCCCGAGCAAGACCTTGAGCTTTTGCGCCAGGAAGTGCGCAACATCGAGGTGCACAACGCGGGCGGGCAAAGCGGGCAAGGCGGCGCAGGCGACGAGGACGCAGGCGAGGTCACCGTGAGCTTCTAGGCGCGACCGCCGACTACACCCCCCCGGGGGGGGCCGCCCTCAGCCCTTGCGCGTCTCGCGGAATATGCAGGCAAACACATAGATCCCCAGCGCCAGCCCGCACACGAAGCCGAGCGCGCCGATCAGCGGCACGCCCAGGATGCGCGGCTCCATCGAGGTCGTGCACATGATGCACGAGCCTATGAACAGCGCCGCCGCGATCAGCGACAGCGAGAAGGTGTTCATCACGGACTTGAAGCCCCTGCCCCGGCGGTCCAAGTCGAAGTCGAGGCCGATCTTCACCTGCCCCTTTTGCAGCATGTCGAGGGTGTCGGAGGCGCGCGCCGGCAGCCCCGCGATGGCCTCGGCGCTCTCCAGCCCGGAGCCGACGACGCGCCGCGCCCTCTGCGCGACGCGCCCGGCGTCGAAGCTGCCCGCCATGTAGTCCATGAGCACGCGCATGATGTTCAGGCGCGGCGACAGGAAGCGGATCGTGCCCTCCAGGGTGACCAGCCCGCGCCCCAGCGTGACCAGAAACGGCGCGATCTCGTAGCCGTCGGATTGCAGGCCGCCCATCATGTCGGAGAGCAGCGCGCCGGTGTCGAAATCGTCCACGTCCACGCTCATGTAGCTGTCGATCATGCTCTCGCACGACGCGAGCAGCTTGCCGTGGTCGACGGCGCCTGTGGGCGTGGCCACCTTCAGCACGGCGCGCTTCAGGGCATACGCATCCGATTTCGCCATGGCCTCCACGATGTCGGCGAGCACCGCGCGCTCGGCCTTCGTGGCCTGCCCCATCATCCCGAAGTCGATCCACTCGACGCCGAAACCCGATGTCGCGTCGCCTGCGACCAGCACGTTTCCCGCATGCGGGTCGGCGTGGTAGAAGCCGTCTTCGAGCATCTGGCGCACGTAGTTGTCCGCGACGAGGTAGGCCAGCCGCTCACGCGCGTCCGCGTCCAGCCCCTCGACGCCGTCGGCGTCTTCCACGCTCGGCCAGGCCGCGAAGTCCTCGACGAGCAGCCCCGGACGGCACAGCTCCATATAGCAACGCGGGCAGCTCACGCCCTCGCGCCCGGCGTTGTTCTTGCCGAAGCGCTCGAGGTTTTTCGCCTCCACGGTGAAGTCGAGCTCGTCTTTGGAGGTGCGCACCAGCTCGTCTATCAGGTCTTTCAGCGAGAGGCGCGCCGTCGAGCCGGCCACCTTGCCGTACAGCTCGACCAGCCGCTCCATGATGGCGAGATCTTGCGTCACCTGCTCGACCACGCCCGGGCGCTGCACCTTCACGGCCACGACCTGCCCGCCGCCTGCCAAAACGGCGCGGTGCACCTGTGCGATGGACGCAGATCCGAGCGGCGCGTCGTCGAACTCGGAGAAGACCTCCTCGACAGGCCGGCCCAGCTCGGCTGCCGTCTTCTCGCGCGCCACCTCGGCGGGCAGCGGCTTGCTCTTCGAGCGCAGCGCGCCGAACGCCTCGCAGTACTCGGGCGGCAGCATGTCCGGGTGCGTCGAGGCGATTTGGCCGAGCTTCACGAAGGTCGCGCCGAGGTCTTCGAGGACGGCCACGGCTTTTTGCGGCGTCAGCCCCTCGCCCGCCTTGTGCGCGTGCAATATCTTGAGGATTTCGTGGAAACGCGCCGAGGCGTTGCGCTTGTCCTGGGCAGACGCCTTCTTGCGCGAGCTTGCGAGCAGGTCTTGAAACGACGGCATGGGCGCCACCTCCGGCAGCTTTCGGGCTTTTCTGGGCACGCACCGCCCGCCGGCGGCGCGCGCTTTGGCTATGATGGTGGCCATTGTAGACCCTGCGGCGCGCATGGGCGCGAAGGCCTGCGCCTCGTCTCGCGCGTGAAACGGGGCGCGGGGCGCGGGGCGCAGGGCGCGAGGGTGCAAGGGCGCGTGAAACACGGCGTGCAAGCGAAACGCGACGCGCATGGGCGCGCGGGCGCGAAGACGCAGGAGAAGGCATCGAGGAAAGGAGCGCGGACGGTGGAGCGCTACAAAGAGGAGTTCATCGACTTCATGGTCGAGTCGGACGTCTTGAAATTCGGGGAGTTCACGTTGAAGAGCGGCCGGAAGTCGCCGTTTTTCATGAACGCGGGCGCCTACACGAGCGGCACGCAGCTGCGCCGGCTGGGCGAGTACTACGCGCGCGCCGTGCACGACGCCTTCGGGCTGGACTTCGACGTGGTCTTCGGGCCTGCCTACAAGGGCATCCCGCTGTCGGTCGTCACCTGCATCGGCCTGGAGACGCTTTTCGGCAAGGAGGCGCGCTATTGCGCGAACCGCAAAGAGGCCAAAGACCACGGCGACGCCGGGATTTTGCTGGGCGAGCCGCTCGAAGACGGCATGCGCGTCGTGATGGTCGAGGACGTGACCACCTCGGGCAAGTCCATCGACGAGACCTGGCCGCTTCTGAAAGCGCAGGCAGACGTCGAGGTGGTCGGCCTGATGGTCTCGCTCAACCGCCTGGAGGTGGGACGCGGGGGCGCGGATTGCGCCATCGACGAGGTGTCGGCGCGCTACGGCATGCCGTGCTCGTCTATCGTGGACATGCGCGAGGTGGTGGACTACCTGCACGGACGCGAGGTCGCGGGAAGCGTCGTCATCGACGATGCGGTAAAGGAAAGGATCGACGCCTACTACGAGCGCTACGGCGCGCGGGGAAAGTGGGATAATGCCCGCTAGGTTTTCGCCGCGCGCCCGCATCGCGCAACACGGGCTTTTCGCCGCAAGCCATGCGGTGCGCGGCACGAACAGCAAGGAGAGCAGACACATGGCCCACGTGAACGAGAACTACGCGAAGCTGCCCGGCAGCTACCTTTTCGCCGAGATAGCGCGGCGCACGGAGGCGTTCAAGGAGGCGCACCCGGATGTCGAGCTGGTGAAGATGGGCATCGGCGACGTCACGCGCCCGCTCGCGCCCGCCGTGGTCGAGGCCATGCACGCGGCAGTCGACGACATGTCGCGGGCCGAGACCTTCCACGGCTACGGCCCGGAGCAAGGCTACGATTTCCTGCGCGAGGCCATCTGCGAAAACGACTTCCACGCGCGCGGGGTGGAGATGGACGTCGACGAGGTCTTCGTCTCCGACGGTGCGAAAAGCGATTGCGGCAACATCGGCGACATCTTCTCCGTGGACAACTCCATCGCCGTGTGCGACCCGGTCTACCCCGTCTACGTGGACACGAACGCCATGGCCGGCCGCGCGGGCGACTGGAGCGAGGGCGCGCAGGCGTGGACGAAGATCCGCTACATGCCCACGACCGCCGAAAACGGCTTTTTCCCCGCCATCCCCGAAGAGCCGGTCGATGTCGTCTACCTGTGCTCGCCCAACAACCCGACGGGCACCGTGCTGACGTCCGAGCAGCTCGCGCGCTGGGTGGACTACGCCAACGAGCACGGGTCGGTCATCATGTTCGACGCGGCCTACGAGCGCTTCATCGTGGAGCCGGACGTGCCGCACAGCATCTTCGAGATCGACGGGGCGCGCACCTGCGCCATCGAGTTCCGCTCGTTTTCCAAGACGGCGGGCTTCACGGGCGCACGCTGCGGCTACACGGTCGTGCCGCGCGAGCTGGAGCGCGACGGGCAGAACCTGAACGCGATGTGGTTGCGGCGCCAGACGACGAAGTTCAACGGCGCGAGCTACATCATCCAGCGCGGGGCGGCCGCCGTCTACACCGAAGCGGGCAAGCGCCAGGTGGACGCGGGGATCGCGTACTACCGCGAGAACGCGCGCATGATAAAGGAGGCGCTCGAGGGCTGCGGCTGGAGCGTCTACGGGGCGGTGAACAGCCCGTACGTGTGGTGCAAGACGCCGGGCGGGGTGCCCAGCTGGGATTTCTTCGACGAGCTTTTGGAGCGCGCGCACGTCATCACGACGCCGGGCGCGGGATTCGGGCCGGCAGGCGAGGGCTATATACGCCTCACCGCCTTCGGCAGCGCAGAAGACACCGCGCGCGCTATGGAGCGCATCGGCTCGCTGCAAGACTAGGGGCACTGCGCCCGCCTGAAAACGCAAGGCCTTCCTTAAAAACGCGAGGCCTGCCCTGCGGGGCGGGCGAGGAACTCCGCGACCACCTCGCGGGAAAGCCCGAAGGAATAGCCCTTGTTCACGAGGCGGCGCACAAGCGAGGCCTGCGGGTTCGCGGAGCGGGAGGGGTGCGACTCGAGGTCGGCCATCGCACGGGCGCGCTCCTCGGCCGGGCTGGCGAAATCCGCCGCGCACAGCTCGATCGTCGCCTCCGAGATATGCATCTCCCGCAGCCGGGCGAGTATCTTCTCGCGGCCCCAGCCCGCGCGGGTCTTGCCGCGTATGAGGGCGCTCGCGTAGCGCTCGTCGCTGAACAGGCCGCAACGTTGCGCCGCGTCCACTGCCTCTGCCGCCTCCTGCTCACTGAAACCGCAGCGCACGAGGCGCTCGCGCAGCTCCTTTGCGCAGCGCTCGCGCACCGACACGAGGGCATGCACCTTCTCCATGGCCTCGGCATGCCGTGTCGAGACGGACGGGTCGTCCCACACCGCCTCGCGCTCGGGCATGGATATGCCGCAATCTTCCAAGGTTTTCATGTGTATATCCCCCGCATGTCCGCTACATTGTCGCTGCTATCGAAAAAACCGCCGGAACACCGCCAAGACGCCGCATGCAGCCAGGCCCGCGCAGGCTCCGCCTGCCGTTGACTCCTGCTGCCGCGGCCCTTTGCCTGCCATGAGTCCTAACCCGTCATGAGCTTCGCGCTGTCGCAAATCCTAGCCGCCGCGTGCAACCGAAGCCCCCGAAGGCTCTGGCCGCCGCGGGCTCTAGCCCGCCATGCCGCCTGCCGCCGCCTTCGCTGCAGGAGCCGCGTCCTTTGCGGCCGTCTTCTTTCCCGCCGCCGAGCGCGGAGTCAGCTTCTCCGGCTTCTCGCCGCCCTTGTCGTATTTCTCCAGCGCCTCTTGCGCCGCGGCGGTAAGCTCCACCGTCTCGTCCATGCCGGCGGGCATGTCGTCTGCGGGCAAGCCGAGCGCGACGCGGACCTTGTTCTCTATCTCGCGGCGCAGCGCCGGCGTGGAGGCCAGGGTCTGCTTCGCCGCCTCGCGCCCCTGACCCAGCCTCTCGCTGCCGTAGGTGTACCAGGAGCCGGATTTCGTGACGACGTCCATGTCCACGCCCATGTCCAGGATATTGCCCTCGCGCGATATGCCCGTGCCGTACATGAGGTCGAACTCCGCCTGGCGGAAAGGCGCGGCGCACTTGTTCTTGCGCACCTTCACGCGCACGCGGTTGCCGATGGCCTCGCCGCCAGCCTTGATCGTCTCGATGCGGCGTATGTCGAGGCGCATGGAGGCGTAGAACTTCAGCGCGTTGCCGCCCGAGGTGGTCTCGGGGCTGCCGAACATGACGCCTATCTTCTCGCGCAGCTGGTTGATGAAGATGCAGGTGGTGTTCGAGCGCGACAAGGATCCTGCGAGCTTGCGCAAAGCCTGGCTCATGAGGCGCGCCTGCAAGCCGACGGAGCTGTCCCCTATCTCGCCTTCTATCTCGGCGCGGGGCACGAGGGCGGCCACGGAGTCCACCACGATGGCGTCGAGCGCGTTCGAGCGCACGAGCATGTCGCAGATCTCGAGCGCCTGCTCGCCCGTGTCGGGCTGCGATATGAGCAGCTCGTCGATGTCGACCCCGAGCTTGGCCGCGTATACCGGGTCGAGCGCGTGCTCGGCGTCGATGAAGGCGACGGTGCCGCCCTGGGCTTGCGCCTCCGCGAGCACATGGAGCGCGAGCGTGGTCTTGCCCGAGCTTTCAGGGCCGTATATCTCGACGATGCGCCCGCGCGGCACGCCGCCTATGCCGAGCGCCGCGTCGAGCGCGAGAGAGCCCGTGGGGATGACGGCGACGTCCATCTGCCCGGCGTCGTCGCCCAGCTTCATGATCGCGCCCTTGCCGAATTTTTTCTCGATCTGCTTGGTCGTAAGCTCGAGCATGTCGTTTTCGCCCTGTGCTGCCTGCTGCGCCATGTGCCTTCTCCTTTTCGCTCGCGCATCGTCTGCGCCATCCTAACCGAACACTTGTTCTATGTCAAACCCTTTCGCACGGCCTTGGGGCCGAGCCGCCCCCGTCGCCTACGTCGCCATGCCGCGCCGCCAAGACCACAGCGTCATGCCACCCGGCAAGCCCGCGCCGCTGCGTCCTTTTCGCGCCGCAGGCCTGCGCCAGCCCGCCGGGCGCCGCGCCATGGCAAGACCTTACCCGCGCGCCGCTGTGGAAAACCACCCCCCGTTTCAAAGGATTTTCTCCGAGCAGGTCCAAGCAAAACCTAAACGCAATCCGGACAAAACCCGGACACGGCGTCCAGTCCATACACGTTTCAAACGGTATCCAGGCGAAAAAGGGCAAAGACCTGCGCGTTTCAAAAACGCGAAGCGGGCAAAACCCGGACCGAAACCGGGCGAAAACCGGACACAACCCGGACAAGAGCAAAACCTGAACAGGAACCGAACGCGCCCGAGACGCGTCCCGGGCAAAACCCGAAACGCGCCGCGAAAACCCCCTACAGCGCCTCCAGCAAAAGCCCGAGCGCCCGGCAAACGGCAAGCTCGCGCACTTCCCCGCGCGCACGCCCTTCCCAAAGCGCCGTGCGCGCGCGCACGCCGGCCGCGTCGGCCACCGCAAAGCACACCGTGCCCACCGGACGCCCCGGCTGCGCGCCGCCAGGTCCTGCGATCCCGGTCGTCGCCACCGCCATATCGCAGCAAAGCAACTCGCGCACGCCTTGCGCCATGGACGTCGCGCATTCCTCGGAGACGACCCCGTAACGCTCTATCAGCTCTTCCGGCACGCCGAGCACGCCGGATTTCACCTCGGGCCAATATGCGACCACACCGCCCTTGAGCACGGCAGACGACCCCGGCACGTCCGTGATCGCGCCGGCGACAAGGCCGCCCGTGCACGACTCCGCGCACCCCACGGTGCGCCCCCGCGCAGCCGCCTCCTCGACGAGCCGCCGCGCCAGACGCGTGCTGTCTTTCACCGTTTTTCCGCCCCCTTCGCAAACAGGTGCCGCGCCTTCGCGAAATAGTCGACCATCGACAAGACGGTGGCCACGACCGCCGCGAGCAGCACGACCCAGGCAAAGGCCGTGAACGCCGTGGCCGCGCCGCCGCCGTCGATCTGCATGCCGAGCGCGTATTTCACGATGAAGAGCAATATGGCGGCGATCTGCAAGACGGTCTTCGCCTTGCCGAACCAGCTGGCCGCTATGACCTCGCCTTTCGAGGCGGCCACCATGCGCAGGCCCGAGACGATGAACTCGCGCGCGATGATCACGAGCGCGACCCAGCTGGGAAACTGCTGCAATTCGACCAGGGCCAGAAGCGCCGCGCACACGAGTATCTTGTCGGCGAGCGGATCCATGAACTTGCCGATGTCGGTGACCTGCCCGCGCGAACGGGCAAGATGGCCGTCGAGGGCGTCGGTGGCCGATATCGCCGCGAACACCGCCGCCGCGACCCACGGCTGCGCCGCCGCCCAAAAACCGGGGTCGGGAAACCACGCGGGCCACGGCGAGAGCAGCACCGCGACGAAGACGGGGATGAGCAGGATGCGCACGAGGGTGACGACGTTGGCAGGCGTCGCCAGCTCTTGCTTGAAGTCGGCGTTCACGGAAGGCGCGCCCCCTCCCCTTGCACAAGCTCGCCCACCAGCTCGTGGCAAAAGGCGTCGACGATGCGCACGCGGATGAAGGAGCCTGTCGCCGGCAGCGCGTCGCGCGGCACGGGCACATGCACCTGCCCGTCCACCTCGGGCGCCTGGAATTGCGCGCGGCACAGCGCCTCCGGGCCGTCGTCCGTCTCCTCGAAGCCCTCGACGAGCACCCGGCAGACCTGCCCCACACGCTCCTCGGCGCGGCGCCATCCCGCATGCTCGACCACGTCCAGCAGGCGTTGCGCGCGCTCGAGCTTCTCGTCATCGGGCAGTTGTCCGCCCAGCTCGGCTGCCGCAGAGCCCTCCTCGCGCGAATAGGGGAAAACGCCGCCGAAGTCGAAGGCGGCCGTATCGGCGAAATCCACCAGGGCCTCGGCCTGCGCGGCCGTCTCGCCCGGAAAGCCCGCCATGAGCGTCGTGCGCAGCCCCACGCCCGCGACCGTCTCGCGCACGTGCCCGACCAACGAGAGATAGCGCTCGGGCGAGCCTTCGCGGTTCATCGCCTCCAGCACCTCGGGCGCGCAATGCTGCAGGGGGATGTCGAGGTAGGGGCAGATGTTGTCCACGTCGCGCATGAGGGCGAGCAGCTCGTCTGTGACGCCTTCGGGCTGCGTGTACATCACGCGAAACCAGGTGTCGGGAAAGCGCGCGGCGGCGGCGGCCAGCAGGTGCGCGAGCGTGTCCGGGCGCTCGAAATCGGCGCCCCAGATGCCCGTGTCCTGCCCGATGAAGACGATCTCGGCCACGCCGGCGTCCACAAGCCCTCCGACCTCGGCCAGGATGTCGTCGAGCGCGAAGCTGCGGTAGCGGCCGCGTATATGGGGGATCATGCAATAGGAGCAGAAGCGGTCGCAGCCGTCCGAGACCTTCACGTAGGCAAAGGCCTGCTCGCGGCTGCGCCAGCCCGTGCGCGCCGCCTTCTCGAGCGCCGCCTTCCCGGTGTCCGCATCCGCCGCGTCCGCCGTCCCGTTTGCCGCGTCGCCCGCGCCCGGCGTATCCGGCACATCCCCCGCGCCCGCACCGCGCGCAGGGCCTATGAGCGCCGCGACCTTTTCCACCACCTTGTCTTCCTCGTCTGCCGCCAGAAAGCCCGCGACCTCGGAAAGCTCTTGCGCCAGCTCGTCGCCGTAGCGCGAGGGCATGCAACCGGCCACGAGCACCTTGCCCGCATGCGCCGTGCCCTCCTGCGCGGAAAGCACCGAGAAGATCTCGTCGATGCTCTCGGCGGTGGCGCTTGCCAGAAACGAGCAGGTGTTCACGACGACCAGATCGGCGTCTTCCACCCCGTCTGCCAGCCCGTAGCCCGCCGCCGCAAGGCGCGTGCGCATCTTGTCGGTGTCGACCTCGTTTTTCGCGCAGCCGAGCGTGACGAAGGCCACTTGCGGCGCGCGCACCGGCAAGCTGCCCTCGCCCGCATCGCGCCGGGGCGCCGGCGCCTCCACTGGCATTTCCGCCCGCGCCTGCGCCTGCGCTTCCGCC
>CAVFDV010000011.1:20324-22792 GCA_963621315.1 Oscillibacter sp. MSJ-31
CCTGCGGCGCACGCGCGGCCGGGCTGCCCTCGCCCGTATCGCGCAAGGCCGCCGTCTCCGCCGGCGCCTCCGCCCGCACTTCCGTCCGCGCCTGCGCTTCCGCCCGCGCCTTCACTTTCACCTGCGCCGTCTGCCGCCCGGCCGCCTCGCCCGCCTGCACGCCATGCCCCGCACTCCGCACGCGCGACGCACCCTAGCGGTAGTTGCCGAATTGCAGCGGCAGGCCGTAGTCCTTGTCCTTCAAAAAGGCGATGACGGCCTGCAGGTCGTCGCGCTTGGGCCCGGTCACGCGCAGCTTCTCGCCCTCGATCTGCACCTTCACCTTGAACTTCTCCGCCTTGATGTCCTTGGAGATGCGCTTTGCCGTGTCGGCGTCGATGCCCTGCACGAGCGTGCCCCGGCGGCGCACCATGCCGCCCGCCGCGTCCTCGTCGTCGCCCCAGCGCACGCTTGCCAGATCGACCTTGCGCTTCACCAGCGCAGAGCCCAGGACATCGACCACCTGGCCTGCCGTGAAGGCGCTCGGCGCGAGCACGGTGAAGGCGCCTGCCGCCTTGTCGAACTCGATCTTTGCCCCCGAGTCCTTCAGGTCGTAGCGTTGCGCGAGCGCTTTCACCGCCTGGTTGTAGGCGTTGTCGACCTCTTGCAGGTCGCACTCGGACATGACGTCGAAGCTGTTGTCTTTTGCCATCGGGTGTTCCTTTCCCTATCGCGCGGCGCTTGCCGCATTTGCCGTCTGGATGGACAGCGAGAGCTTGCCCGTCCCGTCTTGCTGGCGCTCGACCTGCACTTCCCGGCCGTTTTCCGTGACCTTCACCGCGTCCGGGTTGCCGAAGGTGGCCTCCATGGACTCGGTGACCTGGAAGCTGCGGTTCCAAGGGCCTACCGCCGTGCCGCTGTAGGCCTTGTCGTCGTCGTAGGTGACGTTGACGAGGCAGGTCTGGCCCGCCTCGACCTCGATGGAGACGGAGACGGGGTTTCCGCTGGTGGTGGTGACGGTGGCAGAGGCGCCGCTTTCGTCTTGGGTCGCGACGCTGTCGTCTTTCGCGCCGCCTTGCACCTGGATCACGCCGCTGCCGCCGTTGCCCGCCGTGCTGACGAGGAAGACGGCGGCAAGGCCCACCGCCAGCACGAGGAAGATCGCGGCGATGGCGATGAGGCGGGTGCGCCGCTCGCTGAAGATGGAGACGACGACGCCGGCGACCATCTGGAAGAAGTTCTGCTGGCGGGAAAGCGTGCTGCGCAGCTCGCGTTCCTGCTCGTCGCGCTGGCGGCGGGTGCGGCGGCGCTCGGCACGGGCGCGCTCCGCCGAGATCTCCTCGTCGGTGGCGGCAAGCGCATCGGAAAGGCGCCCGTCTTCGTCTTGGCCGTCCGAAGCCGACGGCGCATGCGTGCTGTGGGAGAGGCGTCCGTGCGCATGCAGCGTGTCCGAGGCGTCCGGCTGCACCGCCCCGGCGTGCTCGGCAGCGTCGCGCTCGCGCATCTTGCGCTTGTACTCCTCGAACGCGCTATGCCGCAGGCGCGCGCGGCGCGCGGGCGGCGCTGTCGAAGGCCGGTCGGATGGTGAAGCGGACGGTGAAGTGGCTGGTGAAGCAGACGGCGAAACGGGCGCGCCGAGCGGCCCGGAGGCGCCGGGCATATAGGAGGCGTCGGCTGCATCGGAGGCACCGGGCGCATACGGGGCGCCGGATGCGGCGAAGGCGCCGGACGCGCCGGGCGAGGTGGGCGCATCATGTGCGGACGCCCCCGCATCCTCTGCCGCAAAGTCGGCAGACCCTCGTGTCGAGCGCGTGCGCCCGCGCCGCGCGTCACGGCGCGCATCGCGCCTCGCATCTGGCGCCGAGCTGCGCTTTCCCACCACGCGCACGTTGCGGGCGGCGTTTTGCTCCGTCGCCGCCTGCGCGAGGTCGCGGCGCTCCTCCCCCGTCTTCTCGTGCTCGTCTGCGCCCTGCCGCGCGGCGGCGCGGTTGCGCGAGACGGGCTTGGCGCCATGCGGCTTGCGCATGCCGAAGCGCCCGCCCCCGCTGCGCGCGTACTCGGCGTTTCGCGCGATCTCGCAACGTTGCTCGTATTCTGCCAGCTCGCTTTCATACAGCGAGAGCACCTCGCGCGGGTCCAGGCCCAGCAGGCGCGCATACGACGAGAGCATGCCCTGCGTGTAGCCCCTCGCGGGGAAATGCGCGTAGTCGCCGGCCTCGAAGGTGGCAAGCACCCTCGCGCGTATGTTCGTGACCTCGGCGGCCTCGGAAATCGACATCCCTATGGCCTCGCGGCGGGCGCGGAGCATGTCGCCTATCTCGTATTCTTGCACGACATCACCCCTATTCTTCCTCGCCTGCCATGACGCGCAGCGCGTCGAGGTCCTCTACGCTTTCAAGCAGCACGTCGCGCGCCTTGCTCCCGCAACCCGGCCCCACCACGCCGAGCTCTTCCAGCTCGTCCATGATGCGCCCCGCGCGCGAGTAGCC
>CAVFDV010000012.1:0-22777 GCA_963621315.1 Oscillibacter sp. MSJ-31
GGTCTTCTCGGGAAAGGCGGCCGCATGCTCGACGGCGGCGCCCACGCGCGCCACGAAGGCATCGTCTAGGGCCGACGGGTCGTCCAGAAAGGCGACCGCATGGGGGTTTCCCATGGACACGCAGGTGAAACGCAGGGAGGCGGCCACGTCTGCGAGCGCGCCGTCCAGACCCTCTAAGCCGTCGACCGCGCACTCGAGGACCGCCTCGGAGGCGATGGAGGAAAACGCGCCGTCCAGGGGCGTGCCCGGCAGCGTGGTGGGCACGTGCGCCGGCGTCAAAACCGGCTCTCCCATGTCCACGCATGCCGTCGCAAGCGTCTTTTTCTCGTCCAAGGTGAAGGTGATGGGCTTAGGCCCTGCCAGCGTGTCGGCGCAAAACGAGCCGGACAGCGCGCTCACGTAGCTTCTGTCCACAAGAAACTTCGCGAAGCAGCGCACGCCGTTTCCGCACATCTGCGCCTTCGTGCCGTCCGAGTTGTAGTAGTCCATGTAGGCCGCGCACTCGGGCCTGGGCGAGGGCTTCACCACGATCACGCCGTCCGCGCCCACGCCGAAGTGCCTGTCGCATATGCGCGCCACCTGCGCGGGGGAAAGGAAGAGCTTGTCGGAGAAATCGCCGATCATGACGAAATCGTTGCCCGCACCGTTTAACTTCGCGAACTCGCAGCGCATGGACCGGCTCCTCTTCTCTCGTTTCGGACAGACATGCCTTCCCACAGCCTAGCGCCAAGGCCGCGCGCTGCGGTAACGCCCGTGTTAAATCCTGCCGAACGCCGCGGTAACGCCCGTGTTAAATCCTGCCGCGCGCCGCGCGCTTCTCGCGCCGCCTCGCCGCGCGCTTGTCGCGCCACGACGTGAACTCGTAGGTCTCGCGCGCGTCCTCGCCCATCACGGCGATGTAGGCGGCCGCGTCGTCGGCGTCCTCGTCGGCGTCTCCCCCGACGTCGACGGGCACCATGGGCTTGCGGTTGGCGATGTCGTAGATCACGGGCACGACGAACAACGTCATGAAGGTGGCATAAAGCAGGCCGCCCGCCACGACGAGGGCCATGCCGCGCTGCATGGAGGCGCCTATCTCGGTGGAGAAGATGAGCGCGCACATCGAGATGATGGTGGTGAGTGCCGTCGCGAGTATGGGGCGCATGCGCGTGCGCCCGCAGGCTATGAGCGCCGCGCGCTTGGCCATGCCTCCCAGGCGCAGCTGGTTGGCGTAGTCCACGAAGACGATGCCATTGTTCACCACCGTGCCCATGAGTATGACAAACCCGAGCAGGGCCATCATGGACAGCTGCTCGTGGGCGATCACGAGCGCGAACAGCCCGCCCGTGAAGGCAAGCGGCACCGTGAACAGGATGATGAACGGCCCTTTAAGGCTTTGGAACTGCGCGACCATGACGAGGTAGATCAAGACGAAGCCGAGCGCGGCCAGCATGAGCATCTGCTTCAACATGTCGGTGATGCTCTCGTTCACGCCGGCGATCTTGACCTCGTAGCCTTGGGGCACCTCGATCTTGTCGAGCGCGGGCGCGAGCTGGCGGGCGAGCAAGGTGACGTTGTAGCCGTCTTGCACCTTCGCGGTGACCGTCGCGATATAGCTCATGTTCTCGCGCGTGACCGTCGCCACGCCGGCCTCCTCGGACACATGCGCCACCTCGGAGAGCTTGTGCGCGTTGCCCGACCCGTCGGTGAACTCCTGGTCGAGCAGGTTTTGGCGCGTCGTGTCCTTCAGCTGCGCGTCGTCTATGCGCACCTCGACGTCGCGCCCGTCCTCGCGTATGGTCGTCGCCTTCTTCTTGTCGGAAAGCAGCGCCGAGACCTGCTGGTAGACTTGCGCGCTCGTCGTGCCGAGGCGCGCGAGCTCGTCTTTGTCGAAGACGAGGCGCAAGGTGGGGTCGGCCTTCTCCTGGCCGTTTTCCACCTCGGTGTAGCCCTCGATGGAGTTCATCGCGTCCATGACCTCGCGCGACAGCTCGAGCACGCGGCTGTTGTCCAGCCCCGAGACGGTAACGGTCGCGTCGCTTCCCATCATCTCGGACATGTCCATGCTCTGCGATTGCACGAGCTTCACCCCGAGGTCGGGCGCGATGGCGAGAATCTGTGCCTGCAAGTCCTCGACCTGCGCCTCGGTCGTGATTTTGCCCGCATCGACGGTCGCGTAGAGCATGAAGCGCCCCGTGTAGAGCAAGCCGCCCGTGTCCATGCCGGACATCATCGTGGACACGCCCGTGTTCGAGTCGATCATGCCCACCTGCGAGATGCCGTCGAGGGCCGCCACGCGCTCCCCCACCTCGTCGGCCAGCTTGTAGCCGTCTGCCTGGGGCAGGTCCTCGTCGTTTACCTGCATCGAGACCTCTATCTGGCTTTCGGTCATGTTCGGCATCATCACGATGCCCATCTGCGCGACGAGCACCAGCGAGGCGACGAAGAGCAGCGCGGGCACGGCCAAGGAAAGCGCCTTGTGGCGCAGGCAGAAGCCGAGCGCGCGCTCGTAGGCGTCTTTGAGCTTGGAAAACCACGCGTATTCCTTGGGGGGCGCGGCCGAAAACATCTTCGAGCCCAGCGCCGGCACCACCGTAAGGGCCACGACAAGCGAGGCGAGCAGCGCAAACGATATGGTCAACGCGAACGGCGCCATCAGCTGGCGCACCGTGCCCGTGGTGAAGACGAAGGGGAAGAACACGCACACCGAGGTGACGGTCGAGGCCACGATGGCGCCCGTCACCTGCATCGCGCCTTGCGCCGCCGCGCGCGTGGCCGACAGCCCCCTGGCGCGCATGCGGTAGATGTTTTCCATCACCACGATGGAGTTGTCCACGAGCATGCCGATGGAAAGCGAGAGGGCGCCCAGCGTCATGATGTTGATGTCGAGGCCCCAAAAATACATGATGACCAGCGCGAAGAGCACCGAAAACGGTATGGAGAAGGCCACGACCAGCGTGGGCTTGAGATTGCGCAAAAAGACCGCGAGCACCACGACAGCGAGCAACGCGCCGAGCAGCAGGCTCTTCAAAATGGTGCTGATGTAGAGGTCGATGTAGGTGGCCTGGTCCATGATCGTGGAGATCTTCGTGGAAGGCGATTGCTCCTGCAGCTGGCCTATGGCCTTGGACGCGGCCTTCGAGACCTCGCCGGTGTTTGCCGTGGAGGTCTTGGTCAGCGACAAGACGATGCCCGGCTGGCCGTCGAGCTTGGCATAGGCGTTGCCTTCCGAGGAGGTCTCGACCACGTCGGCCACATCTCCCAGGCGCACGTCGCCCACCCCGTCGATGTTTGCAAGGACCATGTCGCGGATCTGGTCGGCAGACGTGTACTTCTCGCCCACCTTCACCATCCATTGCTCGTCGCTGTCCGCGCCGGCCGCGTACCCGGCGGGCATCTCGAAGTTCTGCGCCTGCACCAGCCCCGCGACCGTGTCCTTGGTGACGAGCTTGTCGATGTTGGCGTTGCCCTTGGCCGACTCGCGCTGCTCCTCGTAGGAGCTGCGCTGCTGGGCAAGCTCGCTGCGCCCCTGCTCGACTTGCGCCTTGCCCTGGTCGAGCTTTGCCTGCGCGTCGGCCAGCGAGAGTATGGTCTCGGTCTTTTGCGCGTCGGCGGACTGCAGGGCAGAGAGCTGCTCGTTGGCGGCGGCCATCTGCGCGGACAAGGCGTCGATCTGGGCTTGCACCTGCGTGCGCGTGGCCTCGTCTTTAGCTTGCGCAAACGAGATCTGCAGCACCTGCATCTGCGCGCCGGCCGATTTCAGCTCGGCGGCGATCGCCCCGTCGGCGCCGACGGTCTGCGAAAAACCCTGGCTTGCCTGCGATTTGGCCTCGTCGAGCGCCGTCTGCTGCTTGTCGAGCTGGGCCTGCGCGGCGTCGAGCCGGCGCTCTGCGGCGTCGAGCTGCGATGAGGCCTCGGCGAGCTTGTCGTTGGTCTCGCCCAATATGCCGTCGTTGACGTTGTCTATCTTGTCTTGCGAGAGGCGCACCTCGAGGGTGTCGGTGATGCCGCCCGCCGCCGAGACGCTGGCCACGCCGTCTTGGCGCTCGAGCGCGGGGATGATGGTGTCTTGCACGTATTGGGTGAGCTGGCCCATGTCCTTTTCGGCGTCGGTCACGCCCAGGTACATAGTCGCCACCATGTTCATGGAGATTTCCATGTAGGTGGGCGTGCCCGCGCTGTCGGGCAGCTGGCTTGCCACGCTGTTCACCGCCGCCGAGGTCTTCACGAGCGCCGAGTCCATGTCGGTGCCGTCGGAAAACTCCAAAAAGACCATCGAGTAGTTCTCCGCCGACTGGCTTTGCACCGTCGTGACCCCGCTCAAGCTGCCGAGCGGCCCTTCGAGCACGTCGGTGACTTCCTCTTGCACCTGCTCGGGCGCCGCGCCCGCGTCGGTGGTGATCACGGCCAGGTAGGGCATCTGGAAGGAGGGCAGGAGGTTCGTCTTCATGTACGTGAGCGAGACGGCGCCGAGTATGAGGATGATGACGACGGCGACGAGCACGTAGAAGGGCTTTTTCACGGAGAATCGAGCGAGCATGAAACGCCTTTCGGTGAAATTGCAGAGAGCACATGGTAGCGCAGCGGGGCTTTCCCGCGAGATGCGAAAACGGTGAAGCGGCGCGACGGGACATGAAAAAACCGCCCCGCCGAAAGGAGGCGGGACGGTTCATCCGGCAAGAGGAAAAGGCGCCCCGCATCGGGCACCCCTCCAAAAAGCCGCGCCCTTCTCAGGCGGCGCGGTCCTCGTGCTCTTTGAGCAGCGTCTCGTTCCAGTGAAGCTCGGACTTCAGAAACGCCGCGTTCGGGTCGTCGTCGGCCATGTCCTGCAATTGCTCGCGCAACTCGTCGTTTTTGACGTTTAGAGCCGTCGCGTCGATCTCCTCGACGGCCGCCGCGCGCTCGGCCAGCACTATCACGCGCTCGCCGTCGACCTGGGCATAGCCGCCGTCGACGATGAAAGACACGGGCTGGGCGCCCTCCTCGACGCTCACGCGCACGCTGCCGGGGTTCAGGGTCGTCACGACAGGCTCGTGGTCTGCCAAGATGCCCATCTCGCCCTCGGCGGCCGGCAAGACGACGAAGTGGACGTCTGCCGAGAAGAGCTTGGCCTCCAGGGTCACTATTTCACATTGCAAATCAGCCATGCGTCGCCTTCGCCCCTTTCGGCTATTGCTCCAGTTCCTTGGCGGCCTCGAAGACGTCCTCGATGGCGCCCTTGTTGCGGAACGCCTGCTCGGGCACGTTGTCCAGCTCGCCGTCGATGATCATCTTGAAGGAGCGCACGGTGTCGGCCACGGGCACGTACACGCCGTCGACGCCGGTGAACTGCTTTGCCACGTGGAAGGGCTGGCCCAAGAACTGCTGCACCTTGCGGGCGCGGGCCACGACGAGCTTTTGGTCCTCGGACAGCTCGTCCATGCCCAAGATCGCGATGATGTCCTGCAGGTCCTGGTAGGCCTGCAAGATCTCCTGCACCTTCACGGCCACGTCGTAGTGCTCCTGCCCGACGACGGCGGGGTCGAGCGCGCGGCTCGTGGAGGCCAGCGGGTCGACAGCCGGGTAGATGCCCAGCTCGGAGATGGAGCGGTTCAAGACCGTCGTGGCGTCGAGGTGGATGAAGGTCGTGGCAGGCGCCGGGTCGGTCAAGTCGTCTGCGGGGACGTAGACGGCCTGCACGGAGGTGATGGCGCCCGTGGAGGTCGAGGAGATGCGCTCCTGCAAGTCGCCCATCTCGGTGGCCAGCGTGGGCTGGTAGCCCACGGCAGAGGGCATGCGGCCGAGAAGCGCGGAGACCTCCGAGCCGGCCTGCGAGAAGCGGAAGATGTTGTCGATGAACAACAGCACGTCCTGGCCTTGGTCGCGGAAGTACTCGGCGATGGACAGGCCGGCCAGGCCGACGCGCAGGCGCGCTCCGGGAGGCTCGTTCATCTGGCCGTAGACCAGGCAGGTCTTGTTGATGACGCCGGACTCGCTCATCTCGAGGTAGAGATCCGTGCCCTCGCGGGTGCGCTCGCCCACGCCCGTGAACACCGAGGTGCCGTTGTGCTCCTGGGCGAGGTTGTTGATCAGCTCCTGGATGAGGACCGTCTTGCCCACGCCCGCGCCGCCGAACAGGCCGGTCTTGCCGCCGCGGATATAGGGCTCGAGCAAGTCGATGACCTTGATGCCCGTCTCGAACACCTCGGTGCTCGTCGTGAGCTCGTCGAACTCGGGAGCCGGGCGGTGGATGGGATAGGTCTCGCCCACCTCGGGTGCGGGCTTGCCGTCGATGGCCTCGCCCAGCACGTTCCAGATGCGGCCCAGGGTCTGCTCGCCCACGGGCATCTGCAAAGGCGCGCCCGTGTCGACGACCTCGTTGCCGCGCTGCAAGCCGTCCGTGCTGCTCATCGCGACGCAGCGGACCATCTCGCCCGGCAGGTGCATCTGCACCTCGAGCACGGTGTGGATCTTGCCCACGGGGGTCTCGGCGTCGACCGTGAGCGCGTTGTAGATCGCGGGGACGGACTCTGCGGAGAACTCGCAGTCCACGACGGCGCCCACGATGCGAACGATGCGTCCAACGTTTGCCATAGTCGTTTCCTTCTTCTCGTTTCCTGTAGTGCCTGTAGTGCTCATCACTCGTCCTCCAATGCGGCCGCACCGCCGACGATCTCGGTGATCTCGGTGGTGATGGCGCCTTGGCGCACGCGGTTGAAGAGTCGGTTCAAAGTCGATTCCATCTCGTTGGCGTTGTCCGTGGCGGACTTCATCGCCTTGCGGCGCGCGCCTTGCTCGGCGGCCGCGGAATCGATGAGCGCGTGGTAGACCATGGTCTCGACGTAGGCCGGCAGCAGCCGGTCGAGCACGTCGGCCGCGGAGGGCTCGAAGTCGGTCGAGGCCTGCGGCGCGTCCTCCTCGTCTAAAGCCGGCGCGGCGGCAAAGTCGTCTGCCTTGATGGGCAAGACGAGCTCGTCGCGCACGTCCTGGTCGGCGGCGTTGCGCGCGTGGTTGTAGAAGACGCGCACCTCGTCGGCGTGCCCGTCCGCGTACGCGCTGCGCACGTAGGAGGCTATCTCGCGCGCCTCGGCGATGGTCGGGTCTGCCGACAGGTCGGCAAAGGACAAGACCGGCTCGATGTGGCGGTAGCGGAAATATCCCGCGCCCTTCTTGCCGCACACGATGACCTGCGTCTCCACGCCCGCCTCGGCGTACTCGGCGATGTAGCGGTCTGCCATGCGCAAGATGTTGCTGTTGAAGCCGCCTGCCAGGCCGCGGTCGGAGACCACGACCACGGCAAGCGCCTTCTTCTTCGCCTCATGCTCTTGCAAGAGGGGATGGTCCACGTTGCCGGCGTGCGCGGCCACGCCCGAAAGCGTCTTGCGCATCGCGTCGGCATACGGCTGGGCCGCGGCGATGCGCTCGGTGGCATGCCGTATCTTGGCCGTCGCGACCATCTCCATGGTGCGCGTGATCTGCTTGGTGCTTTGGACCGAGCCGATGCGGCGCTTTATGTCGCGCAGATTGGGCATCTCCTATGCCCCCTATTCCTCTTCCCCGACGGCAAACGAGGACTTGTAGGCCTCGATGGCCTCGGAGAGCTCTTTTTTCACGGCGTCGTCGAGCTTGCCGGCGTCGGCGATGCGCTTCTTCAAGTCCGAGCGCACCGTGTGCATGTACTCCACGAGCCCATCGCGGAAGCGCAGCACGTCGGAGACCGGCAAATCGTCGAGACAGCCCTGGTCGCCCGCGTAGATGGAGACGACCTGGTCTTCGACGTCCATGGACGCGTAGCGGCCCTGCTTCAGCAGCTCGGTCATGCGCGCGCCGCGGTTGAGCTGGTCTTGCGTGGCCTTGTCCAGGTCGCTGCCGAACTGGCTGAAGGCCTGCAGCTCGCGGTAGGACGCGAGGTCCAGACGCAGCGTGCCGGCGACCTGCTTCATCGCCTTGACCTGTGCCGAGCCGCCGACGCGCGACACCGAGATGCCGACGTTGACCGCGGGGCGCTGGCCTTGCAGGAACAGGTCGGACTGCAAGAAGATCTGGCCGTCCGTGATGGAGATGACGTTGGTCGGGATGTAGGCCGACACGTCGCCGCCCTGGGTCTCGATGATGGGCAGCGCGGTGAGCGAGCCGGAGCCGTTGGCCTCGGAGAGCTTGACCGCGCGCTCGAGCAGGCGCGAATGCAGGTAGAAGACGTCGCCCGGGTAGGCCTCGCGTCCCGGCGGGCGGCGCAGCGTGAGCGACATCTGGCGGTAGGCCACGGCCTGCTTGGACAGGTCGTCGTAGACGCATAGCACGTGGCGGCCGGGGTTGCCCGCCGAGGCGGGCTTGCCGTCGTCGCCGTTGTACATGAAGAACTCGCCCATAGCGGCGCCGGCCATCGGGGCGATGTATTGCAGCGGCGCCGATGCGGACGCCGGCGCGGAGACGACGATGGTGTAGTCCATGGCGCCGTGGCTTTCCAGGGCCTCGACCACGGTGGCGACCGTGGAGGCCTTCTGGCCGATGGCGACATAGATGCAGACCATGTCCTTGCCCTTTTGGTTGATGATCGTATCGACGCCGATGGCCGTCTTGCCCGTCTGGCGGTCGCCGATGATCAGCTCGCGCTGGCCGCGCCCGATGGGAATCATCGCGTCGATGGCGATCAGGCCCGTCTGGACGGGCTCGTGCACGGGCTGGCGCTCGATGACGCCGGGCGCGCGGAACTCGACGGGACGGGTGCCCTGCGACTCGATGGGGCCTTTGCCGTCGAGCGGGCGGCCCAGCGGGTCGACCACGCGGCCGAGAAATCCCTTGCCGCAGGGGACCTCGACGACGCGGCCGGTCGTGTGGACCTCGTCATTTTCCCTGATGGAGGTCACGTCGCCCAAGAGCACGGCGCCGACCTCGTCTTCTTCGAGGTTTTGGGCAAGGCCGTAGACCTTGTCGCCTGTCGAGGACACGAACTCCAGCAGCTCGCCTGCCATCGCGCCTTTCAGGCCGTCGACGCGGGCGATACCGTCACCGATCTGGATGACGGTGCCGATCTCGCGGGACTCGACGTTTGTCTTCAGGTCGTCGAGCTGCTTGCGCAAGACCTCGTCGATTGCGCTAGCGGTGATTTCCGCCATTTATCTTTCACCTCCGGTCGTTGCAGCCGAGAGCGCGGCACGGGTCTGCTCGAGCTGAGTCGCGATGCTCGCGTCGATGCGCCTTCCGTGCGCGCCCAAGACGATGCCACCCAATATGGAGGGGTCGACATGCTCGCGGAGCACGATCTCCTTGCCCTCGTAGTGGCCTGCGTATTTCTCCTTGATAGCCCGGCGCAGCTCGTCGTCGAGCTCGACGACGGTCGTCACGTCGATGATGACGACGCCCATGGCCTCTTCTGCCTGCGCGCCGAACTCGCCCACGACGCGGTGCAAAAGCCCCATGTCGCGACGGTCCGACATGACGCCGATCACGTCGAGCAGCTCTTCGTCGAAGCCCTTGAAGACCTCGGCCAGGATGGTCTTCCTGGCGTCGTCGGCAAGCGTCTCGTCGACGAGCGCCGCATGGAGGTTCGGGTGGTCCAAGACCGCGGCCTGCACCTCTTGCAGCTGGGCGGAGACCTCGTAGACGCGCCCCTTGGCCTTAGCGGCCTCGAGGAGCACGTGCGCGTAGGTCTCGACCTCGTTTTTCTCGAGCATGCGGTTTCTAGGCATCGAGCTTACCTACCTGTTCAATGCTGCGCTCGATGAGCTTGCGGTGGTCGGCGTCCGTGAAGCTCTCGCCGATCACGCGCTGCGTCACCGCGACGGTGAGGTCTGCCACAGAGCTTTGCAGCCCCGCAACCGCCGCCTTGCGCTCGGACTCGATCTGCTCGCGCGCCTTGGCGACGATGACGTCGGCGTCGGCCTGGGCTTTCTCGATCATCTCCGCGCGCATGGCCTCGCCTGCCTGCTTGGCCTCCGACACGATGGTCGTCGCCTCCTGGCGGGCCTGGGCCAGCTGGTCGCGGTACTCCTGGAGCACGCGCGCGCTCTCGATGCGCGCCTCCTCGGATTTCTCGAGCGCCTCGCGCACCACCTGCTCGCGCTTCTTCAGCACGTTCTCAAACGCCGGCCAGCCGAACTTGGCCAAAACGGCGAGCAGGATGAGGAAGGCGACGAGCATGGGGATGAACTCGTCCATCTGCGGCAGAATCGCGTTGATGCCCGAGTAGTCATGCGCGGCCGTCTCCTCCGCAAACGCCGCGGCGGGCGCCACGAGGGCGATGGCCGCGCCGAGCGTGCACGAGGACACGATCTTCGTCACACGTCTTCTCACGTCTTCTACCTCCTTTGCCTGACTCGAATCTCCCACTGACATCCCGCCTCTTGTCTAGAGGATGAAGGTCAGCACGAAGCCGATCAGGGCAAGGGCCTCGGCGAGGGCCGCGCCGATGATGAAGTTCGTGAACAGGCGGCCGGCCATCTCGGGCTGGCGGGCGGAGCCGACGCAGCAACCGTAGCAGGCAATGCCGATGCCGATGCCAGGTCCGATTGCGCCAAGGCCGTAGCCGACAACCTTGAGTGCAGAGATGATGAGTGTCGCTTCCACTATCTTCCTCCTCTTTTCGCGCTTCCGAGTCCTTGTGTCGAAAGCTTTCCGTGGCCTGCGCGCGGATCCTCTTCCCGCGTCGCCATGGCCGTTTTACCATTTCCTATATGCCCAAGCCGCGCAGCGCGCGCGGCGAGAAGCCGTGATGTGCGGGGCGCTTCGCGAAAGGCGCCCGCGCCAGCGAGAGCCCCTAGTGCTCCGCCGTCGCCAGCCCGATATAGACCGCCGACAATATGGTGAACACGTACGCCTGCAGGAAGGCCACCAGGCACTCCAGGGCGTACATGAGGATGAGCAAAAGCATCCAGCCGATGGGCGGCAGGCCGAGCAAGACGTTGCCCGATGCGATCATCGACTGCAAAAAGACGCTCGTGGCCAGCGCGAAGATGCCGAGCACCATGTGGCCGGCGAACATGTTGCCGTAGAGCCGGACTGCCAGCGTGAGCCAGCGCAGGATAAGCGAGATCAGCTCGAAGAACCAGATGATGGGCACCATGACGACGGGCAGGCCGGACGGGGCGATGGACTTGATGTAGCCCAGGCCGCCGCGCGCCTTGATGCCGACGTAGTTGAAGTAGAAGAAGGTGATGGTGGCCAGCGCCCACGTGACCGAGATCGTGCCGGTGGGCGTCTTCAGGCCGGGGATGAGGCCGATGAAGTTCGAGACGAGGATGAAGAAGAACATGGTGGCCAGAAGCGGCATGTGGGCCTCGTAGCCCTTGCCGATCGCGCCCTCGCCCATGTTTTTCTTCACGCTGTCGTAGCCGTACTCGATCATATTGGCGAAGCGGTCGGTCGGGATGATGGTGATGCGCTTGGCACCGACGATGACGACGATGGCCGTGAGCACGACGCACACGCACATCCAGAAGATGTATTGCGTGTAGCCGACGCTGTCGAGGCCGAAGAGCGCCTGGCCGCCCGTGATGATGGGCTGGAACAGGTACTGCGGGTCGAACGAATGCTGGAGCTCGGGAACCGAATCCGCGAGCTGCTCGAGAGGATTCACATCCACGCGACTTACCCCTTCTCCTTCACTTGCGAACAGAACGCCATATGGAAAACGAGATGGTCGACGCGGTGAGGACGACTATCTCGGCCACGGCAAACGGCAAGAGCACGTCGCGGGCGAGCATCGCGCAGGCGATGGCGCACCCGAACAAGACGACAAGCGACGCAAACGAGACCACGAGGAGCAGCCCCGCGAGGTTCGTCTTGCCGAAGGCGTCGTCCGTGATGGTCGCCGTGCGGATGCGGCGCAGCCCCAGGGCAAACGGCACGACGCTGAGCGCGCCTGCACATGCACCGAGGAGAATCGCTATCGCTGTCACGCCCACCGCACTTCCATCGCGCACGCCCTCCCGCGTGCCTTCCCATTGCAAACGAGTACGTATGCTAGCAGGAATGCCGCGCCGCGTAGGGAAAATACCGCGGTGGCCGCGCAATCATTTCGGTGAACGGAAAAACCCGTGTGCGCAGGGCGTTGAACAGGGGTTTTCGGGGACGCGAATATGCAGAAACTATGAAGTTGCGCCCTGCGGGGCGGGCGCGGTTTCGGCGCGTGGGGCCGGTCGCGCCGGCCGAGGTGCCGGGGCTGCTGCGCCTTGCGGGGCGGGCGCGGTTTCGCGGTGCTCTAGGAGCTTTCGCCCTGCGGGCCGGCTGCGGCCGGCGTCGGGAGGAGGGCGTCGATCTTTGCCACGCGGCGCGCATGGCGCCCGCCGGCAAACGGCGTGGACAGGAAGGCGGAAAGTATGGCCTCGTTGTCGGCCGCCGAGACGAAGCGCCCGGAGAGCGTGAGAACGTTCGCGTCGTTGTGCTCGCGGGAAAGGCGCGCGAACTCGACGCTCGTGACATTTGCCGCGCGCACGCCCGCGACCTTGTTCGCCGCGATGGCCATGCCTATGCCCGTGCCGCACACGAGCACGCCGAAGTCCGCCCGGCCATCTGCCACGGCGCGCGCGACGGCAGCGGCGTAGTCGGGGTAGTCGACGCTGTCGGCGCATGTGCAACCGCAGTCCTCGACGAGATGGCCTTGCGCGGCCAGCCACGCGCCCAGGCCCTCCTTTTGCTCGAAGCCGCCGTGGTCGCTGCCGATCGCGATGCGCAATCCTTTCGTTTCAGGCATGTCCCTCGCGCCCCCCCCCTCTTCTCGTCTCGTCCGTGTCTGCTGCAGGCGCCCGGCGCCCGCATGCGCCGCTGCGTGCGCCGCCCTCAACATCCGCCGCAGGCGTCCGTGCCGCCTGCCGCCGCGTCCATGATAGCCTCTTTCGGAAGGGCGCCGGCGCGCACGATGCGCAGCCCCTCCCCCGTGCAATCCACGATGGCAGACGGCACGGCGCCCGGACAGCGGGCGGGCAGGGACGCGGCATGCGGCAGGGCCAGAAAGGCGCAGTCTATGTCCCCACGGCGCGCGGGCGCGGGCGCGCCGTGGGGGTTTGCCGAGGTGCACGCAAGCGGCGAGCCCACCTTTCGCATGACGGCCCGCAGAGCCTCGTCGTCGGGCACGCGCAAGGCAACCGTGCCGTCGGCGGCGCACGCGTGCGTCGCGCGCGCGGCAGGCGAGGCCTGCAGCACGAGGGTGAGGGCGCCCGGCCACAGGCGCGCGGCGAGGTTTCGGGCGGCCTGCGGCAAGTCTTGCGCCCACAGCTCCAGCGCCGCTTCCGCGTCGGGGGCAAGCCAGGCGACGGGCTGGGTGCGGGGGCGGCCCTTCAACGCGCATATCTCCTCCAGCGCCCGCATGGAAGGCACGGCGGCAAGTCCGTAGACGGTGTCGGTGGCGACGAGGGCGACTTGCCCTGCCGAAAGCGCCCGGACAAGCCCCGCGTCCGGGCGCGCGCCCGCATCGCCTGCCGCCGGGTCCGGCTTGCACGCGCCCGCATCGCCTGCGCCCGCGTGCGGCCGCATCGCCGGCGCACATGTCGATGCACCCGCCGCACGTCCCGGCGCGCCTGCCCTCATTCTTGCTCCCCGCCTGCGGCAAGCATCGCGCGCGCGTGTTCCAGCGCGCTTTCATCGAAGCTGCCGGAGAGCATGCGCGCGATCTCGGCCACGCGTTCCTCGCCTTGCACGCGCGCCACCGCCGTGGATTGCGCGCCGTCCGCACCCGTCTGCTTTTCCACCACGTAATGCGCATCGGCAAGGGCCGCCACCTGCGCCAGATGGGTGACCACGACGACTTGCGCGCCGCTTGCAAGGCGCGCCAGGCGCGAAGCCACGGCGCGCGCCGTCTGGCCGCCTATGCCGGCGTCCACCTCGTCGAAGACGAGCACGTCCTCGGCGCCCGCCGCATGCGCGCGGCGCACGCATTCGAGGGCGAGCAAGACACGCGACAGCTCGCCGCCGCTTGCGATGCGCGCAAGCGGGCGCGCCGTGGAGCCGGATGCGGGCGCGTAGAGCAGCTCGGCGGCCACCGGGCCTGCATCCGTCCAGCGCTCGAAGGGCAGCTCCGTGAAGGAGAAGGAAAACGAGGCCTGCGGCATCGCGAGCTCTGCCACCTCCCCTTCGAGCCTCTCGCACAACTCGCCTGCCGCCTTCTCGCGCACCTCGGAAAGCGCGCGCGCCTCGCGTTGCAGCTCCTCGCGCGCGGCCGCCTCCTCGCGGCGTGCCTGTGCGAGGCGCTCGGGCGCGTCGTCTGCCGCGTCGAGCGCGTCGCGCGCACGCGCGCGCGTGGCAAGCACCTGCTCCATGCCCGGCCCGAAGCGGCGCATGAGGCCGGACAGCGCGTCGAGGCGCGAGAGCACGTCTTCGAGGCGCTGCGGGTCGGCGTCGAGATGCGCGGCGTAGGCGGACAGGTCGCGCCCGATGTCGAAACCCGCCTGCGAAAGCTCCTCGAGGCGCGCCGCTATCTCGTCGAGCGCAGGATCGATGCCCGGGTGCTTTCCAAGCGCCTCGGCGGCCCGGGCCACCAAGTCGAGCGCCGCGCCGTCGGCGTGCAAGGCGCGGTCCGCGCACGACAGCGCGTCGGCGAGCCTGTCTGCGTGCTGCAGGCGCGGCAGCTCGGCCTCCAGCTCCTCGTACTCGCCCTCCACGGGCGCGACCTTGTCTATCTCGGCGGCGGCAAACGCGAGGAACTCCAGCTCGCCTGCCGCCGTGTCGCGCGCCTCCTGCAGGGCGGACAAACGCGCGCGCGCCTCGCGCCACGCCGCGCGCGCGGCACGGTAGGGCGCGAGATGCGCCAGCTCGGGATCGATCCAGGCGTCCAGATAGGCAAGCTGGGCAGACGCCTGCAAGAGCGCCACCTGCTCGTGCTGACCGAGTATGCGCACGAAGCGCGCCGCGCGCCCAAGCTCGGCGACCGTGGCCATGTGCCCGTCCACGCGGCAGCGGGAGCGCCCCTTGGCCGAGACCTGCCGAGAGACTATGTGCTCTTGGCCGTCGTCTAAGAGAAAACGCGCCTCGGCGCATGCGCTCTCGGCGCCGTCGCGCACCGCTTGCGCATCTGCCCTGTACCCGCATACCATCTTCAACGCGGACAAAAGCGCCGTCTTTCCCGCGCCCGTCTCGCCCGTCAGGACGGTCAACCCCGGGGGAAAGAAGATGTCGGCCTCGCCGATCAGGGCGACGTCGTGCACATGCAGCTCGTCGAGCATGGAAACCCCCCCCTTCCTCACCCGCGGTCGTCGAAGAACAGCCGCGCGACGTTTTCGAAGAACTCGCCCCCGCCGCGCGCGAAGAGCACGTCTCTTTCCCCGCGGCGGCACACGATGCTAGACGCCTCGGCGGGCAGCGCGCGCACCTGGCCGTCGATGAACAACGACGCCTCGGCGGTGTATTTGCCCAAAAGGCGCAGCTCCAGCACGTCGGACCCGGCGAGCACGAGGGCACGCGAGTTGATGGTGTGCGCCGAGACGGGCACCACGACAAGGCCGCCGTAGCCCGGCGAGACGATGGGTCCTCCCGCCGAGAGCGCATATGCCGTAGACCCCGTGGCCGTGGCCGCGACAAGCCCGTCGGCGCGCACGTGCGCGATGGTGGTGCCGTTGACCGCGTAGGAGTACTCGACCATGTGCCCGGAGGTGCCGCGCGTGAAGGCCAGCTCGTTTAGGGCCGTGCATGCGATGCGCGAGCCGTCCGCGCAGACGACCTCGGCGTCGAGGGTGGCGCGGCGCTCGAAGGGGATGTCGCCTGCAAGCGCGTCGCACACGAGCTCGACCTCGTCGCGCTCGGGGTTGCCCGACAAAAAGGCGAGATGGCCGTAGTTCAAGCCAAGAAGCGGCACGGGCGCGAAGTCCAGGAGATGCGCAGCGGCGAGGAAGGTGCCGTCGCCGCCCATGGGGACCACGAGGGCAAGCTCGTCCGCGTCGCAGGAAAGGATATGGCGCCCGGGGGGCTGGACCTCGCAATCGACGCCCGCCACCACGAGGCGGCTCTTCAGATAGCCCGCGTGCGAGACGGCCTCGGGGTCGCCCGAGGGGACCAGCAAGACCTTCACCCCGCACCGCCTTCCAGCTTCTCGTGCGCCCGCGCGACGACGGCGCGGACCTCTTCTGTGCCAATGGTAGCGCACGGGGCATGCGGCTTTCCGCTCGATTTCAGGTGGAGGAAAAACTCGATGTTGCCCTTGCGCCCCGTGACGGGCGAAAAGCACAGGCCGCATGCGTCCAACCCGGCCTCGCGCGCCGCATCGGCCACGGAGCAGACGGCCTGCTCGTGCGCGGCGGCGTCGCGGACCACGCCGCCTGCCCCCACCAGATGGGACGGCAGCTCGAATTGCGGCTTCACCAAAAGGACGGCCTGCCCGCGCTCCGCGAGCAGGGCGCGTATGTCGGGCAGCACGGCGCAAAGCGAGATGAAGGAAAGGTCGGCTGACACGAGGTCCACCAGGCCGCCTACCGCTTCCGCGGAAAGGCCGCGCACGTTCGTGTTCTCGAACAGGGAGACGCGCGGGTCGTGGCGCAATCCCCAGTCGAAGTCCGCCCGCCCCACGTCGACGGCGGCGACGCGCTCTGCCCCGCGCGAGAGCAGGCAATCGGTGAACCCGCCGGTGGAGCACCCAAGGTCGGCGCAGCGCATGCCGCGCACGTCCACGCAGAAGGCGTCGAGGGCGCCGGCAAGCTTCAGGCCGCCACGCGAGACGAAGGGGCAGGCACGGCCCTTCATCCGGATCTGCACGTCGGGGCAAAGGCGCATGCCGCTCGAATCGGCGCGGTGCTCGCCCACGACGACCTCGCCTGCCATCACGGCGGCTTGCGCGTCGTGCAGGCTCGCGCACAGGCCCCGCTCCACGAGCAGCTCGTCGAGCCTGGGCTTCACGCGCATGTCTCGGCGCCGGGCATGCCGGCTTTCCCGCGCCCGCCCTCGATGTCGGCGGCGATGCGCTCCACCAGGCGCTCTTTCGAAAGGCCCAGCTTGGCGAAAAGCTCGGGCACGCTGCCTTGCTCGACGAACTCGTCGGGATACCCGATGCAATGCACATGGGGGGTCAGGCCCTCGCATGCCAGGCACTCGAGGACCGCCGAGCCGAAGCCGCCCACCGTCGTGTTGTCCTCCAGCGTGTAGACGCGCCCCGTGGCGGCTGCCTCGCGCACCGTCTGCACGTCCACCGGCTTTGCCCAGCGCATGTCGTAGACCGTGACCTCATGCCCCGCCTGCGAAAGCGCGCGCGCCGTCTCGCAGGCGACATGCACCGTGCGCCCGAGCGCAAGCAGCGCCGCCTCGCCGCCGTCGGCAAGCTTCACCGCGCGCCCCAGCTCCCACTTCGGGTGCGGGCGCCCCTCGCCCGTATGCGCCTGCCCCTTGGGGTAGCGCAAAGCGACAGGGCCGTCTGCGCACTCGATGGAAAAACGCAACGCGGCGCGCAGCTCGACGGCGTCGGCGGGCGCCATGATGCGCATGCCCGGCACCGTGCGCAGATACGAGAGGTCGAAGGCGCCGTGGTGCGTCGGCCCGTCGGCGCCCACGAGGCCGGCGCGGTCCACGGCAAAGACCACGTGCCGGCGCTGCAAGGCCACATCGACCATGACCTGGTCGTAGGCGCGCTGCAAGAAGGTCGAGTAGATGGCCACGACGGGCACCTTGCCGCCCGCCGCCAGCGCGCAGGCCATACCGACGGCGTTTTCCTCGGCGATGCCGACGTCGAAGAAGCGCTGCGGGAACTTCTCCCTGAAGGCGTCGAGGCCCGTGCCCGCGCTCATCGCCGCCGTGATGGCGACCACGCGCGCATCCTCGGCGGCAAGGTCCACAAGCTCTTCGGAAAAGGCGTCCGTGTAGGTCGGGGCGGCGGCGGCGCCGGCAGGCTCGCCCGTGTCTATGTGAAACGGGCCTACGCCGTGGAAGCGCTCCGGGTGCGCCTCGGCGGGCGGGTACCCCCTGCCCTTGTCGGTCATGGCATGCACGACGACAGGGCCTGTCAGGTCCTTCGCGCGCCGCAAGATCGTCTCGAGACCCGCGATGTCGTGGCCGTCGATAGGTCCTACGTAGGTGACGCCGAATTCCTCGAAAAACATCGAGCCGTCGGGCAAGACAAGCTGCTTCACCGACTCCTTCACCGCGTTGCCCGCGTCCATGAGCGCGCGCCCCACGCGCCCCGACGACGTCATCGTGCCCTCCACCTTGTCGCGCAGGTGCGTGTACTTGTGCGAGAGGCGCATCTGCCCCAGGTAGTGCGCGAACCCGCCCACGTTGGGCGATATGGACATGCCGTTGTCGTTTAGGACGACGATCAGGCGCGTGCCCAGATGGCCTATCTGGTTCAAGGCCTCGAGGGCCATGCCGCCGGTAAAGGACGCGTCGCCGATCAGCGCGGCGATGGTCTCGTCGCCGCCGTCGAGGTCGCGGGCCAACGCGTAGCCGAGCGCGATCGACAGTGAGTCGGAGGCGTGCCCGGCATCGTTGGAGTCGTAGGGGCTTTCGTCGATCTTGGGAAAGCCCGACAGGCCGCCGAAGCTGCGCAAGGTGGGAAAGGCCTCCTGCCTGCCCGTGAGCAGCTTGTGCGCGTAGGCCTGGTGGCCCACGTCGAAGACGATGCGGTCTTTGGGGCAGTCGAGCACGCGGTGCAACGCGACGATCAGCTCGACGGCGCCCAGCGAGGAGGCCAGGTGCCCGCCGCGCTCGCTCGTGGTGGCGACCATCTGCGCGCGCAGCTCCAGCGCGAGGCGGTCGAGTTGCGCGTAGTCCAGCGCCTTCAAATCGGCGGGGGAATGTATGGAGTGCAGGAGCTCTGCGGCCATGGGAAATGCCCTGCCTACTCGCCGGGTTTCCCGTCGGCGCCCGATGCGGCGGCCTCCGAGCCGGCGTCTTCGGCCTCTTCGGAGCCCCCGGCTTTCGGGGCGCCCGCGTCCGCGGCTTCGGGTCCGGCGCCCTCGGAGTCCGCGTCGTCCATGCCACCTGAAGCGCCTGCCGCGTCCGCGCCGCCCGGCGCGTTTTCACCGTCGCCCGCGTCTATGCCGCCCTCGGCACCCGCGCCATCGGCGTCCGCGCCGTCGGCCTTGCCCTCGATGGCCTCCATGGCGGCCTGCGCCTCTTGCTCGGTGAAGTCCGGCTTGTCCACGAGCTCGGCACAGCGGTTGCCCAGCTTTATGGCCTCCTCGTAGAGGTCGAGGCTCTTTTCCAGCGAGAGGTCCTTCTTGCGCACCTCCACCAGTATCTCGTCGAGACGCGCGCGCACCTCGGCAAAGGTCCCGTATTCCGTGACTCCCATCTACGCCCCCGTCCCTGTTCCGGCACCCGCCACCGAAGCGGGCGCGCCGTCGTGTCTTGCCGCGATGCGCCCCAAGACGCCGTTCACGAACTTCGGCGACTCGTCGCCGCCGTAGAGCTTGGCCGCCTCGACGGCCTCGTTGATGGCCACGCCGGTCGGGATCCCGTCGCAAAAGGCGATCTCGAAGGCGGCCACGCGGATGATGTTGCGGTCCACGACGGGCATGCGCTCGAGCGCCCAGTTCTCCGAGGTCTGCGCTATGGCCGTGTCGATCTCCTCGAGGCTGTCCGCCACGCCGACCACCAGCTCGCGCGCATAGGCGCCAAGCGGGGAGGCGACCAGGTCGTAGTCGTCGGCGCCTTTCGGGCACACGGGCACGGTGAAGGTGGACGGCTCGGCTGCAAGCTCGGCCAGGGGCCTTTCCGTCAGCTCGTGCTGGTAGAGCACCTGCACGGCCTGGCGGCGTGCGGCGGTATGTTCGTGAAGCTGGGGCATCGTGTCTCTTTTCGCGTGTCGCGCGCGCGGCGCCTCGGCGTCCGTCCTCACGCGTCCTCGGAGAAAAGCAGGCTGTCGACGTGCACGTCCACGGCGGCGGCCTCGACGCCTATCTGGGCGGCCAGCGCGTCGGCGACGGCGCGGCGCACGGAGGCGGCCACGTCCACGAGGCGCTTGCCGTAAAACACCTGCACCGTGATCTCGATGGAGAGCTTCTGATCCTCGTTCACGCTCACGTTCACACCCTGCGTGGGCACGGGCTTTCCCGCGTTGAACGTGGCCATGATCTGCGCGAGAGGCCCTGCCGCGCCCACGCCCGCGACGCCCTCGACCTCGGCGGCCGCCATGGCCACGATGGTCTCGACGACGCCCGGCGCGATGCTCATGCCGTCTGCCTGGAAGTCCTTTTCGCTTGCAGCTGCCATTACAGCGCTCCTCCGTTCATCTCGGTGTCTATGAAGTCGGTGCAGGCCTCGCCGGCGGAAAACACCTCGTTGTCCAGCACGGCCATGTGGAAGGGTATCGTAGTCGCGATGCCCTCGATGTTCAACTCCGAAAGCGCCCGCCGCCCGCGCGCGAGCGCCTCGTCGCGGTCGGCGCCCCAGACGATGAGCTTTGCCAGCAGCGAGTCGTAGGTGGGCGGGACTTGCGCGCCGGCCACGAGATGCGTGTCCACGCGCACGCCAGGCCCTCCCGGCAAGTCGAGGCGCGTGATGGTCCCGGGGCAGGGCCGAAAGCCGTTTTGCGGGTCTTCGGCGTTGATGCGGAACTCTATCGCGTGCGCGATGGGACTTAGGGGCGCCAGCCCCGCGCAGCTCATGGGCTCGCCTGCCGCGATGCGCAATTGCTCCTTGATGATGTCCACGCCCGTGATCTGCTCGGAGACGGGATGCTCCACCTGCACGCGCGTGTTCATCTCCATGAAGTAGAACCTGCCGTCTGCATCGAGCAGAAACTCGATGGTGCCGGCGTTCACGTAGCCCACGCCGCGCACGGCCTTCAAGGCCGCCTCGCCCATGGCCTGCCGCGTCGCCTCGTCGAGCACCGGGCACGGCGCCTCCTCGATGAGCTTTTGGTGGCGGCGCTGCACGGAGCAGTCGCGCTCGCACAGGTGCATGGCGTTGCCGTGCGTGTCGGCGAGCACCTGCACCTCGACATGCCGCGGCTTCACGAGGAGCTTTTCCAGGTAGACCTCGTCGTTGCCGAAGGCCACCGCCGCCTCGCCGCGCGCCGCGTTGAAGCGGTCCTCCAGCTCGTTGGCGGAGTGCACCTCGCGCATGCCCTTGCCGCCGCCGCCGGCGCTTGCCTTCACGAGGACGGGGTATCCCGCCTCCTCGGCAAACGCGCGCGCCTCCTCGACAGTCGCGACCGGCCCGTCGGTGCCGGGGACGGTGGGCACGCCCAGCTTGCGCATGGTCTCCTTCGCGGCGGCCTTGTTGCCCAGCGAGTCGATGCTGTCGGGAGCAGGCCCTATGAAGACGATGTCGTTGTCCGCGCACGCGCGCGCGAAATCGGCGTTTTCGGAAAGGAAGCCGTAGCCCGGGTGGATGGCCTGCGCGCCGGTCGTCTCGGCGGCGGCGATGATGTTTTGCATGCACAGGTAGCTTTTCGCCGAGGCGGGCGGCCCTATGCACACGCGCTCGTCGGCCTCGCGCACCGCCCGCGTGTCGGCGTCGGCGGTGGAGTAGACCGCCACCACCTTCACCCCCAGCTCGTGGGCCGCGCGCAGCACGCGCAGGGCTATCTCGCCTCGGTTTGCTATGAGTATCTTGTCGAACATGGGCGCGCCCCTACTCGCAGATGGGCTCGACGTAGAACATGACCGTGCCGAACTCGACCGCGTCGCCGTCGGACAGGCACACCTCGCGCACCTCGCACAGCTCCTCGGCGGCGATCTCGTTCATCAGCTTCATGGCCTCGACGATGCACATGGTGTCGCCGGCGGCCACCTTGTCGCCCACCTTCACGAACGGGTCGGCATCCGGGCTGGGCGCCACGTAGAAGGTGCCGACCATGGGCGCGGCGACGGGCTTCCAGGAAGCCGGCTTGTCGGCGGCTGCGGCGGTGCCGCCCGCCTCGGGCGCGGCGGCTGCGGGCGCGGTCGGGGCAGTGCCCGCGAGCGGCTGCGCGGCGGGCACGGCGGCGGCCGCCGCAGCAGGCATCGCGGCGCTCCTCACCGTCACCTGCGTGCCGGCGTCTTGGACCGTTATCTCGCCGATGCCCGTCTCCTCGACCATCTTCACCAGTTCGCGAATCTGCGCGGTATCCACTTCGTCTTCCTCCTTCACCACGTTCACGGCCTCGTTCATCAGGAAATCCGTCTGCTCTATCTTGCGCTGCTTTTCGAGGAACGCGCGCGCCTCGTTGGGAAACATCGCGTACATGAGCACGTCTTCCTCGCACGACGCAAGCTCGCCCAGCTCCTCTGCCAGCTCGTCGAAGGTTGTCGTGACCAGCGAGCCGGGCGCCACATCGGGCGGCAGGGGCGCGTCGTCTCCCAGCACGAGCTTTTGGATCTTGGGGTCGATCTTGCCGGGCGCCTTGCCGTAGTAGCCCGCGATGTAGTCCTTCATCTCCTTGGAGATGACCGACCAGCGCTTGCCCGTGAGCACGTTGAAGACGCTTTGCGTGCCGACGATCTGCGACATGGGCGTGACGAGCGGCGGATAGCCCACCTCGGCGCGCACCTTCGGTATCTCGGCCAGGACCTCGCCCAGACGGTCGCCCGCTTTTTGCACGCCCAGCTGGCTGACGAGGTTGCTCATCATGCCGCCCGGCACCTGGTGGCTGTAGACGTGCATCTGGTCGAGCGTCGAGATGCCGCGCTTGAAGCTGCGCTTCTTGCGCACGCCCTCCCAGTACTCGGCGATCTCGAAGAGCAACTCGAGGTCCAGCCCCGTGTCGTAGGCGCTCTCCTTCAAGGCCGCGACGATCATCTCGACGGCCGGCTGCGAGTTGCCGAAGGCCAGCGGCGCCGTCGCCGTGTCGACGATGGCCGCGCCCGCCTCGGCCGCCTTGATGTAGTTGGCCGGCGCCATGCCGCCGACGTAGTGGCAGTGCACGTGCACGGGCAGGCCGACCTCGTTGCGCAGGGCGGAGACCAGGCGCTCCGTGCGATAC
>CAVFDV010000013.1:0-21355 GCA_963621315.1 Oscillibacter sp. MSJ-31
CCCCGCAGGCGCTCGTGGCGGGCGCGCAAGGCGCGGTGGCACAGCTCGAGGCGGGCCTCGAAAACCTCCCAGAACTTGCCCGCATCGCCGCCGGAGGACAGCGCGACGTCCGGCAGGTTCAGCGTGACCACGCCCTGGTTGAAGCGCCCGTAGTACTTCGGCTTGCCCGGCTCGTAGTCCTTCGCGCGCGCCACGTTGCCGTAGCCGTCGCCGCTACGGTCCGGCGTGAGGAACGACCGGCAGCCCATGCAGGTGTAGACATCGCCCTCGCCCGGCTGCTCGCCCTTCGAGAGCTTCAGCTCGTGCATCTTCTTCTCCGAGATGTAGTCGGGCACCATGCGCCGCGCCGTGCACTTGGCCGCCATCTGCGTGAGGTAGAAATACGGCGAGCCCTCGAACACGTTGTCGTCTTCGAGCACGTAGATGAGCTTGGGGAAGGCCGGAGTGATCCACACGCCCGCCTCGTTTTTCACGCCCTGGAAGCGCTGCGCGAGCATCTCCTCGATGATCAAGGCCAAATCGTGCTTCTCCGCCTCGTTTCTCGCCTCGTTCAGGTACATGAAGACGGTGACGAAAGGCGCCTGGCCGTTCGTGGTCATGAGCGTGACGACCTGGTATTGGATGGTCTGGACGCCGCGGCGGATCTCGTCGCGTAGGCGCCGCTCGACAATCGAGGCCGCCGCCCCCTCGGTCGGCTCGATGCCCAGCGACTCTATCTCGACGTAGACCTCGCGGGCGATCTTCTTGCGCGAGACGTCGACGAAGGGCGCGAGATGCGCGAGGCTGATGGACTGCCCGCCGTATTGGCTGGAGGCCACCTGCGCGATGATCTGCGTCGCGATGTTGCACGCCGTGGAAAAAGAGTGCGGCTTTTCGATGAGGGTGCCGGATATGACCGTGCCGTTTTGCAGCATGTCGTTGAGGTTGACCAAATCGCAGTTGTGCATGTGCTGCGCGTAGTAGTCCGAGTCGTGGAAGTGGATGATGCCCTCTTTGTGGGCCTCGACCACGTCCTGGGGCAAGAGCATGCGCATCGTCAAATCGCGCGAGACCTCGCCTGCCATGTAGTCGCGCTGCACGGACACGACGGTCGGGTTCTTGTTGGAGTTCTCCTGCTTGACCTCCTCGTTGTTGCACTCGATCAGCGACAAGATCTTGTCGTCGGTCGTGTTGTTTTGGCGTTTGAGGTTTTGCAGGTAGCGGTAGATGATGTACTTGCGCGCCACCTCGAAGCAGTCCAAGGCCATGATCTCGTCTTCGACCATGTCCTGGATCTCCTCGACCGAGACGGCGTGCCCGGCGTCCTCGCACTTGTCGGCCACGTTTTCCGAGGCATAGCGCACCTGGCGCTCCGTCAGGCGCTCGCCGTCCGGCACCTCCTGGTTTGCCGCGCGTATGGCGTTGGCGATCTTTTCTATGTCGAAAAGGACTTCCGAGCCGTTGCGTTTGATGATCTTCATGTCGTCACCCATCCCCTTCGTCGTCCGTTGCCGAAACCTTGTACATGTCGCGAGAAACACATCCGCAACGAACGCATGGGCATATGCGCGTCTTGGTAGTGCGAGAAGGGAGAATACGCCAAGGAGGGCGGCGGATGAAGCTCATTTATCCACAATATCTTGTGGATTTTGGGTGGTAAAGATACCAGAACTTGTGTTTACGCAGGTCGCGTGCCGATGTTCGGAAACGGCCGGCAGCGGGGTGAAGAAAGATGCGGGGAAAGCGTTTTTCGGCGGGCGGCGCGGGCCGCGCGGGCGGTGGAGAAAGGCGCGGGGGAGGCGTTTTTCGGCGGGCGGCGCCACGCGTCGGGCGGGCGCGGCACCGCCGAAAAACACGCCTAGGGAAGGCTATTTCACGATGAGGACGGGCAGGTCCGTCGAGCGCAAGACGGCGTAGGAGACCGAGCCGAGCGCGCCGCGTATGGCGCCGAGGCCGCGGCGGCCCATGACGATGCAGTCGCACTCGTGGCGCTTGGCATAACGCGGGATGATCTCCTGGGCATGCCCGCCGATCACCTCGACCTCGACGGCAAGCCCCTGCGGAGCCGGCCCCAAGGCGTCCTCGATCTCGCGCGAGAGCTGCGCCTTCTGCTCTTGCACATAGCCCTGGCGCGTCTCCTTGGCGGCCTCGACGTCGAAGTCCTTCACGCCCGCCATGCGCGCGGCCACCTCGAAGGACGCGTCGTTGTAGTCGGGCAGGTCGGTGACGTTGAGAATGAGGAGCTTCGCGTTGTCCTCGCCCGCGGCAAGGCCTGCCGCCGCCTGCAAGGCGCGCTGCGCGTGCTCGGACTTGTCGTAGGGGACCAAGATGTTCGTGTACATGGCACCATTCTCCTTCAGACGTCGCCGCGCGTGAAAGACGCGGCCTTGGGGAAAAGACGTCCCCATTGTAGCGCGCCGCGCGGGTGCGCCTACTCCTCGTGCCAGCGGGGCAGCTCGGGCTGCCAGCTCTGCGCGACCTCGCCGATCTTTTTCTTGCGCAGCAGGAAAATGGCCAGGCACACGTCGAAGATGCACAAGACGAAGGGGACGGGGCTCAGGCCGCCGGAGGTCGCGCCCACGATCGTGGTGGTGTCGACGCCGAACAGCCAGATGCCCGACGACGCCAGGATGTCGTTCACCGCGTGGGTCAAGGCCACGACCCAGATGTTGCCCGTGCGGTAGTAGATGGCGCAGAAGAGCACGCCGCCGCCTGCCGCCGAGAAGATCTGGCCGAACACGAAGACGGGGTCGAGCGACAAGAAGTTGCCCGAGTGCATGAGGCCGAACAAGATGCCGGTGATGATGGCGCCCTTCCAGATGGCGCCGCGCGAGGTGCCGAAGCGCTCGAGCAGGGTCTCGCCCACGATGCCGCGGCAGGTCAGCTCCTCGCCCAGACCCACGAACAGGTAGCTGACCACCATGACGATGGAGGCCGCGTCGAAGACGGGCACGGCGCCCAGCTGCGCCTCCAGCTCGGCGGGGTCGGTGGTCAAAGCGCCCGCCACGAAGACGACCAGCAAAAAGCAGTAAATGGACAGCGGCACGGCGGCCACGGCCAGGCCTTTCACGAAGCCCGAGCCCTTCTTCTTCACGATAGAGGCGCGGCCTGTCGCGAGCAAGATGAGAAACGCGACAAGCGCGAGGACCGAATCGCAGAAGATGGTGCCCACGGCCTCGTCCATGCGGTCGTCGAAGGGGCGGCTTCCCGTCACAAGGTCGTAGAGCCTGCCGGCCACGAAGATGCCGACGAGCCAGCACACGACCACGGCCACCACGCAAAACACGACCGGATGGGTCTTCCTGAACTTCTTGAGCGCGTCGAGCATCTCCACTCCTCGTCTGCCGCCTGCGCCCGCGCGGGCGCGCGGGCGCAGGCGGCGTTTATCGCATATCGGTACAACGGGGGGTGACTATACACGAAAGCGCGGGGCTTGATGTGAGCACGATGTTAAACCTGGGCGCCACGGCCTGATGCGCTTGGTGCGCTTGACGCTGCACGCGCCTTTCGCGGCTTACCCGCCTTGCCCGGCTTCCCCGATATAACAAAGGCAGACTTAGATTTTATGCGGTTTACCCAAGCAGGTAACATGTGCGTGACAGGTCAGCCCATGCGCGCGCGGCGGTCCTAGAATCGCGTGCAAGCGAAGCGAAAGGGCGAGGGCGCGGCAGGCCCGGGGCTTGCGGCCGGGTCGCGCAGGGCGCCCTCCCCTTTCACCGAGAAGACACGACGGAAAGGACGGGCACGCACCATGCGCAAGTTCAAGACGGAAAGCAAGAAGCTCCTCGACTTGATGGTGAACTCCATCTACACGAACAAGGACATCTTCTTGCGCGAGCTGATCTCCAACGCGTCGGACTCGCTCGACAAGCTCTACCTGAAGGCGCTGCAAGACGGCGACAAGTCCATCGTGCGCGGCGACCTCGGCATCGAGCTGGCCGTGGACCGCGACGCGCGCACCATACGCATCACCGACAACGGCATAGGCATGACGGACGCGGAGCTGGAGAAAAACCTCGGCACCATCGCGCACTCCGGCAGCCTCGAGTTCAAGGAAGGCGACGAGGCGCGGGCAAACGAGGAAGTGGACATCATCGGGCAGTTCGGCGTCGGCTTCTACTCGTCGTTCATGGTGGCCGACAAGGTCGTCGTCACGACGCGCCCCTACGGCTCCGAGGATGCCTGGCGCTGGGAAAGCGACGGGCTGGAGGGCTACACGATCTCGAAGGCGGAGCGCGACGGGCGCGGCACCGACATCGTCTTGCACGTGCGCGAGAACACCGGCGAGGGCGAGTCTGCCGAGGACTACGACCACTACCTCGGCCAGTACGCGATCCAAGACCTGGTGAAGCGCTACAGCGACTACGTGCGCTACCCCATACGCATGGACGTGGAGAAGTCGCGCCAAAAGCCCAAGCCCGACGACGCCGGCGACGACTACACGCCCGAGTACGAGAGCTATGTCGAGACCGAGACGCTGAACTCCATGACCCCCATCTGGACGCGCAAGAAATCCGAGGTGTCCGACGAGGAGTACGCCGAGTTCTACAAATCCGAGTTCCACGACTTCTCCGACCCGCTGCTGACCATCCCGCTGCACGCGGAGGGCACGTTGAACTACGACGCGCTGCTGTTCGTGCCGTCCAAAGTCCCCGAGGCCTTCTACACCAAGGACTTCAAGAACGGGCTTGCGCTCTACAGCTCGTCGGTGCTGATCACCGAGGCCAGCGAGGAGCTGCTGCCCGAGGCGTTTTCCTTCGTGCGCGGCGTCGTGGACAGCCCCGATCTGAACCTGAACATATCGCGCGAGACGCTGCAGCAAGACCGCCAGCTGAAGGCCATCGAGCGGCGCATCGAGAAGAAGGTGAAGCAGGAGCTGGAAAAGCTGCTCGAAGGCGACCGCGAGAAGTACGAGCAGTTCTACGAGCAGTTCGGGCACGCGCTGAAATACGCCATCTACTCCAGCTACGGGATGCGCGCCGAGCTGCTAAACGACCTGCTGCTGTTCTACTCGGCCAAAGAGGAGAAGCTCGTCACGCTAAAGGAGTACGTCGAGGCGGCGGACGGAGAGCAGAAGAGCATCTTCTTTGCGGCAGGCGACACCGTCGAGCACCTGGCCAAGTCCACGAACGTGAAGGCCGTGCTGGAAAAGGGGCACGACGTGCTCTTGTGCGGCATGCAGATCGACGAGTTCACCCTCATGTCCATCGGGCGCTACGACGAGCACGACCTGCGCAACGTGGCCAGCGAGGACCTGGGGCTGGAAAGCGACGAGGAAAAGGAAGCGGCCGAGAAGGTCGATGCCGACAACACGGACCTGTTCTCGCAGATGAAAGACGCGCTGCCCGAGTCCGTCGAGGCGGTCGTCGCCTCCACGCGCCTGGCGCAGGCGGCCGCGTGCATCACGGCGGCAGGCCCGGTCTCGCTGTCGATGGCGAAGTACTTCGCGTCGATGCCCAACGGCGAGGAGGCGCCCAAGCCCAAGTACAAGCTCGAGATAAACCCTGAGCACGCGATCTTCGCGACGCTGCAGGCCGCGCACAAAGACGGCGACGGGGACAAGGTCGCCTCCTACGCGAAGCTGCTCTTCGACCAGGCGCTGCTCGCCGAGGGGCTGCCCATCGACGACCCGCTGGCCTTCAACGCGGCCGTGTGCGCGCTGATGAACTAGCCGCGCGTGGCGCCGGGTCGCGCGGCTACAGTTTTGCGTACTTGCGGCCCCTGCCTTCACCCGCAAACTCCACAAGTCCTTTTTCCTGCAAAGCGTTCAGCATCCTGATGGTCTTGGCCTTGTCGAAGCCCGTGGCCAGGTCGATAGCCGACCTGGCCATAAGGTGGCGTCTGGGCATCTTGGAGAGAACCAAAAGCTCGTCTTCGGTAAGCAGGCGGTCGCCCGACAGGGCGGGAAGCGAAACGCTGATGCAGTCATCCCCGATCTCGAAGGCGGGCGCCTTGCCGGTCTCCTCGTAAGAGCGTTTGATCCTCCTTATCCCCGTGCCGAACTTCTCGATTATCCCAAGTCTGAAGAGCACCTCCGACAATGTTGGATTTCTCAACATAGAGTAACGGCCGTCAAGGTAGGAGCTCGGGTGCATTCCCGGCACCAATCCTCCCGGAGAAAGAACCTCGGCGTGGCCTGGATAGACTGAAACGCGCACCGGGGCAGGCACATCCCATGTCCTGTGGGCCAACGCATTCGCCACCGCCTCGCGAAACGCCTTTCTGGGGATTCTCTCCACCACGTCCCTCAAGGCGCCGGAAACCTTCTCGTAGCAGCAATGCCTCTCGTAGAAGGCCATGGCCTCGGAAAAAGAATCTATGACCGACCTCCCGGACACCTCTGCCCTATCGAGTATCGTGTCGGCGTCATCGCCGAACAATGCGATGGCAATCCCCGGAAACTTGTTGGAATCGGCGAGTATCGCCGCCGCATTGGTGAAGCCGTCTTCTCCCAGCAGGCCAAGGGTTCTCAGCAGGTCGTCGGTAAGGGAGCCGATTCCGACATTTTCCTTCAAGGCGCTTTCAAGGCGGGTGAAGGACAACGACGCGGTGCCGCAGGGCAGGGAATCGAAATCGAGATTCTGCCCTTCAAGGACAAGGCGGCGAAGCTCGAGCTTGTCGACCTCCACCGTCGAGGCGTCCGCCCTGCGGTAGGCCTTCCCGTTGCATAGGTACGGTTTGTCGCAACCTTCCTCTACAGACAGGGCAATCGTGCCATCCCCTTCGCTTACCTCCAGGCAAAAGGAAGGTCTGGGGTCGAATGCGTCGTTGATGCGGTTTTCTATGTCGAGACAGACGGCAGTCGGGTCTTCGATCCCAATCGGCTTGCCGTCGTCGTCGACGCCGAACAAAATCGTCCCGCCGCCGAAGTTCGCAAAGGCGCTCACCGTTTTCAGGAAGCTCCTCGAAACCTCAGACTTGAACTCAAGCTCCTTGCTCTCCTTCATTGCCGCCCTTTCGCTATCGAAATCGTTGCAAACGATTGTACAACGATTCGCTTTCGTTGCATTTTCGTTTGCAACGAATTCTTGGATGCCGGCCAAACCCTGAATCCGGCACTGGCAAGGAGAAAGATTACCTGTTTCGCGTTCGGGCATCCTTTTTCGCCGCCTTGATGCGAGGCGGCGCTTCGCCCGGCTCCGGCTGGCCGAAAAGCCGAAGCGGCGGGGCTTTCGGCCGGCTCTCGCGCGCCTTTAGCGCATGATGCGCAGGCGGTAGCCGCTGCGCTTGGAGAATATGCGGCGATGGCGGCGTATATAGACGTTGTTGCGCCCGTAGGTGCGTTTGAAGAAACGGATGAGGCGCATGTCAGACCACCGCGCCTTCGTGATGTGCCTGTGCAGCGTGCATGGCGACGTTGCTCCTTTCTGCAGGGACACGCGTCCCATGCGGATGCAGAACGAACAGGTACAACGCTGCTGCAGGGCATTGCAACAGATAGTGCAACTCATGGCGGATGGTAGCACAAAACCACTCTGGGTTGGGTTTGATTTTCAAAAAAACACTCTATCTTGTGGTTCGGCTTATGGCTTGGCTTTCGTACGGCCGAGCTGCATCGTCCAGGATGACTCAGTTCCAACCATGCGCGTAGCGATGTCTCCACGCGCGGCACGGCGCAGCCTCCCTCGCCACCACGTCAACGACCCCGACGCTGCGGGCAGACCGCTCGCGCGCCGTATATCCCGCATCTGCTGCATCTCCGCGTGCGCAAGCCCCGCGCCGGGCGCGGGCTGTGCATACAATGAAGGCGACCGGCAGCAAGGGCGCACAGCCCGTTTCACCGAGAGGACAGGCGCCCGCCCCATGCGCTACGAAGACAAATTGCGCCAAGCCGACCGCGAGGCCCGCGCGGCGCTCGCCGGCCTTGCCGCCACCATCGTCGTGTGGACGGCATGCGGTTTCGGGCTTGCCCCAAGCGGCATCTACGTGTGCGCGACGCCGTTGTGGGTCGTCGCCGGATGCGGCGGCACCTTCCTGTTCACTGTGGGCGTGGCCGTCTGGATGGCCTGCCATGTGATGAAAGACGTCGGCCTCGACGACGCGGACGCATGCGAAAGCAGGACGGGCGGCGGCTCGCGGGCAGGTCTTGGATGCGCCTGTGAAAACGGCGGCGAAAACGCGCCCGGAGGACAGCCCGGAAGCGCCCTTGACAGCGCCCGCGCGGGCGCCCGCGAAAACGCCCCCGCCGACGTAGACGCCCGCGCACACGTCCCCGAAACGAACGCAAAAGAAGGGGCGCGCCCGTGAACGACGCCGTGCTCGCCCTAGCCCCCACCATCGCCTTCCTCGCCGTCTCGATAGCGCTTGCCGCCGCCGTGCGCGCGCGCTCGCGCAAAAGCGGCGCCGCCTTCACGACCGAGTACTTCATCGCCAACCGCTCGCTCGGCGGCTTCGTCTTGGCCATGACGACCGTGGCCACCTACGGCTCGGTCAGCTCCTTTGTGGGAGGGCCCGGCCAGGCGTGGCAGGTCGGCTTCGGCTGGGTCTACATGGCGGCCGTACAGACGACGGCGCTTTTCCTGCTCTACGGCATCATGGGAAAGAAGCTCGCCCTGATCGGCCGCCGCCTCGGCGCCGTCACCGTCATCGACGTCATACGCGCGCGCTACCGCTCCGACGCCGTCGCGAACGCGAGCGCCGCCGTGATCGTGTGCTTCTTCATCGCGATGATGGTCGCGCAGTTCGTGGGCGGCGCCAAGATATTCGAGGCCGTGACGGGGCAAAGCTACGTGGCAGGCCTTGCCCTGTTCGGGCTGGCGGTCGTCGTCTACACCACCATCGGCGGCTTTCGGGGCGTGGCGGCCACCGACGCGCTGTGCGGCGTGGCCATGCTCGTGTGCATCGTCGTGCTCGCGGGCGGCCTGCTTTCAAGCGGCGGCGGCTGGGAGGCCGTCATGGAGCGCATCGGCCGCGACGCCCCCGAGCTTTTCGACCCGTTGGCCGGCGGCCAGATGCCGGTCGGCCTCTACGCGACGCAATGGATGCTCGTGGGCGTCTTCACCTTCGCCCTGCCCCAGTCCGTCGTGCGCTGCATGGGCTTTCGCGACGAACGCGCCCTGCGCCGCGCGCTCGTCGTCGGCACCGTCGTCATCGGCGTGATGATGATCGCCGTCACCGCGCTGGGGGTGCTGGCCCGCGGCGTGCTCGCAGGGCCGCTGTCCGAGTACGGCGGCTCGGTGGACAACATCATCCCCGCCGCCATCGTGCAAAGCCTGCCGCCCGCGCTGGCGGGCGTGGCCGTGGTGGGGCCTCTCGCCGCGTCCATCTCGACGGTCAGCTCGCTTTTGATCAGCGCGTCGAGCTCCATAGTGAAAGACGTGTGGATGCACCGGCGCGAGAAATCCGGGCACGCGGTGGCCGAGAGGGCGGTCGCGCGGCGCTCGCAGCTCTTCACCCTGGGCGTCGGCCTGCTCGTCTTCGTCTTGGCCATCGTGCCGCCCGACTTGATCTGGAAGATGAACATGTTCGCCTTCGGCGGGCTGGAGACGGCGTTTTGCTGGGTGCTCGTGGCCGGGCTGTACTGGCGGCGGGCGAACGCGCGCGGGGCGCTTGCCTCGATGGCAGGCGGCGTGCTCGTCTATTGCGCCCTCATGGCCGCCGGCATCGCCCCCTTCGGATTGCACCAGATAGCCACGGCCATGCCCGTCTCGCTGCTGCTCATGGTCGCAGGGTCGCTGGCCGGGCCGGAAAACGCGCCCGACGAGGTGTTCTTTCCCGCGCGGGCGGATGGTGAAGGGGCGCGGCGCGCCGGCGGCGCGGGCGCGGGCGAAGACGCAGACGCGGACGCACGGCGTGCGGGGGTCGCAAGTGCGAGTGCAGGTGCAGACGCGGACACACGGCGCGCGGGCGGCGCGGGCGTAGGCGAGGACGCTGGCGCGGGCGCGGGTGCGCGGCGCGCAGATGAAGCGGGAAAGGGGCCTTCATGCACGAGTTCAGCTTGATACAGGGCATCATCGACTCGGTCGTGCCCGTCGCCCGCGAGCACAACGCGTCGAAGGTCACCGGCATCGCGCTCGACATAGGGCGCCTGACCGAGGTGGACGAGGAGTGTATGCGCTTTGCCTTCGAGGCGGTCACCGACGGCGACGCGCTCTTCAGCGGCGCGCAGCTGAGCATGCGCTTCATCGAGCCGCGCTCGAAATGTCTCGACTGCGGCGCCGAGTTCGAACACGACCGCTTCCACCGGCGCTGCACGAGCTGCGGCTCGGACGTGACGAGCATCGTGGCCGGCCGCGAGCTGAACATCGCGTCGATGGAGATAGAGTCCGACGACAACGACGAAGGCGACGACGATAGCGGCCGCACGGCAGACGGCCTTTAGGCTGCGGGCGGCGCGGCGGGCCTTTCGGCGGCGGCGGCTGTTTCCGCAGCGCCGGCGGTCGTTTCGTCTGCGACCGTTTCCGTTACGCGGTTTCCGTTGCGCCGGCGACGGTTGTTTCGGCGGCGGCCGACGCGCCGGCGACGATGCCGCTTGCCCAGGCCCAATGCAGGTTGTAGCCGCCGCACGGCCCGTCCACGTCCAGGACCTCGCCGCAGGCGAAAAGGCCGGGGTGCAGACGCGACGCCATCGTGCGCGGGTCGAACTCGACGGTGCGCGCACCGCCCCGCACGACCTGCGCGCGCTTCGCATCGCCAGGCCCTTTCACCACGAGGCGGAAATCCTTGACGGCCTGCGCGAGGCGCTCTTGCAGCTCGCGGCCCCGGCGCGCCTGCGTAAGCGCCATGTCGGGCGAGAAACCCGCCGCGCGCACGATGGCGCTGTTCAAGCGGGTGGTGAAGATGCCGCGCATGAGGTCGGCCAAGGTGGCCTGCCCGATGCGCGGCGAATCGGGAGCCTGCTCCAACCCCTGCTGCCCAAGCTGGCCGCAGCCGCCTTCGCCGAGGCGCCGGGCCCGCTGCGCGAGCATGTCCTCGACCTCCCCCTTTTCCATCTCGGGCAGAAAATCGAGGGAGAGCTCGTCGCGCGGGCCGGCAAGACGCGACATGTTGAAGACGACGATGCCGGAGACGCCATAGGCGCGAAAGAGCAGCTCGCCGTCCTCTACGGCAAAGGGCGCGGCCTTGCCCTGGTGGAAGGCGCCGACCCTGCAGCGCACGCGAAGCCCGTCCAGCCCCTTCACCGGGCGCGTGTCGCAGGCAAGCGGGCAGAGTACGGGACGGGCGGAGCTCGACGTGTGGCCGCACGATTCGAGCAGGCGCGCGCCCGCGCCGCCGCCCGCGGCCACCACGACGGCGTCGAAGGCACCCGCGCCCTCGCCGCCGGCAAGCTCGATGGAAAAGCGCGCGGCGCCGGGCGCGGGGGCCGGCGCGGCGGCATCCTGCCCGGTGTCCGGCGCAGCGCCTTGCCCGCCGCCCGTTTCACCGTCCGCGCATCGCAGCGCCTCCACCTCCGCGCCCGGATACAGCTCGACGCCCGCGCGCACGCATTCCGCATGCAGCACCTCGACGACCGTCGCCGCCGCATTCGAGCGCGGATAGACCCGCCCCTCGCGCTCCTCGCAGGTGCAAAGCCCCAGCTCGGCAAACCACGCGCGCACGCGCGCACCGTCCCATTCCCCCACCAGGGGCGCGACGAACCCGGGGTCGTTGTAGGCATCCGGCGCAACGCGCATATTCGTCAGGTTGCAACGCCCGTTGCCCGTCTTCAGCACGGGCTTGCCCACGCGCGCGTCGCGCTCGAACACGACGACATGCGCGCCGGACACCGCCGCGGAGACCGCAGCCGCAAGACCGGATGCCCCGCCGCCCACGATTGCCACGCGCCTCATGCGTCCACCAGCCCTTTCCGCCTTTGCCGAAGCGCCTAGCGCGGCAAGAAGCCCTCGGGATCCACGAGCACATGGTATTCCTGCGTGACGGACCTATCGTAGGACATCACCATGTTCGACGAGGTAGCGCAAAAGCCGTCTTCGAGCTCGAGCCCCGCCGGCTGCACGCGCGCGACCTTGCGCGCCCGGTCCCAGGAAAGCTCGCGCGCAAACCCCGCGAGCGCCTGCACCCCGTGCGTGCGCGGCACCGCGAACGGCTCGACGAACGGCCCTTTCCTCTCGGGCTCGCTCCAATGCGAGGTCACGACACCGAGGGAGTCGGCCACCTCCCGCGGGGTGCGCGGCGACGGCGCAAGCCCCTTCGCGAAATCCAGAAACTCCCTTTCCCCCCGGACGTCTTCGAACGCGATCTGCTTGCACAGGTGCACGCCCGGCGGCAAGGCGCACGCGCTCACGCCCGCGGGAAGATAGGCCGCAAGCGGCATGCGGCACGGCACTGCGCACGCGTCTTGGTCGGATGCCGCCCCGCGCGCGCCGTAGGCCGCCGATTCACCCGGCTTTCGCGCCACGTCCGCCCCGCCTTTGCGGGCAAGGGCCGCGCGCTTGAACGCCTCCCAGGTGTCGCCCTCCTCGACGGGCTGCGCTATGTCCTCGACGCGCAGGACGCGGCTGAACAGCTCGGGGTCTTTCGCCGAGGCCTTCCAGCGCTCCATGTCCTCTTCCAAGGGCGCGGCGCCGAAACGCGAGCAGGGCAGGCAATCCGAGCCGTCGCACACGTCGGCGTTAAACGACGGGTCGAACACGCGGTAGCAGCCCCCGTCGACGACCCTCGACCCCGTGGTCTTCGGCATGGGCGGCGTCGTCAGCTCGACGTAGGCGTAGCGCGAGCCTTCCGTCCCGTCGGCAGAGACGCTGACGAGCGTGCCGAAGGTCATGGTCGGGCACCATCCGACCGCCGAGGCGATCTTCAGCAGGTCCTGGAACACGCACATGAAGGGGCGGTTTTCCGGAAACTTCGGCTCGTGCGGGAGCAAGGGGGCCACGGCAAGCCAGCGCAAGGGGAGATAGCGCAGGTAGAAGCCCTCGATGCCCGCCACTTTCCGCAAGTCGGCGTAGCGCCTTTCGGTATGCACGATCGACTTCATGGTGCGCCTGTCGCGGCGCAGCCTCGCGGCTTGGCAATCGTAGGCCCGCTCGAGGAGCGCATCCTTGCCCAGCTGCTCGACTTGCGCGATCTCGGGCAAGGGGGCGCCGCCCATGCGCATGGTGTCGATCAGCTTGATCAGCGGCGCCTGGTCGAGCGTCCAGTATTTGTAGCCGTCTTGCCCGTTGCGGTAGGCGGCCTCGATGAGGCCGGCTTTTTCATAGGTGCGCAAGGTCATCGACGACACGCCCGAGATGCTGCGAAAATCGCTCGTGGTCAGATACGGGTCGATGTCCTTCGCTTTTCCTCTTCCCCTCGACATGAGAAAACCGCCGCCTCCTTTCAGCTGCTCGAAACCGCCGCGGACAAGGCCGGTGAAACACCCCGCCTGGCCTTTGCGAAACGCTGGCCGGCAAACCCCGCGAAATCCCGCCCGGCGCTTGCAAAACGCGCTCCCGCGCGCCGCGTCCCGCGCCCCGCCTTCACAATCGAATTATAGCATGCAAAGAATATTGCCCATCTCCCCTGCAAGCTTCCGTCGGCACCGGCCTCGCGCGCGCTTCACGCATGCTGCCGGCGGCAACCACGACACGTTTGCCCGCCCGCTGGCGCCATGCGCCTTCTTCATCTGCACCGTCATCTGGCGCGCCCGCTCACGCGCCTCCGTCGGTTGCCGCGCGCGCTCACGCGTCGTCGTCTGCCGCCTCGCGCGCCTTCTTCTGATTGGAAAACGCCACCGCGATCATCAGCTTGATGCGGTTCAGCTGGTTGACCTCGGAGGCGCCCGGGTCGTAGTCCACCGCGACGATGTTGCTCTCGGGGTAGCGCCGGCGCATCTCCTTGATCACGGCCTTGCCCACGACGTGGTTGGGCAGGCAGGCGAAGGGCTGCGTGCACACGATGTTGGGCGCGCCCTCCTCGATCAGCTCGACCATCTCGCCGGTGAGCAGCCAGCCCTCGCCCATCATGTTGCACAAGTCGAGGATCTGCGCCGCGCCGCGTGCCACGTCGCCGATGCGCCCGAACGGCTCGAAGCGCTCGGAGGACGCCAGCGCGCGCCGCACCGGGTCGCGCAGCTTCTCCAACGCGGCCACGGCGCCCTTCGCGCCGGCGAACTTCTTCAAGCTGGGCGTGAGCCGTTGCGCGCGAAACGCCGGGTTCAAGATGCCGAAGAGGAAGAAGTCCACCAGCCCCGGCACGACGGCCTCGCAGCCCTCGCGCTCGATGGTCTCGACGATCTGGTTGTTTGCCGTGGGATGGAACTTCACCAAGATCTCGCCCACCACGCCCACGCGCGGCTTGCTGCCGAAGTCCACGCAGGCCAGACGGTCGAAATCGCCCACGATCTGGCGGTAGACCCGCGGCATGTCGCGCAACAGCGACAGCGAGCACTCGTGCTCCTTCATCCAGTCCATCCACTTGCGGAAGAGCTTGTTCGCGCTGCCCGCGACCTTCTCGTAGGGGCGCACGCGGTACAGGCACATCATGAGCAAATCGCCCACGAGCAGCGCCGGCAGCGCCGCCTTCAGCATCTTGGGCGTGACCTCGAAGCCGGAGTTGCGCTCGCCGGTGTCGTTGAAGGCCAGGCTGATGACGGGCACGTGCCCCATGCCCGCCTCGTGCAGCCCCTTGCGGATGAGGCTGATATAGTTGGTCGCGCGGCAGCCGCCGCCGGTCTGGGTGATGATGAAAGCCGTGCGGTCCATGTCGTAGCGCCCGCTCGTGGCCGCCTCCATGATCTGCCCGGTGACGAGTATGGACGGGTAGCAGATGTCGTTGTTCACGTATTTCAGGCCCGCGTCCACGGCGGCGGGGTCCACGCTGGGCAAAAGCTCCAAGTTGTAGCCGAAGTGGTGGAAGACGGGCACGAGCAACTCGAAGTGGATGGGGCTCATCTGCGGCGCGAGTATCGTGTACTCGCCGCTGTCCTGCATCTCCTTGGTGTACTCGGCGCGCGGAAACTCCGTGGAGACGGCCGGCCGGTTCGGCTCGAAGGTGAAGGTGGGCGCGTCGAGGCACTCCTTGCAGCCGCTTTCCAGTATCTCCGCGCGGGCCGCGTCCTCGGCGCTTTGGCGCGCGGCGCCTTGCGCAGCGGGCGCCGTGCCCTTTGCGCCGGAATCCGCGCCGCCCTGCGCTCCGCCCTGCGCTCCGCCCGCGCCGCCGTCCCTTTGCCGCAAGGCCGCGAGCAGGCTGCGCAGGCGTATGCGCGCGGCGCCCAAATTGGACACCTCGTCGATCTTCAGCAGCGTGTAGACCTTGCCGGACCCCTCGACGATCTCCTGCACCTCGTCGGTGGTGAGCGCGTCCAGCCCGCAGCCGAAGCTGTTCAGCTGCACGATGTCGAGGTCGTCGCGTTGCGTGACCACCTTCGCCGCGTTGTAGAGGCGCGTGTGGAACATCCACTGGTCGTAGACGCGCAGGTTGCGCTCGAGCTTGCCCAGGTGCGCGACGGAATCCTCGGTCAGGACCGCCAGCCCGAAGCTCGTGACCAGCTCGGGTATAGCGTGGTTGATCTCGGGGTCGATGTGGTAGGGCCGCCCGGCCAACACGATGCCGTGGCGCTTCGGGTCGGCCTCCAGCCAGCGCAGCGTCTCCTCGCCCTTCGCGCGCATCTGCCGTTTGAAGTCGAGGTCGGCGGCCCAGGCGCGGTCCACGGCGGCGTCGATTTCCTTGCGCGTGGGATAGGCCGCATCCGGGTGCTTGGCGCGGCGGCCGCGCACCAGGTGCTCGTAGAGGCGCTTCTTCAAGGCCTCCTTGTCGTCGTAGGGGATGAAGGGGTTGAGGAAATCGGCGCGGGCGCCTGCCAGCTCGTCGATGTTCAGGCGCAAGGCCTCGGAGTAGCTCATGACGATGGGGCAGTTGTAGTGGTTGTTCGCGCCGCCGTCTTCCTGGCGCTCCCAGCGTATGCAGGGCATCCAGATGAAGTCCACGTCGCGTTCGAGCAAATCCATGATGTGGCCGTGCGAGAGCTTGGCCGGGTAGCAGGCGTTTTCCGAGGGCATGGACTCGACGCCCGCCTCGTAGGTGGCCTTGCTGCTGGGCGCGGACAGCTCGATCGCGTATCCCAGCGTGGTGAAGAAGCTGTGCCAAAAGGGGTAGTTCTCGAACATGTTGAGCGCGCGCGGGATGCCCACCGTGCCATAGCGCGCCTGGTCGCGCGAGAGCACGGGGCGCTCGAAGAGCAGGCGGTCTTTGTACTCGAAGAGGTTGGGCACGTCGGTGCTGTCGCTTTTCGCGCCCGCGCCCTTCTCGCAGCGGTTGCCCGTGATGAAGCGCCGCCGGCGCCCCGTGGCCTCGTCGCGGCCGAAGTCGTTGATGGTGAGCAGGCAACGGTTCTCGCATAGTCCGCAGCGCGCCGTGGTGCGCTTGACCTCGATGGCGTCGATCTGCGCGCAGGTGAAAAGCGTCGAACCCGCGTCGGTCGCGCGGTCGCGCGCGAGCAAGGCCGCGCCCCAGGCGCCCATGTTGCCCGCGATGTCGGGGCGTATGGCGTCGTGGCCGGACAGAAGCTCGAAGGCGCGCAAGACCGCGTCGTTTAAGAAAGTGCCGCCCTGCACGACGGCGTGCGCGCCCATCTCGGAGGCGTCGCGCAGCTTGATGACCTTGAACAGGGCGTTTTTGACGACGGAATACGACAGGCCGGCCGAGATGTCGGCCACGCTCGCGCCCTCCTTTTGCGCCTGCTTCACCCGCGAGTTCATGAACACGGTGCAGCGGCTGCCCAGGTCCACCGGCGCGTCGGCGGCAACGGCGGCGGCGGCGAAGTCGGCGATCGAGAGGTTCAAACTCGTCGCGAAGGCCTCGAGGAAGGAGCCGCAGCCGGCCGAGCAGGCCTCGTTGAGCATGATGTGCTCGATCACGCCGTCCTTCACCCGCATGCACTTCATGTCCTGGCCGCCGATGTCGAGGATGAAGTCCACGTCCGGGCACAGCTCGCGCGCGCCGCGCAGGTGCGCGACCGTCTCTATCTCGCCGCTGTCCGCGCCGATGGCCTCGAGCAGCAGCGCCTCGCCGTAGCCCGTCGTCGTGGCATGCGCGACCTGCACGAGCGGCTGCCCGTCTTCGCCGCGCGGGACCTGCGATTCCAGCTCGCCGAGCATGGCGCGCGCGCAACCGAGCACGTCGCCTTTGTTGTTGGCGTAGAACATGTAGAGGATCTGGCCGTCCTCGCCCACGAGCACGCTTTTGAGCGTCGTGGAGCCGGCGTCGATGCCCAGATAGGCGCGGCCGCGGTAGTCGGCCAGGCTCTCGCGCGGCACTGAGGCCTCGGCATGGCGGGCGCGGAAGGCCTCGTAGTCGACCTCGTTTGCAAAGAGCGGGTCCAGGCGCTCGACCTCGCTGCCCTGCACGTCGCCCAGGTTTTCCATGCGCTCTTTCAGCTGGGAGAGCGTGACGGTCGCGGCGGGGGCGGCGGAAGCGCCGGGCGCGGCGTCCTTGCCGTCCGTGCCGTCTGTGCCTGTGCCGCTCCCGCAGGCCTCGGCGCTCGCGATGGCCGCGCCGCGCGCCACGAACAGGTGGCTTTCCGCCGGCACGATCACCTCGTCGGACGCCAGCTCGAGCGTCTCGATGAAGCGCTGGCGCAGCTGGGGCAGGTAGTGCAGCGGGCCTCCCAGAAACGCGACGTTGCCGCGTATGGGGCGCCCGCAGGCAAGCCCGGAGATCGTCTGCATGACCACGGCCTGGAAGATCGAGGCGGCGATGTCGTCGCGGCTCGCGCCCTCGTTCAGCAGCGGCTGCACGTCGGTCTTGGCAAAGACGCCGCAGCGCGAGGCGATGGGGTAGATGGTGCTGTGGCGCGCCGCCATCTCGTCGAGGCCGGACGCGTCGGTGTCGAGCAAGGCGGCCATCTGGTCGATGAAGGCGCCGGTCCCGCCCGCGCAGGTGCCGTTCATGCGCTGCTCGATGCCATGGTCGAAGTAGACGATCTTGGCATCCTCGCCGCCCAGCTCTATGGCCACGTCGGTGGCGGGTATCAGGTGCTCGACGGCGGTCTTGTTGGCGATGACCTCCTGGATGAAGGGCAGGTCCAGCCATTGCGCGAGCAAAAGGCCGCCCGAGCCGGTGATGGCGACCGTGGCCGGGCGCTCGCCTGCCACCTCGGCGGCCTCGTCGAGGATCTGCGCGATGGTGGCGCGTATGTCGCTGTGGTGGCGGCGGTAGACGCTGAAGACGACCGTGCCGGCCGCGTCCGAGGAGGCGCCGGCGGCACCTGCGCCGGCGCCCGCGCTCGCATTGCCGGCGGCGGGCGCGGGCGCGCCCGCATCTTCCCTTTCACCAGCCTGCTCGTCGCAAATGACGAGCTTGACGGTCGTGGACCCCACGTCCACGCCTATGCGCAACGGGGTTTCCCCATCTCTTGTCTGCCCATTATCGACAGGCGGCATATCGCTCTCCCCTTTTCAAACACCCGGTGCCTCGGCCCGCGCCCCTTTTTCGGGCGGACGCATCGCAAATGAGGGAGATAGTAGCACGCGAAACGAGGGGGCTACTTGTCCCACGCGATGAAGCACCAGCTGACCACATGCTCGTGGTCGAAGTTCCATGCGCCGGGCGTGCGCTCGACCAGGTGCGCGGCGGCGTATTCTTCCAGCTTCACGCGCTCCTCGGGCGTGACGCCGAGTATGGTCGCGCTCGTCTCGACGGCCTCTTCCCTGCTCGCGAAGTCCTTCACGCGCTGGCTGCGAATGTAGGAGACTTCCGGCTCGATGCCGCGCGCCCACAGCATGTTGCAGGCGAACTGGCAGTCGGGCATGACGGCGGGCTTGCGGCCTATCGCGGCGAGCAAGACCTCGTCGTGGCGCGGCGAGGCGCCGGTAGCCAAGGTGATGCACACGCGGCGGCGCGCATGGGCGTCGAGCTTTGCCAGCGCCGCGTCCAGGTCCTTGGTCGCGATCGAGCGCGAGGCGAAGGCCACGTCGGCCACGGGCACCTCGGCCGCGTCCCAATCGTCGTCCCAGGCAAGCAGCTTCTCGTGGATGCGCCCGCGCGTGCCGTCCAGCTCGGCGCGTTGCAGCATCAGCTCGATCATGCGCGTGGAGAAATCGCGCGCGTAGACCTCGTGGCCTGCGGCGGCAAGCGGCAGGGCGAGGGTGCCCGAGCCGCAGCCCATGTCGAGGACCGTCTCGCCGTCGCGCACGCCGGCGCGGTCGAGGAAGTCGCGCGCATAGGGCGAGACCCCCGCCGTCTTCGCGAAGCTCGGGGCGCGCTTGTTCCAATACTCGGCGCCGCCGTCGCGCTGGCGGCTTTCCTGCACCTTCTTCCAGGCGGCCGCCCAGTCGATGTCCGGGTACATGTCAGTCCTTCTTCCCGTCAGACGCGGGCGCGTCGGCGGCGGCATCGTCGGATGCGGGCGCGTCGGGCGCGGTGCCTGCGGCCGTATCGGCGCCATCGGCAGAGGCGCTTGCGGCCTCCCCTGCTTTCACATCGGGAGCAGGCGCAGCTTCGCCCGGCGCGGCAGACGCCTCTTCACCCTGCGCTGCAGCAGCATCCGGCGCAGGCGCAGCTTCATCAGCGGGCGCAGCTTCACCCTGCACCGAAGCCGCTTCGCCCGTTCCCTCGGCACCGGCATCCAGCGCCTCTTCCGGCTGCACCTGCGGGTCGACCGGCGTGGCCTGCTCGGCGGCCTGCGCGAACTCGTCTTCAAAGGGCATCTTGTCCTTGGGCGTGCCCCACTTCGCCGGCTCGAATTGCGCGAGCCAATAGCCGTACACGCGTATCGCGATGGCCATGAGCACGGTGACGATGATGGTGCCGAGGCAATAGGCGATGATGGCGACCAGGGTCGCGACCAGCCCTATGCCCAAAAGCAGGCTCAGGGTCTGCAGCGAGCTGGCGGCACCCGCCGCGAGCAACGCCCCCACGGGGGCATAGACGATGTTGAGCAGCAGGCTGATGAGCAGCGCCAAAAGCCATGCGGCGGCAGAGATCGCGAACGCCTGCGCGAGATGCGCCGTGTCGTGGCCTGCCATCTTGAAGATGCGCGCGAAGTGCAAGCCGGGCTCGATGCGCTCGTAGACCAGTCCGCGCAAAACGGCGACCAGCGAGAGGGCGAAAAACACGAGCTCGGCCACGAGGCACACGATGTTCAACAGCACGCCGATGCCCGGGATCATGGTCAGCAGCGCGGCCACGACGAGGATGGGCAAAAGCCATGCTGCGAAGATGACGAGCGCGATCAGGCCGTAGCGCAGGCGCCGGCCCACGCTGCCCACGCGGCGCGGCAGCCCGCGATCCATGCCCCATGCGGCCTCCTTGCCCCAGTCGAGCAGATAGCCCGTCACGACGATAGGCCCTATGAAGGGGACGCACGCCGCCAGGCCGAGCAGGATGAGCGACTTGTACCACCCCTTCTCGCGGGTGAGGTCGCCCCACGCGCGGCTCAGGTAATTCGTTTTCGACATCGGGCAGGTCCTTTCCTCGTTCGTCGTCTCGCCCATGCGCCTATTCGGCGGCAGCGCCCGGGCCGGCGGCGCCGCCTTCCGCTTCCGCGTCCGCATCGTGCGCGTCCGCGCCGTGCCCGTCCGCCCCGCCTGCACCTGCGGATGCGCCCGCCTCGGTCTCGGCCTCGGCAGCCCGGCGTGCGGCGGCCACCTCGGATGCCGCGCGCAGCAGCTCGTCGTCTTCCTCTTCACCGTCCGCGCCATGCGCGTGCGCCACGGCCTCGGCGTCGAAGAAGGTGGGCGTGTAGTCGATGAAGGCCGGCTGTTCCTTGAAGGTGCGCGCGCCGTCCTCGTCTTGCGTGTAGAGCAGGCCTATGACGTAGGCTTGCTCCATGTCGCAATCGGCGGCCTCGACGATGATCGCGTCGAGCGCGCCCTGGTTGGTCTCCAGAAAGCCGTCGTAGCAAAACGCGTAGTGCGACGCGAAGGTGGACGCCGTCTTCACGTTGGCCTCGGCGTTCGCGCGGCACATCTCGACGCCCTCGTCCGGGTAGTTCTCGACAAACATCTGCTCGCCGCTGACCACGACGGTGAAGGGGGCGCACTCGCCGTCCTCCTCGAGCTTGCCTTTCGCCTCGTCGAGGCTGTAGAAGACGATTTTCTCGAGGACCTCGTCCATTTCGAGGGATTCTTGTTCTGCCACGTGCGCTCCTTGCCGGTGTCGTCGTTTCGCCTGTGCTGTCGGCGTCTCTCCTGTCCTGTCGGGCAAGGATGGTAGCACCTCCGCGCGGGCGATCTTTCACACTGAAAGAGAACGGATGACTTTTTCAGATTCCGCGCGAGTGCCGCGGGTTCCCGAGGCTCCGGGCCTGCCGCGCGCCGCCCCGCCGGGATGCGCATGTCCGCCGCACGACGCGCGCCGCACCCCGCCGCAGCGCGTCTTTTACGCTACTCTGTGGACTATGAAGTTCGCGCCCTACATAGACAGCTGGAGCGAGTCGGCACGCGTGCCCATGGGCAGCGCCTTTCATTGCGTGCCGCAGGTGCACGCGCTCTACTTCGGGCCGGCGGAATGCGGCCGGCAT
>CAVFDV010000014.1:0-3044 GCA_963621315.1 Oscillibacter sp. MSJ-31
CCTTCCAAGCTGGGGTTATGCCGGGATCTCTCCCACAGAAACCACCGAAGAGCCTATTTTTTCGCAAACGAGGAAAGGCTCTTTGCCTTCAGGTTCGTCTCGGCCTTGACCTCGACGGGCACGACCTCGACGACAAGCTCTTCATCGCATATGGACACGAGCAGCCGATACGACCCGAGGCGATATCTCCAGCCGCGCTCGGTGCCCTCCAGCTTCCTCGCGCCATGCATCTCACTCGGGTTCGCGCAGCCGTCCAGGTGCTCGGCCACCCGCCCGTGAAACGGCAACGGGACAAGTGGAAAACCCGCGTGCGCCGGCAGGCGGCCGGTAGCACTCGTAGCACGCCGCGCGGGCGCGTTTCGGCGGCGCGCGGCACGCGTCGGGCCGGGCTATTTCAGCTTTTTGTAGAGGAAGTCGCCGAGGAACTGCAGGAGCGCGACGAGCACGATGAGCACCGCGCAGATGCTGTACATGATGGTCTCGTTGAAGTTCTGGTAGCCGTAGATCAAGGCCACCGAGCCCAGGCCGCCCGCCCCGATGGCGCCCGCCATCGCCGAGCAGCTGAGCAGGTTGATGACGGCCAGCGTGAGGCCGGAGACGATCGAGGGCACCGCCTCCTTCAACATGACGCGAAAGACGATCTGCGCGCGCGACGCCCCAAACGAGCGCGCCGCCTCGACCAGCCCCGCGTCCACCTCCTTGAGCGCGTTTTGGATGATGCGCCCGATGAAGGGCGCGGCCGCCACGGTCAAAGGCACGAGCGCGGCGGTGTCGCCTATCGAGGAGCCGACGATCAGGCGGGTGAAGGGGATGATCGAGATCATCAAGATGATGAACGGGAAGGAGCGCACGATGTTGACCACCACGTTGAGCACCTTGTAGACGACGGCGTTCTCGCACAGGCCGCCCTTTTGCGTGACGACGAGCACGATGCCGATGGCAAAACCCAGCACCGTGGCGAAAAGCCCCGACAGGAACACCATCTTCAAGGTGACCCCGACGGCGGGCCAGATGAGCATCTGGAAGATCTCGAGCAGGGTGTAGTTCTCCAAGACCACCGCTATGCCCCCTCCCCTCGTCCGGCGGCGCCGTCGCAGCCGTCGAAACCGCCGCGACCCGGCTCTTTCCAGTCGACGCCGCGATCGTCGAGCCAGCGGCACGCGGCCTCGAAATGCGCATCGTCGACGTTGACGACGAAGATGCCCATACGCTCGCCGCGATAGGAAAGGACCTGGCCGTCGAGTATGGGAAGCGGGTAGTCGAGCTCTTTGGACATAGCGGCCAGCAGCTGCCCGTCGGCGATGCTGCCGATGTGGTAGGCGAGCTGGATATTGTGGCCGAAAGCCGGCAGGTCCTGCCCGGTCTCGCCCAAAAGCCGGCCCAAGGCCTCGGGCCTCTCGATGAAGATGTCTTCCACCGTGCCCGCAGACGCGATGCGCCCGTCCTCAAGCACGCATGCCCGCTGGCAGGCGGCGCGCACGACCTCCATCTGGTGCGTCACGAAGACGATGGTGATGCCCATTTCCTCGTTTATCTCCATGAACAAGTCGAGGATCGAGCTGGTCGTCTTGGGGTCGAGCGCGCTCGTGGCCTCGTCGGAGAGGATGAACTTCGGGTCCATGGTGAGCGCGCGGGCAATGGCTACACGTTGCTTCTGGCCGCCGGAGAGGTTGCGCGGCCGGGCATCGGCGCGCTCTGCCAGGCCGACGAGGCGCAAAAGCCCCGTGACCTTCTCCTCGATCTGGGCCTTCGTGTAGCCCCAGCACTTCATCGGCAGCGCGACGTTTTGAAACACCGTCGAGCGCTCCAGCAGCGAGAAATGCTGGAAGACCATGCCCATGCTGCGGCGCAGCTCGCGCAGCTGCCCCTCGGACAGGTCGCCCACCTCGCGGCCGTCCACCTTCAGCGAGCCTTCCTGGTAGCCGGTCAGGCCGTTGATGCAGCGCAGCAAAGTCGACTTGCCCGCGCCGGAGCGCCCGACGATCGCGTAGACCTCCCCGTCGTCGATGGTGAGGTCGATATCGTCGAGCACCCGGGTGCCGTCGTCCCAGGTCTTTCCCAATCCAGAGATCTCGATCATAGGGCCGCCTTTTTCGCCGCTTCGAGCTCGCGCCTACTTCCACGCGGGAAGCTGGGCGCCCTTCTTGTTCTCGGCAAGGAAATCTGCCAGCTCGTCGCATTGCACCGCCTCGGCGATGTCCTTTGCCCACTGCGCGTCCTTGTCCTTGCCGGCCACGACAAAGCCGATCGCGTACTCCCGGTTGTCCGCGGTGTCCGAGCAAAACAGGTACGAGCTAGGGTCGAGCCCGGCGTTGAGCATCTGCAGGCCGGCCACGGCCACGCCGTCGCAATCGTCGATGGACTTGGGCACCATCGAGATCTCGGCCTCGATGAACTGCAGGTTCTTGGGGTTTTCCTCGATGTCGTACTGGGTCGGCGAGGCAACGCCCTCCTTCAGCTTGATCAGGCCGTTTTTCTCGAGCAGCCCCAGCCCGCGCATCTTGTTGGACGGGTCGTTGCACACGCATATGGTCGCGCCGTCGGGGATCTCGTCGACGCTTTTCCACTTCGTCGAGTAGAAACCGAAGACGTTGTAGATGGTCTTTGGCTCGACCATGGCCAGGTCCGTGCCGTTCGAGGCGTTGTAGGCGTCCATGTAGGGCTCGTGCTGCAGCCAGTTGATGTCGATGGAGCCTTCCTTGAGCGCGTTGTCCGGCTGGACGAAGTCGTCGAAGAGGGTGCGCTCGACCTTGTAGCCCAGCGCCTCGATCTTGGGCGTGACCGAGTCGAGTATGCCGGCGAAATCGCCCTTGATGCCGATGCGGACCGTCTTGGTCTGCGAGGGGTCGCTCGAAGAGCCGCCCGTGCCGGAAGAGCAGCCGGCCAGCGCCGCAGATGCCGCGACGCACAAGACGATGGCGGCGGCGACGGCGGCGCGTTTCAAGATTGCGGTTTTCTTCACGAGGCGCATGTGCACCCTCCCTTTCGTCTTTTTCCTCCAAGCTTCGCGATTGTAGAAAGCCCGTGTTTCAGAAGGATGTCGA
>CAVFDV010000014.1:3054-21005 GCA_963621315.1 Oscillibacter sp. MSJ-31
TTGTTTCAAAAAGGTGTCAAAGACTAGCAGAAAAGCGCCGCGGCGCAGACCCCCTGCCCCGAAAACCCATCACGGCTTGGCGAAGGCGGCGCAAGCCCGCCACAGCCTGCCACGACCGCCACGACCTGCTACAGCTTGCTACAGCTTGCGGTAGTAACGGTAGAACAGCGGCGCCGTGGTGCACACCGCGATGGTGTCGGCGATGGGCTCGGCGAGAAAGACCCCCATGACGGGGTCGGAGACGAAGTGCGGCAAGATGAAGATGAGCGGGATGAGCAGCACGACCTTGCGCCAGATGGTCAGGAATATCGCCTTTTTCGCCTGGTCGAGCGCCACGAAGCTGCATTGGCAGGCCACCTGCACCCCGTAGATCAGCAGCATGGCCAGGTATATGCGCATGCTGGTCTGCGTGTAGGCGATCAGCTGCGCGTCGGCGGTGAACACCGAGGCCACGGCGCCGGGCGCCGCCATGCACAGAAGCCAGATGAGAAACGAGCCGCTCACGCAGCAGGCCAGCAGGAGGCAAAAGGTGCTCTTCACGCGGCCGATGTTGTCCGCGCCGAGGTTGTAGCTGAGCAGCGACTGGGCGCCTTGCACCAGCCCGGGCAAAAGCAGCATGACGAACTGCATGACGCTCGTGAGTATGGTCATGGAGGCCACCGCGATGTCGCCGCCGTAGGCCTGCAAGGAGGTGTTGAAGCTGATGGCGACGAAGTTTTCCGTCAGCTGCATCAGGGCGGGCGAGGTGCCGAGCAAGATGCACGGCCCTAGGAGCCTGCCGTCGAAGCGGATGTCGCGCGCGCGCAGCCGCAGCCTCGTCTTCGACGAGCAGAGAAAGCCCACGACGAAGCACGCGGCGACGCCTTGGGCCACGACCGTGCCGAGCGCCGCGCCTTTCACCCCGAGATGGAAGACGAGGATGAAGACCGGGTCCAAGACGATGTTGAGCACCGCGCCGATCGCGACGCCCCACATGCCGACGAAGGTCTTTCCCTGCGCCGCGATGAAGGCGTTCAGCCCCAGGGTGAGCTGGGTGAACAGGGTGCCCAGGCAGTAGACGCCCATGAACTCCATGGCATAGCCGATCGTCTCGTCGCTTGCGCCGAAGACGCGGCAGATAGGCTCGCCGAACAGCAGCATCACGGCGGTCAGCGCGACGGACATGACGATGAGCAGCCAGGTGCAGCTGCCCATGATGCGCTCGGCCCCGGCCGTGTCGCCTCTGCCCATGGCGATGGAGGCCTTCGGCGCGCCGCCCATGCTGACGAGCGCGGCAAAGGTCGAGATCGCGAAGATGACCGGCGTCGTGACGCCGACGCCTGCCAGGGCCTGAGGCCCGGCGTCGGTCATACGCCCGATGAACATCTTGTCCATCAGGTTGTAGGCGATATTGATGAGCTGCGCCGCGACGGCGGGCAGCGCGAGGCGCACGAACGCCCGGCGCACGGGCATGCTCTCGAGCAGGCGCTCTTTGCCCCCGTCCTCGCCGCCCCCCTTGGCGGCGCCTCCGCCCAAGCTTTCGGCGATGCCGTTGCCGGCGCCTTGACCGCCGCCCCGCCTCATGCGCGCACCTTCAAGCGACGTTTCCCTTCCCGTCTCGTCTCGCGCTCGGCGTTCAGCAGCGCGCTCAGATCCGCGCAAAGGCCTGCTCGAAGTCGGCGATCAAATCGCCGGCGTCTTCGAGGCCCGCGGAGAAGCGGACGAGCTCGGGCGTGACGCCCGCGGCGCGCTTGACGTCTTCGGGCACGACGGCGTGCGTCATGTCGAAGGGGTGCTCGATCAGCGAGAAGGGGTCGCCGAGCGAGACCGCGAGCTGGATGACGCGCACGTTGTTCAACAGGGTCTTGACCGCCTCGAAGCCGGGGGTGCCGCCGATGCTCTCCCGCAGCTCGAAGGAGAGCATGCCGGTGCCCAAGCCGTGCATCTGCCGCTCGACGATATCGCCGTCTGCGAAACCGGGCAGGCCGGGATAGAGCACGCGGGCAACCTCCTCTTTGCCCGCGAGGTACTCGGCCACCGCGCGCGCGTTCTCGCAATGGCGGCGCAGGCGCAAGTCCAGGGTCTGCAGGCCGCGTATGGTCAAGTACGCGTCGGCGGGCGCGCACACCGACCCCGTGAGCTTCGACATCCCCAGGGCGCGCAAATCGGCCAGGTGCTCCTCGTCTTTTGCCACGACGACGCCGCCGATCACGTCGCCATGCCCGTTCAGGTACTTCGTCACGGAGTGGACGACGATGTCGGCGCCGCACTCGAACGGCCTTTGGATGGGAGGCGGCGCGAAGGTGTTGTCCACGACGACCAGGGCATCCCCTGCTGCCTCCTTCACCGCCGCGATGTCGGTGAGCTTCATCAGGGGATTGGTCGGCGTCTCGAAGAAGACCATGCGCGTGTCCGGGCGCAACGCCGCCTTCACGGCCTCGATGTCGCCCGTGTCCACCGCCGAGACCTCCACGCCGAACTTCGGCAGGGTCTGGCGCACGAGCAGGTCGGTGCACCCGTAGAGGCAGTCGCCGACGACGATATGGTCGCCGCTTTTCAAAAACGTCCACACCACCGAGGCGATGGCGCCCATGCCGGACGCGCATGCCACGGCGCCGGCGCCGCCCTCGAGGGCCGCGACCTTGGCCTCGAGCACGTTGACCGTCGGGTTGCCGCCACGCGAGTATATGTAGCCGTCCTCGACGCCCTTGAAGCGGTCGACGCCCTGGTCGACGTCGGCGAAGCGGAAGGTGGTCGTCTGGTAGACGGGCGTGGTAAGCGCCCCGAACTGGTCGCCGCACAGCTCGCCGGCATGGACGGCGCGCGTCGCGAAGCCCGCGTTTTCCAAGAAATCAGCCATGTTCATCCCTTTCGAGTGAAAGGCGCGAAAAATCCGCCCGAAAGCATAGCACTACAGCGCTGCGGTATCGGACGCGTGCAACAGCGTTCAAGCGGGAAGGACGCGCTCGAAGAAGGCGTCGGGGAGACAGGCGGAAAGCCTGCCGCCGGCACTGTCCCGCCGCAGGCGGCAGCAGGTGCAGCCGCTTCGCCACAAACGGAGACGGATGCAGGCGCCTCGTCGGAAGCGGCGACAGGTGCAGCCGTCGCGTCGGAAACAGCATCAGGCGCAGGCCTGCGCCGCGCGCGGCGCCTGCGCCCGGCTACAACGCATCGCGGGGGCAGGCCTTGACGCATTCCATGCAAAGGATGCACTCGGTGCCGTTTTCGCGCGCCCGCGAATTGTCCGTCATATCGACGTCCATCGGGCAGGCGCGGCGGCAGGCGCCGCACCCGGTGCATCTCTTCTCGTCGCATCGGATCCGCAGGAGGGAAAAACGGCTCGCCGGCTTGAGGAAGACGGCCACCGGGCAGACGTACTTGCAAAACGCGCGGTTATCCTTGAAGGCGAAGGCTATCACGATGCCGACCAGGTAGTACGCCGCGTTTCCCACGACAAACGCCCAGAACATGATGCGCTCGATGTTGCCCACGTGCGCGAGGAAAAGCGCCGCGACGAAGACGAGCGAGGCCGCAAAGGTCGCGTAGCGGATTTGCCCGAGCGGCCTGCGGGGCGCAGCCGGCAGCTTGTAGGGCAGAAAATCGAGCACCATGGCCGTCCAACAGGCATAACCGCACCACCCCCGCCCGAAGAGGAAAGGCCCGAAGATCTTGGCCACGGCATAGTGGATGACCGCCGCCTCGAAGACGCCGGTGAAAAGGTAATACCAAAAGCCCTCGATCTGCATGTTCTCCTGGCAGATGAAGCCCAGGTAGACCAGCATGTACGACCCGACGAGCAGCTGGACCAAGCGGCGCGCGTAGCGGCGGCGGCGGGCGAGCAGGTAAAAGCCGAGCGCGAGCGCGGCACCGATGTAGCTGAAGTTGAAGAGATAGAACAGGTTGTCCCGCGCAAGCCACAACGCGACCGCCACGGCCTCGAAGGACGCGAATATGCCAAGCGCCGCAACAATCTTTCCCGCATCACCGCGCATAAACACCCTTTCCAAGATAACCCCGCCCAGAACACTCGCCCGCCACCGGACGCCGCGGGGCTTTCACCACTTTCAATTTGCCGATTAATGCAGGCGGTGGGCATTTTCAGGGGCGGGCACGTCGGGTGCCCGCCCGGCGGCGTCAACCCAAGCCGAGCCAGCTGGCCACGATGGGCACCCAGCCCATAACCCAGATGATGGCGATGAGGACCGGGATGCCCCACGCGCACCACAGCTTTGCCCACGCGGGAAACTTCAACCCGCGCCCGGCATCGGCCTCGGCCAGGAAGTTCTCCCAGCCCCAGCCGAGCTTTCGCGTGCAAAAGACCACGAAGACAAGCCCGCCCAGCGGCAGGATGTTGTTGGAGATGATGAAGTCCTCGACGCTTTGGATATCGCCGATGCCCGGCACGACGGCGCCGGAGAGCACGTTGAAGCCGAGCGCGCACGGCAGGCTCAAGACGGCCAGCAGCACGCCGCAGACCACGACGCCTTTCTTGCGCGACCACTCCCAGCGGTCCATCACCCACGAGACGTTGCTCTCGAACACGGCGATGACGGTGGACAGGGCCGCAAACGAGAGGAACACGAAGAAGAGCACGCCCCACAGCACCCCGAGCGGCATCTGGCCCAAGACGACGGGCAGCGTCTGGAACACCAGCGACGGCCCGCTCGTCGGGTCCACGCCGTAGGCAAAGCAGCTGGGGAAGATGATGAGGCCTGCCATGACGGCCACGCAGGTGTCGAGGACGACGGTGGTCAAGGCCTCTCCCGTCAGGCTGCGCTCGCGCCCGATGCGGCTGCCGAAGATCTCCATGGAGCCCATCCCGACCGACAAGGTGAAAAACGCCTGCCCCATCGCGGCAAACGCCGCCTCGCCGAAAGTCGAGAGCTGCTCGCTTGGCGTGTCGCCGGCGAAGAGATGCGAGAAGTCGGGCATGAGGTAAAACGACAGTCCCTCGCCCGCCCCCGGCAGCGTGACGGCGCGCACGACGAGCGCGACCATGATGAAGAACAGCGCGATCATCATGACCTTCGTCACGCGCTCGACGCCTTTTTGCAATCCGATGGCGCACACGATCACGGCGATGGCCACCGAGACGAGCATCCACGCGATCATCTCGGAGGGGTTGGCCGTCATGGCCGCGAAGGCCTCTTGCGTGACGGAGGCGTCCACGTCGGTGAAGGCGCCGGTCGCGAACTTGAATATGTAGGCGATCATCCAGCCGCACACCGTCGTGTAGAACATGAGCAGCAGAAACTGCCCGATGATGCCCACCCACGAAAACCACTTGAAGCTCTTGCCCGAGGGCAGCACGTGGAAAGCGCGCGCGACGGAGCGCTGGCTTGCGCGCCCCACCGAAAACTCCATGATCATGACGGGCAGGCCCATGACGACGAGCGCCACGAGATACAAGACGATGAAGGCCGCGCCGCCGTACTCGCCTGTGATGTAGGGAAAGCGCCAGACGTTGCCCAGCCCGATGGCGCAGCCCGCCGCCACCATGATGAAGCCGAGCCGGCTGCCGAAATGCTCGCGTCCCTCGCCGTGCGCCGGCGTCTGCTGCTCTTGTGCCATATCCGCGATGCCTTTCCCTCGTCGAACGCGTCCTCGTGCGAATGCGCGGCTACGTGCCTGCGCGCCTGCGCGTTTCCGGCACGGCGCCGCGCAAGTGCGCCGCCACGCCGCGGGTGCAGGTGCCATGCGGACGCACGCGCACGCGGATGCATGCGCAAACGCGCTCCATGCCGAAAACGAGGCGAAAGTGTAGACCCTGTGGAGGGAAAAAGCGCCTACATGCTCCACATATATCCGACGCCGCGCACGGTTTCTAGACGAGCGGCAAGCTGCGTGCCCAGCTTCGCGCGCACGCGGCGCACATGCACGTCGACGGTGCGCGAGCCGCCGTAGTAGTCGAAGCCCCACACGCGCGAGAGCAAGACGTCGCGGGAGAAGACATGCCCCGGATGCGTGACGAGGAAGGCGAGCAGCGCGTACTCGAGATAGGTGAAGTCCACCGGCTCGCCGTCGACTTTCACCTGGTAGGTGGCCAGGTTGATGGACATGCCGTCGATGGAGATATGGTCGCTTGCCGCGCTGGACTGCCCCGGCCACAAAAGGCGGCGCAGGCGCAAGGCCAGCTCGTCGGCGTCGGGCGGCGCGGCGATGAAGTCGGCGCGGCTCGAGGCGGGCAGGCGCAGGTGCGCCACGCACTCGCGCGGCACGGAAAACAGCGCGGCCAGGTCCGGATGCTCGTCGAGGAGCTTTTCTGCGGCGACGGCGAACTTCTCGAGAGCCTGCGCGGGCACGGCGCACACGAGGCAGTCGACTTGCGCGGCGACGGCCTGCATCTCGGCGGCGCGGCAGGTGGAAAAGCCCGCGTCGAGCGCGGCGGCGGCGCTTGCGTAGGGTGCGGCGGGCGTGTCGCCTCCGTGCACCAGGGCGATGTGCTTGCGTTGTCCGTCCACGTCTCTTCTCGCCTTTCTGCGAAAAACCCTACAGCCTCGGATAGAGCTGGTCGAGCTCGAATGGGGTGACCTGGGCGCGGTAGCGCTCCCAGGACTCGCGTTTGTTGGCCACGATGTAGCGGTGCATGTCCTCGCCGAGGACGTCTCTCATCAGCTGCGACTTCTCGAACAGGTCGATGGCCTGGCCGAGGTCTTGCGGCAGCAGCTCGTAGCCGGCGCGCGCGAGCTGGCCTGCCGTCATCGAGGAGATGTCCTCCTCGTTTTGCGCGGGCAGCTCCAGGCCGTCGGCGATGCCCTTCAGCCCTGCGCCCAAAAGCACGGCGAAGGTGAGGTAGGGGTTGCACGCCGAATCCGGGCTGCGCAGCTCGAAGCGCGCCGAGCTGGCCTTGTCGGGCTTGTAGCTGGGCACGCGCACGAGGGCGCTGCGGTCGTGGCCGCCCCAGTTTATGCAGGTGGGGGCCTCGTAGCCTGCCACGAGGCGCTTGTAGGAGTTCGCGAACTGGTTGGTGATGAGCGTGAACTCGGGCGCATAGGCAAGCAGGCCGGCCAGGTAGTGCTTGGCCAGCTCCGAAAGGCCCAGCCCCAGCGGGTCGTCCGCGTCGTGGAAGGCGTTTTCCCCGTCTGCGAACAGGGACTGGTGCACGTGCATGCCCGAACCCGGCTGGTCGGCGATGGGCTTTGGCATGAAGCTCGCGTAGACGCCGTGGCGCGCGGCCACCTCCTTCACCACGAGGCGGTAGGTCATGACGGCGTCTGCCATGGACAGCGCGTCGGAGAAGCGCAGGTCGATCTCTTGCTGGCTGGGGGCTATCTCGTGGTGCGAGTACTCGACGGGTATGCCCATCTTCTCCAGCGTGAGTATCGTGTCGCGGCGCAGGTCCGAGCCGGAGTCGAGCGGCGTGAGGTCGAAGTAGCCGCCGCGGTCGATGGGCACGGGCGCCGTATCGTCCACGAAGTAGAAGTACTCGACCTCCGGCCCCACGTTGAACTCGTAGCCGGCCTCGGCCGCCTTCTTCAACATGCGGCGCAAGACGAAGCGCGGGTCGCCGTCGAAGGGCGCGCCGCCCGGACGGTGGATGGAGCAGAACATGCGCGCCACGCCGTCGGTGGCCGGGCGCCAGGGCAGGATCTGGAAGGTGGAGGCGTCGGGCACGGCCAGCATGTCGCTTTCGGTCTCGCGCGCGAAACCCTCGATGGACGCGCCGTCGAAACCCATGCCCTCGTCGAAGGCGGCCTCCAGCTCGCTTGGGGTGATGGCAAAGGACTTCATCTGGCCGAGCACGTCGGTGAACCACAGGCGGATGAAGTGGATGTTGCGCTCGTGGACGCTTTTCAGCACGTAATCGCGGTCTGCCGCGTTGGATTCGAACATTGCCTCGCCGGACCTTTCTGTTGCACGGCACGCCCAGGCGCCGTTTTTCAACGAGAAAACTACCACGCTTTCGCGCGGTGCGACCGTAAAGAATACCGCGCCCGTGTAAACGGCAGGTTACACGCCAAAGCCGGCCGCGCACGCCGTATACTGCAGCGCATGGCTAAAATCGACCAGATAGAGGCGGTCAGCGACAAGCTCGCCGAGACGACCATCAAGGTGCTGCCGCGCCGCTGCCTGTACATGCGCAACTGGAACTCGAAGTGCCGCGCCTGCCTGAACGCGTGCCGCCACGACGCGATACGGCGCATGGTGGGGCGCATCTCGATAGAGGACGCGGCATGCACGGACTGCGGCGCGTGCGTGTCCGTCTGCCCCACCTCGAGCATGCTCAGCTCGGCGCCGGATGCGGGAAGCATCGTGAAAAGCGCGCAGGCCTCGGCGGCCGCATGCGGGGGCAACGCCTTGTTCATGTGCGCGCGCGACGCGAAAGAGACGAGCATCGACACGAGCCGCGTGGTCGTGCTGCCGTGCCTGGACTACCTCGACGAGTACCTTTTGGCCGGGCTTTTCGCCTACGGGGTGAAGGCCGCGACCCTCATGCACCTGGGCTGCGAAGAATGCGAGGTGAACGGGCCTTCCCCGCGCTTCGAGCAGATGGTGGGCGAGCTGCGGCGCCTCTTCGAGCTGTGGGGCGTCGAGGGGACCTTGCGCCTCGCGAGAAAGGTGCCCGAGGCGCTCGTGGTGAAGCACCGGGGGCGCGTCGCCTCGGTGGGGCAGGTCGCGCGCCGCGACGCGTTCAAGGACGCGGGCAACCAGATCGCGGGGTTTCTCACCCAGGCCGTGGGCGACAGCGTGGACAAGTACGCAGGCCAGGCGCCGAAGAAGAAGGGCGACGAGCGCGTGATCATGCGCATGGAGGAGCGCTTCGACGTGGACACCTACCGCTCGGCGCGCCTTCTGAAGATGCTCGACCGCATCGGGACGCGCCCGCGCGGGCAATGCGTCGAGAGCCGCTTTTGGGCCGACGTGTCCATAGACGAGTCGCGCTGCCGCTATTGCGGGATGTGCGCGCAAAACTGCATCACGCGGGCGTTGCGCTTTGCCCAAGACGACGACAAGCAGGGCACGCTCATCTTCCAGCCCGCGAAATGCGTCGGCTGCCGGCTGTGCCACGACGCGTGCCTGTCGCATGCCATGGTCTACAGCACGACGGTGAAGGCCGACGACCTCGACGAGGGCATGGTGAAGGTGCTCTACGAGGACAAGAAGGACCCGCTCTTAAACCCGCTGTTGCCGAGGTAGCGGGCGCATAGGGCCGCGGGCGGCAGCGGGAACGGGAAGGGCCGAAGCAGACGGAGATGGCCATGGGCTACGAGGAGCAATTGAACGCGTCCGAGGTTGCGGGCATCTTGCACATAGGGAGAAACGCCGTCTACGCGCTGGCCAAGTCGGGCGAGCTGCCCTCGTTTCGCATCGGGCGCAAGCTCTTCTTCACCCCGGGCGGCATCGACGAGTTCCTCGCCGCGCGCAAGGCGCAGGGCAACGTGCAGGCAAAAGGCGCGGCGTGCGCGGCGTGCGCGGCGCGCGCGGGGCAAACCGGCGCGCATGGCACGGTCGGCGGTGATGCGGGCCGCGAGGCGGCCGGCGCGGGCATGGGCGGCGCGGACGCAAGCGGCGGCGCAGACGACGGCTTCGTCCTCGCAGGCGACGTGCTGGCGGCAGACCTCTTCGCAGGAGAGCTGGCCGAGGCCGGCGCATCTGCGCGCCGCTTGCATCGGACGAGCTACGATGCCCTGCGTTGCCTCTACGGAGATGCGGCGCACGCGGCCTTCTCCCATCTCTACGACCACCGCTCCAACTCCTACAACGTGCCCTACGTGCAGCGCCTCGTGCCGGGGCTGCCCCTGGTCGTCATGCGCGTCGCCTCGCGGATGCGGGGCTTTGTCGTGGCACGCGGCAACCCGAAGGGGATCGAGAGCTGGGGCGCGTTGCTGAAAGAGGGCGTGCGCCTGGCGAACCGCGAGAAGGGCTGCGGCGCACGCGTCTTGCTCGACCAGCAGCTGCTTGCCCTCGAAGCGAGCGGAAGGCTCGTCGAAGGCTACGCCGGGTGCTATGCGAGCGGGCGCCTCGCGGCCGAGATGGTCGCCTCGGGGCGTGCCGACGTCGCCATCGGGACGCGCGCGCATGCCGAAGGCGACGAGCGCTTGGCGTTCGTGCCCATGCAGCGCGAGTGGATAGACGTCGCCATCGTGAAGACGGAGGCGACGCGCGCCCTCGTGCGCGAGATGAAGCGCATCGCCGCAGATGGGGGCTTTGCGCGGCGCCTGGCGGCAGCGGGAGAGTGCGCCACGGACAATCTGGGCGCCATCGTCTACGAGTGTTGAGGCACGCCGCACGGGACGCCTTTTGGCAAGGCATCCCGTGCGGCGCGCCGAGCGCGCCCGGGCGCGCTCTTGCGCAGAAAAGACGCGCCCCGCGCGAAAGCGCGGGGCGCGTCTTCACCAGACGGTGCCTTCTACTCGACGCCCACCATCACGTCGCTTGCCTTGACGACGGCCACGGCCTTGGCGCCTTCCTTCAGGCCGAGGTCCTCGATGGCCTCGTTGGTGATGGAGCCGGAAACGCGCGCGCCGCCTGCAAGCTCGATGCTCACGTGGCCGTTGACGGCGCCTTCCTTCACCTTCACCACCGTGCCGGGCAGCTGGTTGCGCGCCGAGAGGCCGGCGATCTTGTCGGTCGCGAACATGACGCTCGTGGCCTTGACGATGGCCCAGGCCTTCTTGCCCGTCTCCAGGCCGAGCTCTTTGATGGACTCCATCGTGATGTCGGCCTTGACGCTTTGGCCGCCCAAGTCGATGGTGACGACGCCGTTGACGGCGCCCTCCTTGACGTTGGAGATGGTGCCTTCCAGCTGGTTGCGTGCAGAGATCTTCATGGTGAAACTCCTTTGTCCTCTTGCCTGGGCGCGCCCCTTCGGCGTCGCTTGCGGCTCGTGTCCTTGCGAAAAGGACTATGACGGACAGACGGCGCGAAAGGCGGCGCGCGGGGCGAAGTTCACAACTTGCGTCCCGTTTCATCCCTTTTCGTCCCTGCTCGTCCTTTAACACTGCGTAAAAGCGCTTCGCGCCCGGGAAGCGGGGAGTTCAGGCGGGGATATAGCAGTCGTAGCGGATCGCCTTGCCGGATATGGAGTAGTCGGGGGTGCTGCCCGCAAGGGCAGGCCCTTTTGCCGGGCGCTTCACCACGACCTTCTTCGGGCGGGCGGCGCACGCGGCGCCGAGCAAGGCCGCCTCGTCGTCGCAGGGCTTTTCGAGGCGCTGCAAAAGCTGGAACTTCTTTTTCACCGCCGCGCTCTTTTCCCTCGCGGGAAACATGGGGTCGAGCAAGACGACATCGGGCGGCGATGATAGGGCGGCAAGCGCGGGGATGCTGTCTTGCTCGTGCAAGCGCATGCGCAAGGCCGCCTCGCGCAAGGCGGGGTCGGTACGCGCGCGCGCGAGCGCATCGGAAAGGAGCGCCGCTATGGCGGGGTCGCGCTCGTAGAGGTCCACCTCGCAGCCGGCTGCGGCCAAGAGGAAGGCGTCTTCGCCCAGGCCTGCCGTCGCGTCGAGGACGCGGACGGGGCATGCCGCGGACTTCACGCGCGCCGCGCGCACCACAAGCTCGCGCTGCAACGCGCCCGGGCGTATGCGGCGGGAAAGGTGCGAGAAGCCGGCGCGCAGCTCGAGGACGCCGTCCGTGAGGAAAAGGCCGCCTTCGTCGCGGCCCACGACGGGAACGGCCAAGGCTTCGCCCGCGCCGGATGCGGCGCCGGCGGCGCGTTTTCGGGCCGGCGGATGGGACGGCGGCGCGAACGGGGCCGGGTCGGCAGTAGTGCCGGCGGCAGCAGGAGCGGTGGGGGCGGAAGCGAAAGCGGCAGCGCCGGAAGAGGCGCCTCCCCCGCCTTCCGAGGCGCCCCGCCCGCCGCCTCTTTCCTGCTCGCCTGCCCGCTCGCCCGCCGCCCGCATCTTGGGAAAGCCGCCTTCTCAGTCCTCGAACTCGAGCATGGAAAGGTAGCGCTCGCCGGTGTCGGGCAGCACGGCCACGATGTTTCTTCCCGCAAACTCGTCGCGCTCGGCCAGCCTGGCCGCGGCCTCGGCCGCCGCGCCGGCCGAGATGCCGACGAAGATGCCCTGCTCGCGCGCGAGGCGGCGCTGCCTGTCCATGGCCTCTTGCGAGGAGACGTGCACGATCTCGTCGTAGAGGTTCTGGTCGAGGATCTCGGGGATGAAGCCCGGCATGATGCCCTGGATCTTGTGCGGGGAGTTCTCGCCGCCCTCGAGTATGCGCGACTCCTCGGGCTCGACGGCGAAGAGCTTCACGTCCGGGTCTTGCTCGCGCAGGTACTTGCCCGTGCCCGTGAGGGTGCCGCCCGTGCCCACGCCGGCCACGAAGGCAGCGACCTCGCCGTCGGTGTCGCGCCAAATCTCGGGCCCGGTCGTCTTGTAGTGGGCCTCGACGTTCACCTCGTTTACGAACTGGCCGGGCGCGAAGCTGTTGGGCGTGGCCGCAAGCAGCTTGGCGGCCTCCTCGTTTGCCAGGGGCACACCGCCGTCTACGAGGCGCAGCTCGGCGCCGTAAGCCAAAATAAGCTTGCGGCGCTCGACGGACATGGTGTTGGGCATGAAGATGATGGTCTTCAACCCGTAGGCCGCGCCGATCATGGCAAGGCCGACGCCGGTGTTGCCGGAGGTGGACTCGATGATGACCGTGTCGGAGTCGATTTCGCCTTTCTCCAGCCCGTCGTCGATGATGGCCTTCGCGATGCGGTCTTTCACCGAACCGCCGGGGTTCGTGTACTCGAGCTTGCCGTAGACGTGGGCCGCACCTTGCGTTGCAAGCTCGATGAGCGGCGTGTTGCCGATCAGCTCGTCGATGCGGTTGAGCGCTTTCACTGCCATGTTGCCTTTCCTTCCTTTTCGCAATCTTGCGCACGCGGGCCGAGTCGAGTGCCGTATGCGCCCCTCTCGGCCTCTCTTCGCCGAAAGCTTGCGCGCATTATTCGCCCCGCGCCCCGGCTGTGTCAAGTAAATTCCTAGTATTTTGCTAGGAATTTAGCATCTGCAGTTCGCGCACCTCGTCCCAAAGGCGCGCCCGCCCATCCGAAGCCGCGTCGGCGCCGCCCTCTCCCGGCAGTCCGTGCGCCGCGAGGAAGAGGCGGCCGCGCGCGTCTTTCACCAGCGAGAGGCCGGCGACACCCGTCTTGGAGCGGTAGGGTTTGGACATGCCGCCGTCGATGCAGACGAGGCGCCCGCCGCACTTCACGGGGTCCTCGCCGTCTCTCACCTTCACCGGCACGTGCCCGCATACGATGCGCGAGCGGGCCGCGTCCATGCCGAAGTCCCCGAAGATGCCCGCGAGCACCTCCGCGTCGCCGCACAGGGTGTAGAAGGGGTTTTTCTCCTCGCGGCGCGCGTCCTTGTCGGCCACGTAGTACAGCTCGAAGGTGGCCATCTTGGACTTGGCGAAAAGCGGCGAGCCGGGGCCTAGCCACAGGTACCACAGCATGTCGAGGCCGCGACGGCGCTCGGCGGCGTCGGCTGCGGTGAAGGCGGCGCGCACCTGCGCGTCCACGGCGTCGAAGAGCGCGCGGCCCTTGTAGCGCCTGCCATACAGCTCCACCTCCTTCAAGCTGCCGTCGGCGTTCAAGGGCACGCAGGCATGGAAGAGCAGCAAATCGCCGCATATCTTGTAGAGGCTGCCGCGGTCCAAGAAGACGCGGATATGGCGCTGCAGCTTTTCGCAGGCGGTGAAGGATCCGGCAAGCGCGTCGAGCACCCCGCGCTCGCCGTCCGAAAGGCGGTAGGGGTCGGATGGGTCCACCGTGGGAAAGACGCAGTCGAGCAGCTCGTGGGTTTTACCGTCAAGCTCGATTGCGCCATGCGCGAAATCGACGCGTCCGAGCAGCTTGCGTCCTTCAAGGCCAAACGAGGGGTTCGCGTCGATCAAAGCGGCCTCGACCTTGAACTGGATGATGGCCATGGCCTTCTGGATTTTCACGTGGCGCTCCATCTCGGCCTCCGAAAGGGCCGGCGAGCCTTTCAGCCCGAAGGCCGCGCACGGGTCGTCCGCGTAGGCGCGCTGCGCGAACTCGGAAAGCGCGGACAAATCGATGCCGTAGACGTCTTCGAGCACGGAAAGGTTGCCGTAGCGCGCGCATATGCGCACCACATGCGCGATGCAGCCCGGCTGGCCTGCCGCCGCGCCCATCCACACGATGTCGTGGTTGCCCCATTGGATGTCGGCGTGCGGGCACGCGGCGAGCATGTCCACGACCGCGTCAGGCGCAGGGCCTCTGTCGTAGACGTCGCCCAGGAAATGCAGCCCGGACACACCCGGCCCGTGCAAGCTGTCCACTATGCGCTGCGCGGTCTCGTGCTCGCCGTGTATGTCGGACAAGAACAGCTCGACCGGGCCTGCGAAATCCTCGATGCCCATGAATCCCTTGCACCTCCTGTGAAAGGCGCGCAGGCCCTTTGCGGCCCGCGCGCGGGTTCGTCTCCTGTCGTCTTCGCCATATTCTAGCGAAGCGATACGCCGTATACTCGCACCCGTTGCACCGCGCATCGCATGCGAGGCGCGCGGGCACGGGCTGCTGCGGGCGCGTGGCGCACGGTGCAGCGCAGGCACGTGAAACACCGCGGACGCGGGCGCGCACGAGCGAGCGGGCGAAGCGGCGCGCGCATATGAGGAAACGCCGCGCGCGGGGCGCAGGCCTTGCGGCGGCAGGCGGCGGAAAGGAAACGAGGCGCATGGGCAAGGCGAAGGTCTACATAGACGGGCAGAGCGGGACGACGGGCCTGCAGATAGTGGAGCGGATCGAGGCGCGCGACGATGTCGAGCTGCTGCGCATCGACGAGAGCCTGCGCCACGACGCCGACGAGCGCCGCAAGCTGATCGCCGCCGCCGACCTCGTCTTTTTGTGCCTGCCCGACGAAGCCGCGCGCGAGGCCGTCGATCTGGCGCGGGGCACAAACGCCCGCATCATCGACGCCTCGACCGCGCACCGCGTCGCCGCAGGCTGGGTCTACGGCTTTCCCGAGCTGGACGGCGCGCAACGCGCGCGCATCGCCGGCGCGCGGCGCATCGCCAACCCCGGCTGCCATGCCACGGGCTTCATCGCCCTTGTCGCGCCGCTCGTGGCATGCGGCATGCTGCCCGCCGACTACCCCCTCTCCTGCTTCTCGCTCACGGGATATTCCGGCGGCGGCAAGAAGGCGATCGCCGCCTACGAGGATGCGAACCGCGCGCCCGAGCTTGCGGCTCCCGGCGTCTACGCGCGCGGTCTTGCCCACAAGCACCTGCCCGAGATGCAGCGCGTGTGCGGCCTTGCCCATGCGCCGGCCTTCCTGCCCGTGATCGACGACTACTATTGCGGCATGGCGGTGGGCATCACCCTGCACAACCGCCTGCTGGACGGCGCGCCGCATGCCCGCGACGTGCGCGAGGCCCTGACCCGGCACTACGAGGGCGCGCGCTTCGTGCAGGTCGCGCCTTTTTCCGAGGAACCGTCCACGCTCTATGCCGCCGAGCTGGCGGGCACGAACCGCCTGCGCATCGAGGCAAGCGGCACCGCGGAGCAGACGGGCCTCGTCGCGCTTTTCGACAACCTGGGCAAGGGGGCCTCGGGCGCGGCGGTGCAAAACATGAACATAGCGCTCGGGCTTCCCGAGGAGACGGGGCTAGAATAGGCGCGGCAAAACGCGAGACGAAAACGCGGGAAAAAAGGAGAGGCACGGGCACCATGGCGGGCAAACGCGACGACGGCAAAGGGCAAAGCTACCGCTACACGACAAGCTACCACGACGTGCGCGCCGAGGAGCAAAAGGCGGCGAACAAGGGCTTGCGGCGCGTGCTGGTCGTGCTCATCGTCGTGCTCTTGCTCTTCCTCGCGGCCAGCGCGTGCATCGCCCTTGCCGTCAGCTCCGGCCAGGACGCGGGCGTGCAGCAGCAGGGTGCGGGCGACGCGGCGCAGACGCAAGGCGCCCAAGAAAGCGGCACGGACGCGACGGCCCAATCGGACACAGACGCAAGCGGGGCGGACAACGCGAGCACGCAGACAAGCGGCGAGGACACGCGCACGGCCACCTCCGACAGCGACAACCGCACCAAGCCCGGGCGCAAGGTGTGCTACCTGACCTTCGACGACGGCCCGTCGGAAAACACCCACAAGATCTTGGACATACTCGAGAAATACGACGTGAAGGCCACGTGGTTCGTCATAGGCACGAGCGGGCACCTCGACTACGTGAAAGACATCTGGGCGGCGGGCATGCAAATAGGCCTGCACACCTGGGACCACGACTACGACACGGTCTACGCGTCTGCCGACGCCTTTTGGAACTCCATCGAGAAAATCGGCGAGGCGGTGAAGTCCGAGACCGGCTCCAAGCCGACGCTCATACGCTTCCCGGGCGGCAGCGTGAACGACTACAACCGCAGCCTCTACCAGGAGCTTTGCACCGAGGCGGGCGAGAAGGGCTACCACTACTTCGACTGGAACACGTCAAGCGGCGACGCCTCGCCGCGCGGGCTTTCGGCCGACGAGATATACGACAACGTCACGGGCGAGGCCGCCGAGAACAACTCGTGCTGCGTGCTCATGCACGACACCGAGGCCAAGGGCACCACCGTCGAGGCCTTGCCGCGCATGATCGAGTGGTTCAAGGCAAACGGCTACGAGTTCGACGTGCTGCACGCCGACTCGTTCGGCTACCACTTCTGGCCCGTCGACGTCGGCTGAGGCCTCTCGCCGGGCGCCTTCACCGCAAAAGCTTTCACCGGAGCCTTTCGCCGACCCCCTTCACCAAAGGCTTTCACCAGAAGGTCTCCGGTGAAAAGGCACGCCCGCCGCCGAGTGCGCCGGGCGTTATGCTAAAGTTCGTCTCCAGGACAAAGCTCCGAAGCCCCAGCCGGCTGCCCGCGCGTTTCAAGGGCGGGTGCGGAAACGGGCTTTTTCTTTGCACCGCGCCGCACACGACCGCATGCGGCGCACCACGACCATCGAAAGAGCAGGCGCAGCACGCATATGGCCAACTATGGAAACGACAGCATCCGCCAGCTGAAAGACGAGGAGCGCGTCCGCCTGCGCCCTGCGGTCATATTCGGCTCGGACGGCCTGGACGGCTGCGCGCACGCCGCCTTCGAGATCTTGTCCAACGCGGTCGACGAGGCGCGCCAGGGCTTCGGCGACCTCATCACCCTCACCGTCTTTGCCGACGGCTCGCTGCAAGTCGAAGACCGCGGGCGCGGCTGCCCGCTCGACTGGAACGCGAAGGAGAAGCGCTTCAACTGGGAGCTGGTCTTTTGCGAGCTTTACGCCGGCGGCAAGTACGACAACAACGACGGCGGCGACTACGACTTCTCGCTGGGCACGAACGGGCTGGGCTCGTGCGCCACGCAATACGCCTCAGAGTACATGGACGTGGACGTCTGGCGCGACGGCAACAGGTACCGGCTGCACTTCAAGAAGGGAAAAGTCGTCGGCGCGAGGAAAAAGGCGCTCGAGGTCGAGCCCTCCGACGAGCCGAGCCGCACCGGCACCACCATCAAATGGCGCCCCGACCTCGAGGTCTTCACCGACATCGACGTGCCGCACGAGTGGTTTCGCGAGACCATGCGCCGCCAGGCCGTGGTCAACGCCAACGTCACCTTCCGCCTGCGCGTCGAAGGCGAAGACGGCGCCTTTGCCGAAGAGGAGTTCTGCTACCCCAAGGGCATCGAGGACTACGTGCTGGAAAAGGTCGGCGCCGACTACTTGACCGAGCCGTTTTGCATCGAGGCGAGTCGCCGCGGGCGCGACCGCGACGACTTGCCCGACTACAGCGTGAAGATCATGGCCTGCCTGTGCTTTTCGCGCACCTTCCAAATGCAGGAGTACTACCACAACTCCTCCTGGCTCGAAAACGGCGGCTCGCCGGAGAAAGCCGCCCGCAGCGCCCTTACCAGCGCGATCGACGCCTACATAAAGCAGCAGGGCAAGTACAACAAAAACGAGAGCTCCATCAAGTGGCAAGACGTCCAGGACTGCCTCGTGCTCGTGACCAACTGCTTCTCCACCCAGACCTCCTACGAGAACCAGACCAAGAAGGCCATCA
>CAVFDV010000015.1:0-19070 GCA_963621315.1 Oscillibacter sp. MSJ-31
GGACAGCGTGTCGTCGGTGCCCTTGAACTTCTCGAAGGCGAAACGCGGCACCTTGGTGACCACGTAGTCGATGGACGGCTCGAAGCACGCCGGCGTGGCGCGGGTGATGTCGTTCACGATCTCGTCGAGGGTATAGCCCACGGAGAGCTTGGCCGCCATCTTGGCGATGGGAAAGCCCGTGGCCTTGGACGCGAGAGCCGAGGAGCGCGACACGCGCGGGTTCATCTCGATGACGATGAGGCGCCCGTTGTCGGGGTTGACGGCGAATTGCACGTTGGAGCCGCCGCACTCGACGCCGATCTCCTCGAGGATGGCCAGCGAGGCGTCGCGCATGCGCTGGTACTCGACGTCGGTCAGGGTCTGGGCGGGCGCCACGGTGATGGAGTCGCCCGTGTGCACGCCCATCGCGTCGAAGTTTTCGATCGAGCAGATGATGATGCCGTTGCCCGCAGAGTCGCGCATGACCTCCATCTCGTACTCTTTCCAGCCGATGATGCTCTCCTCCACGAGCACCTCGCCGGCAGGCGACAGCTCGAGGCCTTGCGCGACGATCTCGCGCAGCTCGTCGAGGGTGTAGGCGATGCCGCCGCCGGCGCCGCCCAAGGTGAAGCTCGGGCGCAAGACCAGGGGAAAGCCCAGCTCGCCTGCCAGCTTCTCGGCATCGGCCACGCTATAGGCGTAGCCGCTCTTGGCCACCTCCAGCCCGATGCGCCCCATGGCCTCGGCGAAGAGCTTGCGGTCCTCGCCCTTTTGGATGGCTTCAAGGTCGCAGCCGATCATCCGGACGCCGTACTTGTCGAGCACGCCCGACTCGGCCAGCTCGACCGCGCAGTTCAGCGCCGTCTGGCCGCCCATGTTGGGCAGCAGCGCGTCGGGGCGCTCGCGCTCGATGATGCAGGCCACGACCTCGGCCGTGATGGGCTCGACGTAGGTACGCGAGGCCGTGGCCGGGTCGGTCATGATGGTGGCCGGGTTCGAGTTCACGAGCACGACCTCGTAGCCGTCTTCTTCGAGCACGCGGCAGGCCTGGGTGCCCGAGTAGTCGAACTCGCAGGCCTGGCCTATGACGATGGGGCCGGAGCCTATGAGCAGGATCTTCTTGATGTCGTCGCGGCGCGGCACTAGCGATCGCCTCCTTTGCCCTCGGAAAAGACGCGCGTGTCGCGCACCTCGATGTCCAGGTAGTCGTCGCGGCCGTCCATGAGGCGCATGAAGGCGTCGAACAGGTACGACGAGTCGTGCGGGCCGGGCGCGGCCTCCGGGTGGTATTGCACGCAAAAAGCCGGGATGTCGAGAAACGCCATGCCCTCGGGCGTGCCGTCGTTGAGGTTCACGTGGGTGAGCTGTATGCGCCCGAAGCGCTCGTTTGCCACGACGGGCGCGCAGCGCCGCCCGGTCCAAAAGCGCAAGTCGCCGTCCTTTGGGTGCTCGGCGACACCGCCGGATTCGGCCGGCAGAAGCGGTCCTAGGCTGGAGAAGACCTGCCCGAAGCCGTGGTTTTGCGCCGTGATCTCGACGGCGCCCGTGCGCAGGTTCATGACGGGCTGGTTGCCGCCGTGGTGCCCGTAGGGCAGCTTCTCGATTTGCGCGCCCGCGGCCCTGGAGATCATCTGGTGCCCGAGGCATATGCCGAAGACGGGCACCTGGCCGAGCAAGACGCGGGCGGCCTCGGCCGTCGCGTCCACGGCCTCGGGGTCTCCCGGCCCGTTGGAGAAGAACACGCCGTCGGGCTCGAGCTTTTCCACTTCCTCCGCCGGCGTGTCCCAGGGCACGACCACCGTCTCGCAGCCGCGCGTGGAAAGCCCGGTGAGGATATTGGTCTTCACCCCGCAGTCGAAGGCGACGACGCGCTTCTTCTTCTCGCAATTGAAGGGGGGCAGGATATAGGGGGACTCGACCGAGACCTCCGCCACGAGGTTGCGCCCCACAAGCCCTGGCGCCTGCGCGAGGCGCTTGAGCGCCGCGTCTGCCGCCGCCGCGCCGTGCGCGCCCGTCGAGATGATGCCCTGCATCGCGCCGTGCTCGCGTATATGGCGCACGAGCTTTCGCGTGTCGACGCCCTCGATGGCCACGACGCCGCTCTTTTTCAGGAAATCCGGCAACGGCTGGGTAGAGCGGAAGTTGCTCGGGCGCGCGCACATGTCGCGCACGACAAGCCCGGAGAAGAACAGCTCACGCGACTGCATGTCCTCGGCGTTCACCCCGTAGTTGCCTATCTGCGGGTAGGTCAAGGCGACGATCTGGCCGCAGTAGCTCGGGTCGCTCGCGATCTCCTGGTAGCCCGTCATCGAGGTGTTGAAGCACAGCTCGCCTATCGCCTCGCCTTCGGCGCCGCAGCTCGTGCCTTCAAAGACCGTGCCGTCTTCGAGGACGAGCACGGCGGGTGTGCCTTTCGATAGCGCCATGTCTAAAACGTCACCTCTCCGTCTTGAAACGTCGCGTAGCCGGCCGTGTAGGTCTCCACGACCCGCCCGCGCATGTGCTTTCCGAGAAACGCCGAGTTCTTGCCCTTCGACGCGAAGTCCGCCGCGTCCACCGTCCATCTCGCGTCCAGGTCCACGACGGTGAAATCCGCAAGCCCGCCGCGCTCGATGCGCACAGGCTCGCAGCCCAGCAGCTTGCGCGGGGCGATGGCCATGGCCTCGACGAGGCGCGCAAGGCCCATGCGCGCAGGCGCAAGGCCCGTCCACTCGGCGGCGTCGAAGCCGTCGCCGCGGTCCGACACGAGGCAGGTGAGCACGGCGGCAAGGGCCGTCTCCAGCCCCGCCGTGCCGAAGGGCGCGAGGTTGAACTCGAGCGCCTTTTCGTGCGCGGCATGCGGGGCATGGTCGGTCGAGACCATGTCGATGGTGCCGTCGAGCAGCGCCTCTTGCAAGGCGCGCGCGTCGGCGGCGCTGCGCAGCGGCGGGTTCACCTTCAGGTCCGTGTCGTAGCTTTGGCGCTTGATAAACGAGGAGTCGAGGAAGAGATGGTGCGGCGTGGCCTCGCAGGTGACGGGCACGCCGTCTGCCTTCGCGCGCGCCACGATCTCGACGCCGCGCGCCGTCGTGACGTGCTGGACATGCAGCCTGCACCCCGTGAGGTGGGCAAGCTCGACGTCGCGGGCTATCTGGACCTCCTCGCCCGCCGCAGGCCAGGCCGCAAGCCCGAGCGCCGTCGAGACCGCGCCCTCGTCGGCCACGCCGCCGGCGACAAGCCCCTCGTCTTGGCAATGCGACAAGACGGGGCGGCCGAGCATCTTGGCGTAGTCCATGACGCGGCGCATCGTGCCGCTGTCCTGGATGCCGCGCCCGTCGTCGGAAAAGGCCGCCGCTCCGCATTGCGCCATGTCGCCCATCTCTGCCAGCTCCGCGCCCGCAAGGCCTTTCGTGCACGCGCCCACGGGCACGACGCGCGTGCGGCCCGGCTCCCATGCGCACTTCTCCAGCTCGTAGGCCACGAGCGCGCCCGTGTCGATGACAGGCTTCGTGTTGGCCATGGGCGCCACCGCCGTAAAGCCGCCGCGCGCCGCCGCGCGCATGCCGGAGAGGATGTCTTCCTTGTACTCCAAGCCGGGGTCGCGGAAATGCACATGCGCGTCCACGAGGCCCGGGAAAAGGTGGCAGCCGGACAAATCGCGCACGACGCACTTGGCGGGCTTTTCCACCTGCGCGCCCACCTCCACGATGCGCCCGTCGCGCACGAGCACGCTCGCCGGGCCGTCGAGCCCCACTTGCGGGTCGACGATATGCGCGCCTTCAAGCAGCAAGGCCATGCGGATCACCTCCGAGCAGCAGGTACATGACGGCCATGCGCACCGCCACCCCCGCGTTCACCTGGTCGAGTATAAGAGATTGGGCCGCGTCCGCCGCCTCGGAAGACAGCTCCACGCCGCGGTTCACCGGGCCGGGGTGCATGATGGCCGACCCCGGCTTCATCGCGGACAGGCGGCGCATGTCGATGCCGTAAAGCGCCGCGTACTCGCGCAAGCCGGGCAGCGGCGCGCCCTCCAGGCGCTCCATCTGTATGCGCAGCATGTAGAGCACGTCCAGCTCTGCCAGGCACTCGTCGAGCGCGTGGCAGACGCGAAGCGGCGTCGGCGGTTCGGCGCCGCCTTCCCCTTCGCCATCCCCCGCGCGCCCGGATGCGATGGCGGCCTCGCGGCACAGCTCGTGCGGGCAGGCCGGCATGAGCGTGGGCGGCCCTATGAGCACGGGATCGGCGCCCAGCATGACGAGCAGGGGCGCAAGCGAGCCGACGACGCGGGAGTGCGCGACGTCGCCCACGATGCCCACCCTCAGCCCCTCAAGCGAGCCGAAGCGCTCGCGCATGGTGAAGGCGTCGAGCAATGCCTGCGTGGGGTGCTCGTGCTTGCCGTCGCCGCCGTTTACCACGCAGGCGCGGACATGGCGCTCGATCACGCGCGGCGCGCCCTCCTGGCGGCTGCGCACGACGACGAGGTCGGCGTTCATCGCATCGAGCGTGGCGGCCGTGTCTGCCAGCGACTCGCCCTTCTTCGTAGACGAGCTGGACGCCGAGAAGTTGATGGCGTCGGCCGACAGGCGCTTTGCCGCGATTTCAAAGCTCGTGCGCGTGCGCGTGGACGGCTCCAAAAAGAGGTTCACGATGGTGCGCCCGCGCAAGGTGGGCAGCTTCTTTATCTCGCGGTCGTTCACCTCTTTGAACGAGCGCGCGCAATCGAGGATCTCGACTATCTCCGCAGCCGTCAGGTCCTCTATGTCGATGAGGCTTCTGTGCGTGCCGAGCATGGGCTACTCGCCTCCCATCGCGCTGGTGAAGGCGGCGTCGAGGGCATGCGCGCTTGCCACGGGCGCCGCGCCGGCATGGCCCGCCCGTCCCGCCTCCAAGATCTCGACGCTCGTGCGGCCGTCGAGCGGCTCGTAGAAGAAGCGCACGCTCTCGTCCGGGGAGCTGGGCACGTTCTTTCCCACGAAATCGGCGCGTATGGGCAGCTCGCGATGGCCGCGGTCCACGAGTACGGCCAGCTGCACGCGGCTCGCGCGCCCGAAATCGCGCAATGCGTCGAGGGCCGCGCGGACCGTGCGCCCCGTGTAGAGCACGTCGTCCACGAGCACGACCGTCTTGCCGTCTAGGGCGAAGGGGACGTCGGTGCGGTGCACCTCGGGGGCGTAGCTTGCCACGTCGTCGCGGTAGAAGCTGATGTCGAGGCGCCCGACGGGCACCTTCGCCGATTCGATGGCCTCGATGCGCCGGGCCAGCTCGGCGGCGATCAGGTCGCCGCGCGTGACGATGCCGACGAGCGCCAGCCCGTCCGCGCCGCTGTTGGACTCGAGGATCTCGTGCGCCATGCGCGTGAGCGCGCGCTCGACTGCCTCCGCGTCCAAGACGACCGCTTTTGTCTTGGGTGAGAAAGCCATGCACCACCATCCCTTTCGGGCCTCTCTTGGGCCGCGTTCTTAAAGGTCTCGGTTCGCTGCAAGATACTAGCACCGCGCGCAGGTTGCGGGCAGGTGAATCTCGCGGGCGCGGCCCTTTCCCACGCGTGCGCGTGGTGAAAAAGGCGCGCGGCGCGCAGGCAAGGCGGCGGCAGGCCCATGCGCGATGGCGCGCCGGCGCGACGGCGGGGTGGCGCATCCGCGTGCAGGGGCGCGGGAACACGGACGCGCCGGCGAGGCGGCGCAACCGCGAGATGGCGGCGCGGGCAGGCGTGGCGGCGCAAGGGCACAGGCACGCCCGCGAGATGGCGGCGCGGGCAGGCGTGGCGGCGCAAGGGCACAGGCACGCCCGCGAGATAGCGACGCGGGCGGCCTGTCAAGCGGGGCTTTACCCTATTCGGCGAAGAGCACCGACGGCCCTTCGAGCACGTCCCAGCCGCACTCCTCGAGCAGCGCCTTGCAGTTCGGCACCGTCCAGCCGCGGTTTTCCTCGGTCTTGCCCTCGGTGTCGCGCGGGTTGCTGCCCACCTCGGCCCACAGGAGGTTGGCCCCGTTGAAGACGGCGAGCTGGTTGGGCTCGTGCGTGCAGTTGCCTACGATCTCGGCGCCGGTGATCAAGGCGACGGCGGCGACGATGGTGGCCATGCGCGCGTAGCCCAGCTGGCCGTGGGGCGCGAGCACGGAGCCGGGGATGGTCGTGCGGCGCATCGAGCCGGAGAAGCGCGCGTGCATGTCGCGGGTGATGATGGTCTTCTCGACAATCTCCTCCACCGTGTGCTCCGGCCCCACGGGCTCGACGCACGAGCCCAAAAGCAGGCCGGCGTCTTGAGCCGCGTGGATCGTCTCCCAGCGGCGCTCGACGCTGCAGCGGGTGAACTCGCCTTCGCCCATGCGTATGACATGGTAGACGCCGCAAAAGCCGGCGCGCTTCAGCTCCTGCGCGTAGTCGGCGTCGAAGTCGCCCACGTTCGCCACGAGCGGCGTGCCCCGCTTCAACGCCTTTTTCGCGGCGCGCCCGTACTCGAGGAACTTCTCGGGGTCGTAGCCTGCCGTGGTCATGAGGTAGATGGCGTTGGCGCCCTTTTCCTCGAGCAGCTCGACGTAGTCCACGACCGTCTCCATCGGCGTCTCGCTGGCCTCGGAAAAGACCTTGTTGCTCGCGGCAAACGAGCAGAACTTGCAATCCTGCGGGCACAGCCCGATGTTGAGGCCTATCTGGCCGTGTATCTCGGCGCGGGGCAGCAAGCGCTCGCTGAAGCGGCGCCCGGCCAGGCGCACCTGCGCGGCCTCGTCGGACAGGTCGTCCCAGCGCAGCAGCTCGGCGCTTTCCCTCTCGTCGAGCACGCCGCCGTCGAGCGCCTTGTTGATGATCTTCGATACCGTCGCGTCCATGCTTCTCTCCTCGTCTCGTGGTGAAACGGCCTTGCCCGCGCTGCAGGCGCCCGCACCGCGCCGCACGTGCCCGCGCGGTGTTGCAGGCACCCGCGCCGCCGCGCATGCCATGCGTCGCCGCGCGCGTTATGTGGCGCCGCGCTGCCATGCGAAGCTCTGCCGCGTTGCACGGGGCAGCCCGTGCCGTGCGGAGCCGCACAGGGTCACGCGGAGCCGCGCGGGGCCGTTTTCCCCAATTGCCGGCGGAAAGTATAGGACAGGTGAAAATACGGGCGCAATGCCAAAAGTGCCGGCATCGGGCCGGCGCGGCCCTTTCCCGCGCGTGCGCGTGGTGAAAAAGGCGCGCGGCGCGCAGGCGGCGAAAGGGCGGCTTGCGCAGGGCAGCTCACTCGTTTTTGAACAGCGAGACGAAGTAGACGGGCAGGTAGAGCACCTTGCCTGCACGCTCGATGTTCTCGCCCCCGAAGACGACGGCGCCGTCGAGATGGTGGTTTTCCACTTCAAGCACGCGGTCGAGCGCCCTGTGCCGCCGATACCCCTTCCCCGACTTCACCTCCATCGGCACGACGCGGCCATCGCGGTCTTCCACCACGAAGTCGAGCTCGCCGAGCTTCTTGCTGTTGAAGTAGTACAAGTCGAAACCGTGCGCCGCAAGCTCCTGCGCGACGGCGTTCTCGTAGACGCTGCCATGGTTGACCTTCGAGTCCGCGTCGAGCATGCTCAGCGCCGCCTTCTTGGAATACGAGCCCGTGAGCAGACCCACATCCGAGTAGAAGAGCTTGAACAAATTGCGCTGCTTGGCCGCGAGCAGCGGAGCTGCGGGCGCTTCCACGTTGTAGGTGGGCAGCGCGACGTTGGCGGCCGCAATCCACAAAAGCGCGTCTTCGTAGGTGCGCAGGCGCGCGTGCTCGTCGAGGCGTTTCAACACAAAGCGCTTGTTCGGGTTGTCCAGCTCGGAGGGGACGAGGTCGTAAGCCTCCTTCGCCTTCAGGCGGTCGGTCTTCGGGCAGTATTTCATGATGTCCCTGCGGTACCAGTCCCGCACCGATTCCTGCACATCGCGCACCATGCCCAGGTTGTTGGAGCCGATGTAGGTCCGAACCGCATCGGGCATCCCGCCCACGACGAGGTATTTCCTGAACAGGTCGTCCATGCGCCCGTTGACGGCCTCATCGACCGGACGCTCCCGCGCAAGGCACTCGGCGAGATGATCGAAGACCCCGGGCGCGACGCCGTGCGCCCAGCAGAACTCCTCGAAGTCCAGAGGGTACATGAGGAGCGTGGAAACGTAACCCACGGGATTCGAGCGTATGCTGTTCAGCTCCACCCCAAGCAGCGAGCCCGACAGGATGAAGTCGTAGCCGCCCCGGTCCACGAGCCCCTTGACAGCCGTGAGGGCCTCCGGCGCCTCCTGGATCTCGTCGAGGAAGATGCAGGTGCGGCCGGCTACGAGCTTGCCGGCGGCGACAAGCGACAGGCGCATCAGGATGTCGTCCGTCGAGCGCGCCTGCCCGAACAGCGACTTGGCGTCCGGGTCGAGGATGAAGTTGAACTCGATCACGCTGTCGTAGTTGTCCTTCGCGAACTTCCGGACGAGGTAGGTCTTGCCTATCTGACGCGCGCCCGTGACCAGCAGCGCCGTCTTGGACGGGGAGTCCTTCCACGCGCGCATCCGGGCATATGCCTTCCGCTCGAGCATTGCCGCCTCCAAACTGTGGATGCCACTTTTTCCCATAAATTTTAGCGGATTTTGCACTTTTTCCAACAAATTTGAAGGCCGTTTCGCACCTTTTTCCAACAATTTCAGGGGCGATTTTGCACCTTTTTCCGAAACCGAAAGCCTTGCGTTTACATCTGCGCAAGATGGAGGCGTCTAGCGGCTTTTCTTGTACACGTCCCTGCGGTGCCCCAAAGACAGGGCGAGGACGACGAGGTCGCCGTCCCTGATCTCGCATATGACCCGGTAGTCGCCGACGCGGTATCTCCACAACCCCGAATAGGCGCCTTGCAAGGCCTTGCCGTGGGCGCGGGGGTCGTCGCAGCCGTGCACGTTTTTCCTCAACCACAAGAGGACGATTTTGCGCACCTGCGGATTCATCTTCGCAAGCTGGCGCTGCGCCCTCTTCGAGAACTCGAGTTTAAACATCCTGCAGGTATTTCTTTTCGATCTCGGCAAAGGAGACGGTGGCGGGATCTCGGTCGAACTCCTCTTTGGCAGAAAGCGCCTCGGCGTAGTCCAGCTCGTCTTCGATCCTCTGGAGGGCGCACTTCCTCAAAAAATCGGAGCTCGTCGTCCCAAACGTCTTGGCATATCCTGCGATCAGGTCTTTTTCCGCCGCATCGAGCCTCACGGTCATCGTCGCGCTGGCCATACGCCCTCCTCCGCATCGTTTGTCGCACATTGTAACACAACTACCGCTTCACGAAGCGCGGGCATTTGGCTTGCAACATGGTGAAGACTGACGCGTGCCGAGGCGCGTGCGCAAGACGCGCTCGACGCCGGCCGGCACGAGGCCGGCGACGTCGCCGCCAAGCCCTGCCACCTCCTTCACGATGGAGCTGGACACGTACATGTGCTCGGGGCTGGACATGACGAACAGCGTCTCGATGTCCGGCTGTAGCCTGTAGTTGACGGCCGCCATCTGGAACTCCGCCTCGAAGTCCATGGTCGCGCGAAGCCCCTTCACCACGGCGCTTGCCCCCTCGTCGCGCGCGAAGTCCATGAGCAGGCACGAGAAGGGCTTGACGACGACGCCCGGCAACGCAGCCAGGCTCTCGCGGGCAAGCTCGACGCGTTCTTCCAGGACAAAAAGCGTGCCGCGGCCGCGCTTGTCGGCGGAGGCGGCGACGGCGACCACCACCTCGTCGAAGAGCTTGGCGGTCCGCTCCACCACGTCGAGATGCCCCGCCGTGATGGGGTCGAAGGTGCCAGGTACGATCGCCTTGCGCATGGACTCACCTCTCCTTTTCACGAAAATCCGCCGGCCGCGCCAAACGCGGCTGCCCCGAGCGCGCGGCATCCTTCGTGCCGGACGGCGACGGGCATGCACCGTCCTCTTTTCCCGACGGCCCGAGATGCACGCCGGCGCCCGTGCCGCCCTCCCCCCTTTCCGCAAGCAAGTCAAGCGCCTCTTGCGGCGTCGCGGTCTCCATCGTCGACGCGGCAAAACCCTTCGCGTCGCGCGTGACGATGAAATCCGCGTCCGCCTTCACGGCCGCCACGCAGACCAGGCAGTCCTCGAAGTCGTTCCAGCACTGCCGCGCCGCGCTTTCGAGCTCGTCTTTGCCGATCGTGCATATGTGGATGAACGAAAAGGACGCGAGGAAGGCGTTTTGCAAGACCTCGGGCGCGAAGTGCTTCCGGCCTACGTAGAAGATGTCCGTGTACGACTTCGCGGACGCCCAAAGCTCGACGTCTCCGCAGATGGCCGAGGCGACGAGGCCGTTCACGCTCTCGCTGAAGCGCTCCCGCTGGAGATAGAAATCCGCCAAGACGTTGGTGTCAAGCAAGAACCTCACGCCCGGCCGCCCTCCCCTCTTCAAGTTCGGCCGTAAAATCGAAGGAGGCGGGCAGGGGGTTGTCGAAATTGCAGGTCGCGCGCCTGAGGGCGTCTGCGACCTCGGCGCCTGCCGCGCCCGTCGGGGTGGCGGCCGCCTTTTTCGGGAGGTCCAGATCGCCGTCTAGGAAGCTGAGGTACATGTCGTTGATGAACTTGGAGGGCGTCGAGCCGGCGCGGCGCAGCTTTTGGTGCACCTGGTTTCTGACCTCGACCGGCACCCTCGCCGAAACTGTTGCAAGCATCTTGGCCTCCGAATTCGGTAGTACGGTATTACAATTCTAGCACGACCCGTTTTCCCGTGCCTGCGCGAGCACGATGTCCAAGGCCTCCTGCGCCGTGACGCACGTGTTGAACGCGCGCATGGCGCGCGGACGCGCTAGGTGGACACGGGCAAAGTGCGCGCGGCGGGAGGAGCCTCACTTCTTCTTCGGGACGTAGCTGATGGAAAAGGGGGTGTTGCGCGGCGCGCCCAGCTTGAAGCCGCCCTCGCTGTTCTCGGCGGTGATGGGCGGCGCGGGCGGGGTGCGTCCGGCACGGTGCGCCTCGGCGCGGATGCGCTCGGCTTGCACCTGCTCGCGGTAGGCGCCCTCCTCGAAGCGCACGAAGCGCTTGCGCAACATGACGACGAAGGGGTCCTCGTCGCGCTCCAAGGACCGCTCCTCTTGCGCGGGTTCGGGTTCTTGCTGCTCGTGCGCCATGGCGCCCGCCTCCTCGTCGCGGCCGTCCGCCTCGGTGCTGGCCGCCTTCTTGCCGCGCCCGTCGCGGCTCTCCTCGACCGCCTCGCCTTGCTCGCCCATGCCCCCTGCTCCTCTCTCGTCTGCGGCGCCCGCGCCCTCCGCGCCCTGCATGCCATGCGCGGCGCCCGTATCGCCCGCGCCGTCCGCGTCGTTTGCAGCGCCGTCCGCGTCGTCGCCACGGGCTGCCCCGCCGTCCGCGCCGGCCGCCTTGCCGCCGCCTGCGTCGCGGGTAAAGGATACGCCCGCATCGCCCGGGTTGTCGCCCCCATCCGCAGCATCGCGCATCTCGGCGACACGTTTTCCGCCTGCACCCGCAGCACCCCGGGCTGCCTCGGGCGACGGCACGCCCGCCCCGCTTTCACCCGCCGCCATGCCGCCGCGCGCGTCGTCGGCATCCATCGCGTCCGCCTCGCCCGCCTTCGGAGAAGGCCGAGGTGCAGGGGGAAGTTTCCCGCCGTGTGAAAAGCCGTTGCCGGAGACTGAGCCGTCCAAGGAGCCGCCGTCGGAAAAGGCGCCGCCGCCGTTACCGCTGCTGCTGCCGCTTCCGCCGCTTTCACCCGCCGCGCCGTCCTGTTCGCCCGCCGCACTGGCGCCCTCATCACCGCCGCCGGGCCACACGGCCGGCGCGCCCCCTTCACCATGCGCAACATCCGATGCCGCGCGAGACGCACCACCTTCACCATACATGCCCCGCCCCGCACCGCCGCCGCCAACGCCGGAGAAGAGCTTGCCCTGCCTCGGGTTTGCCGCCACGTTCATCGCGGTCTTGCGGCGCACGTGCAGCGCCAGGGCCTCGGTATCGCCGCCGGCGCCGAGCACGCGTTCGAGCACGCGCACCGGGTCTGCCCCCAGCTGCACCTCGACGATGTCCTCGGACAAATAGACCCCGCCGCGCCCGCGCGCGAACGCCTCCATCGCCTTCACGCGGCGCGGGTCGTAGGACAGCGGATAGCCCTCGCCCGGCCCGTAGTCCATGGGCGTGCCCGCGAAACGGTGCGCCCAAAAGCAGCCGAGATGGAAGAGCACGCATTTGGCCGCGAGGGGAAACTCCATGCGCGAAGCGACGAAGGGCTCGCCGAAGCCCTTCAACGCCACGGTGAAGAGCAAGGTCGCGTCGTCTGCCATCGAGTTGCCGGAAAACTTCGCCAGCGCGAAATCCAGCCGCACCTCGTAGCCCATGCGCTCCAGCGCGCGCGCCGCCGCCATGACCGCGCACGCCGCCTCGACGCGCCTGGCCGGCGGCGTGGAGGCCGCGCACATGGTGTCGTAGACGATATGCGCGCTGCGTTTCTTGCGCATGTGCCTGCGCGGGCGGGTGAAGGTCTCGGGGTGCCCCGCCGCGACGCGCTCGACGATGACGTTCGCGCCGTGGACGCCCGTGCCGTGCCGCTTCTCCTCGCGCCACTCGTAGCGTTCGGCCACGAGGCGCTCCATGCGCGTCTGGCTGGCGGAAAAGGCATCGGAAAAGCCCTCGTAGCCGAAAAGCAGCGCCTCTTTTGTCTGCTCGGGGGAAAACCACGTGCCCGGCTCCACCTCGGCGCGCGCATCGGCGCTGCGGTCGCCTGCGTGCGCGTAGAGCGCGTTCAAGGCGCGGGCCTCGTTCACGCGGTAGGCCTCGGAAAAGGAGGCGTAGGCCTCACCCACGATGGAAAGCTCCGTATCGCGCAGCTGCTCCATGCCCGCCTTCACCGTCTCCCTTCGCGCCTCCCGCATCGGGCGCCTCCCGCGCCGTCCGCGCCCGCCGTCCAAACTTGCGCCGGGCGCACCCGTTGCCCATTCCCGCGCCGCGCGCACCCTCTGCCCGCACCTGCGCCGCGCGCGTCCGCTGCCCCTGCCCGAGGCCGCGCGCCAACCCCCGCGCCTACAGCAGCCCCGGCACGCGGCGCAAGGCGGCCGTCCAGGGGTTCGCGTCGGAAAAGGCGCCCGTGCCCAGCAGCGCCGTCACGTCGTCGGCGCCGAGGTCTTTGGTCAAGACGAGCATGAGCACCTGCTCGGGCGCCATGACGGGCGCATAGACGCGGATCATCTTGATGTTGCGATACGACGCCACCGAGGGCACCCCGCGCGCCGCGCATGCCTCGCGGTAGGCGCCTATGAAGGCGACCAGGTCCTTGTCGCCGCCGGCGCACACCAAGTCGATGGCCGCATCGTAGCCCACGGGGATCGTGGCGAAGCGGTTCAGCGAGGCCGCGTCGAGCTGCATGCGCCCCGTGTAGACGGCGTCGCGCCCCGTGCCCAGGGTGTTGCCCGCCGCGATCACGCGGAAGTCCGGATGCGCGCGCACGGGCATGTCGGGAAAGGGGAAGTAGCCGTTGGCGATGGCGCCGTTCAAGGCCACGGCCACGGCCGGGTCGCTTGCGTCGAACTCGTCGAGGAAGAAGACGCCGCCGCCCTCGAACGCGCGCCGAAACTCCGTCTCGTGGTAGACGCCGCGCGCGTCCACGAAGCCCGCGAGCTTGTACTCGTCGGTCACGCAGCCCATGAAGTGGAAGTCGAGCGCGAGCGCCAGGCACACCTGCTCGACGAGCACGTTCTTGCCCGAGCCGGCAGGCCCGTAGAGGTAGGCCGGCACCTTGTGGGCAACGGCGTGGGCAAGCGGCTCGAAGGCCTCGTGCACGACCTGCTTTAGGTCCGGCGCGAGCGCATCCGGCTCGTCCAAGCCCCACTCGTAGCCTTTCGAGATGTCCCACATGCGCCCCTCGCCTGTCCTTTCCATGTTGAAAGCGAAAGCCGGGCGCGGCGGACGGCGAAGCGCCCGCTCCCGCGCCGCGCCGGGCTCTAGCGTCCGCCCGTGCCGCCTGCCCCGAAGAAGTCGAAGCGCGGCGGCAGCTCCTTCAGGCTAAAGCCCCCGGCTGCCGTCTCGTCCGGGCCGGCCCAAAAATCGAGCGGTTCGAGTATATGCCCCCAGTCGAAAAAGCCCGCATGCGGCGCGCCCGAGCCCCGGTCGGCAATGTCCAGGTACGTGAAAACCAGCTCGCAGCCGCGCGGCACGATGGGGTGCATGAGCACGACGGCGGCGCGCATCAGGTAGAAGAGGTCGCGCAAGACGGGCTCGACAGCCGCCGCCGGATCGTCTGCCGCGTTCGCCGCACGGCTTTCCTGCGTCCACCACTTGTTCACGTCGCGCAAAAAAGCGTCCATGAGCGCCCATACCTCGTGCAGGCGCGTCTCGTACATCAGGCGCTCGTAGCGCCCGACCGTCTCCTCCACCCACGCGCGCGCATGCGCACCAGGCCCTCCCAGCGGCGCCGTGCCCCCGTGCTGCTTTTGCGCCGTGTAAAAGCACGAGCGCACAATGCGGTTGAAGATGTTGGACAGCAGCGCGCTTTCCTTCAGCACCGGGTCCGGGTACTTGTCCTCGCCGGCGTGCTTCGGGTCGAAGGGCTTGGGCGAGAAACTCGTCGGGCGCTCGTCGAGCGCGAGGCTCGTCCAATGCGCGCGCAGCTGCTCGGCCGTGTAGTGCTCGAGCAGCTCGTCTGCTGACGGCGGCGGGGTCTCGCTCGACGAGCTGGCCTTTTTCCCCAAGAAAAGCGCATGGTAGTCGGGCACGAGCGTGGTTTGGCGCAGCTGGCCGCCCGTGCCCTGCGCATGCGGCCTTTCGCCTTGCGTGGCCGCCCACAGCGCCGTTTGCGCCACGCCGTAGAAGTAGATGTTGTCCTGCCCGATGAACTGGTAGACGCGTGCGTCGTCGCTGCACCACCACGCGCGCCAGGCGTCCTGCGGCACGTCTGCGCCGTTCGCCGCTCCTGCGTCCGCGTCTTCTCCTGCATCTGCATCCGCGCCCTCCGCCGCATCTGCGCCCGCGTGCAGCCCCGAGTCCGCGCCGTCCACCGCGCCCACGTGCGGCTCCGCGCCTTCCACCGCGTCCGCGCCGCGCCGCTTCAAGGCCGCCTGCGAGAAGCTGATGGGCGCCCACAGCGACTCCGGCCAGCACCACACCGTCAGGCCGCCGCTTTTCCCGTCGAGGTCCGGGGCCTTCACCCCCCACTCGATGTTGCCCGTCAGGCGAAACGGCACGAGCGCCTTGCCCGTGCGGAAGCGCACGCCGCCGGCCGCCAGGCGCTCCTTGGCCATATCGCGCGCCTCGATGTCGGAAAACTCGAGGGTGAAGGACTGCTTGCCGGCCTGCGGCTCGTGGCGCACATGCGCCGGCAGCCCGTCTTTCACGGCTTCATAGGCGCCGGCGAACTTCTCCTGGATGTAGATGACGGGCGGCACGAGGAACTCGCGCACGGTCTCGGCGGTGATGGGCCGCGAGGCCCTATCGGCGTCGAGCGTGCGCATGTGCTCGGCTATGAGGTCGGCAAAGGCCGGCAGCTTGAAATACCAGTTCTCGACCGGGCGCAGCTCGGGCACGCTGCCCGTGAGCGTGCTCTTGGGCGCGATCAGGTCGGCGGGCGGGTACTGGTGGCCCATGTCGCACTCGTCGGCATAGGCGTGCTCGCCCTTGCAGCCCTGCACGGGGCAGCGCCCCACGACCTGCCGGCCGTTCAAGAAGGTCTGCGCCTGCGCGTCGAAGAACTGCGGCGTCGAGCGCTTCTCCAGCCAGCCGGCCTCGAAAAGCCGGGTGATGAAGGCATTGGTGGTCTTTTGCTGCTCGGCGCCCGCATCGCCGATGCCGGAGCCCTCGAAGATGTCGAGCGAGATGTCGAAGGCGTCAAGCGTCGCGGCCTGGCGCTCGTGGTTCGCGCGCACGTAGTCGGCAAGGCTGCCCTCGAAAGCGGCGGCCTCGACGGCCTTGCGGTGCCCCTCGTTGATGGGCGAGCCGAAGCAGTCCGTGCCCGAGACGAACAAGACGTTGTCCGGGCCTATGCGGTCGCGCAAAAAGCGCGCGTAGACGTCTGCCGGGACGAAGACGCCGGCCAGATGGCCGAAGTGCAGGCCTTTGTTGCCGTAGGGCATGCCCGCCGTGACGACCGCCCGTTTGGGGAAGAGCTCTTTCACCAAGATCGCGCACCTCGCATACATCGCGTTGGGTTCAACATGTGCAATGCGCGAGATTATAGCGCGGGTCGCGGGCCGCCGAAGGGCGCTTGCAGGCGCGCGGCGGCGAAGTGGTGAAGTAGTAAAGCGGGGCGCGGCGGCGAAGTGGGACGCGGCGATTTGCGCATCGGCCCGCAGGCTAACCCGTGCGCGCCGGCCTGCGTGCTATTTCCCGCGGGCGCCTCCCCTTTCGCGCGCCCCCTTCTCGCGGGCGTCCACCCGCTCGCGCGCCTCCTTCTTGCGGGCGCTTTCCTCCTTGCGGGCGTTCTCCTTCTCGCGCGCTTTCTTCTCGCGGGCGTCTTGGGCAAGCTCGCGGCGCAGGGCGCGGGTGTTGCGCACGGCCTCCATCTCCACGGACGGCCCGCCTGCGCGCCCGGGCGCCCTCGACGGCGAGACGACCTTCGCGGCGCGCTTCGTAAGGGCCGAGCATATGCCCTCCGCCAAAAAGGTGATGGCCAGCACGCACACCAGCATGCCGATGCCGAAGATGCGGCCCTGGTCGTCGTTTACCAAATAGTCCACCACGCCGCCCACGTAGGGGATGGCAAAGCCCACGACGCCGACGACGTTTTGGTAGAGCACGGGCGCGTCGTCGGAGACGTTGGCGTCGCCTCTGGTCGTGACCGTCTTGTCGTCGTAGTTGTTGGAGACGACGCGGTGCGTGACGATGTTGAGGTCCTCGTCCATGATGTAGCTGACGACCTCGCCCGGGCGTATGGAGGCGGGGTCTTTCTCCTGCACGAACACGAGGGTGCCCGGCGGGTAGGTGGGCGTCATCGAGCCGGTGAGGACGTTGAACTCGTAGACGCCGAACAGGCGCGGCACGCCGATGATGGCTACGCATACGAGGAGCAGGGCGCAGATGGTGCGGGTGAAGGCCTGCAGCGCGCGGGCGGGGATGGGCGGTTTCGCGTCGCGGATGAGTATGCGTATGGTGTCGCGCCCCTCCTCGCCTGCCCCCGGCTGCGCGGAGACGGCGACGCCGGCGTTTGCCACGGCGGTGGCGGCGGCGCGGGCGACGGCAGCGCGGGCCGCATCGGCGCCGGGCTGGGATTGGGCGTCCGGCTCTTCGGGCATCTGCGCGCCGCTTTGCGCGCCCGGTGCCTGCGCGCCGCCCGGCATGTCCCGGGGCGCCGCTTGGGATGCGGCCCCAGACGCCGGCGGCGCGGCTTCTTCAGAGCCTGCCCCGCCCAGCGGTTGCGGCGCCTGCGCGCCGTGCGCCGCGTCCGGCGCCTGCGCGCCGGTGGGTGCGGTTTGCGCCTGCGCGCCCTCTTTTTTCCCGTCGAACTTGCGCGTCGATTTTCCGGCCACGTGCAGCCCTTTCATCTTGTGTACATGCAACAAGCACGCAATATAGCAGATGCCCGCTGCATAGCCCACACACACGCGCAGCGCACGCACAACAAGGATTTCGGCGAACTCCGGCACAACGTGAAGCCGGAAACCAAGGTCAGGCAAGGCCCTTCAATTGACACGAGGTGAATAGCAAATTGACAAAACCGACCCCTAGAACCATTAGCAAATTGACAAAACAAAGCCTCAAAACCCTTAGCAAATTGACAAATCGCAGGTAGAAGGCTTGAAATTGCATCATCGTCTCCGCAGGGGAATCGGTGCGCAATTCGTTCACCGATTCGACCGCTGCGGCGAACAGGCAATCGAATAGCGTGAAAGGGGCAAATCCGGCGTGCCGCGCTCAAAGCCGCCCGAGCATCGATGCCGCGTAGACCATCTTTATCTGGCGCGCTTCCGTCGCGTCCGAAACGTATTTCACGATGTCTGCCTTGTACATGGCGATGATGCCCTCTTGGATGCGGCGCGCGGGCGGGAGCTGCGAGGTCTCTACAAACGCCTGCACCGCATCGGGCATGCCGCCACGAACTAGCTGGTATTTTACAATTTTCCAACCTGAAAACAGCGGTTTCACTTGCATTTTCCAACCGAGAAAAGCCCCGTTTCCTCCCATTTTCCAACCGTTTGCACAAAGTCGGAGGCGCAGCGAAACGGGCGGCGTCTCGCAAGGCGCGGGCCTGCCCCCTTTTACAGGAACATCGCCATGTACACGGGCAGATAGGCCACCGGCCCGTCAAGCTCGACGTTGGCGTTGCACAAGACGATTGCCTCCTCGATGCCGTAATTGGGCGTGTCCAGCGCGTGGTCGAGGGCGCTGTGGCGCGTGTAGCCCTTGCCGCTTTTCACCTCGAGCGCGACCACCCTGTGCCTGCTGTTTTGCAAAAGAAAGTCCAGCTCGCCAATGTTGCGCTTCTTGAAATAAAACAACGGCCTGCCGTGCGCGGCAAGCTCTTGCGCGACGGCGTTCTCGTAGAGCGCCCCGTAGTTTATGTCCGGACGGTCGGCCAGCAGGCTGCGGACCACGTCCATACCGCACAGGCATGTGAGTAGCCCCACGTCGGCGCAGAAGAGCTTGAACCTGGGCGCCTCCATGTTGGCCGCGAGGGGGTAGCGCGGCTCGCGCACGTTGTACGTCGCCAAGGCCACGTTCGCGTCGCACAGCCACATGAAGTCGTTGTCGTAACGGTCGAAATGCGAGTCGCCCTCGACGTCTTTTATCACGAAGCGCTTGTCCTGGCGGCTGATCTCGGACGGAATCAAATCGAAGATGCGCCGGACCACGCGCGCCCTGTCGCGCGCGTACTTGCTGATGTCCCAGCGGTATTGCGTGACTACGGCCTCTTGCGCGGTGCGCACCTTGCCCACGTCGTTTGCCTGCGCCATGGCCACGACCGCATCCGGCATCCCCCCGCTGATGAGATAGCGTGAGAACAGCTCCATCAGGCGCCTGTGCACGAACTCGTCTACCGGCCGGCGCTGCTCGAAAGCCTCCCTGGCGGCGTCTATGACCGGCTCGGCCAGCCCCTCAGCCCAGCAATATTCCTCGAAGTCCAGCGGGTACATCTTCACCGTGGAGAGAAACCCCACGGGCGCGGAGGCGATGTTGCCCAGCTCGACGCCCAGCATGGAGCCGGAGAGTATGTAGTCGT
>CAVFDV010000016.1:0-18779 GCA_963621315.1 Oscillibacter sp. MSJ-31
GTATATAGGCAGACGCGTTGGTCGCCGAGGCGCCGCCCGTGACGCCCGAGAGCAAGGCGCCCACGATCTGGGCCGCCGTGGTGATGTCGGAGTCCTTCGTCGAGACCTTGCCCAAGGTGGGCATGACGAGGACGTTTATGCCCTGCGCGACAAGCTCTTGGCGCGCCTCGTCGGACAAGGCCGACTCGCTGCCGTCCACGAGCACGGCGTCCGGACGGGCCGCCTCTATGGCCGCGAGGTCGGCGTTTTGCTCGGAGCCGTCGCCTGCCCAACCCGCGGCCGCCTGCTCCGCGCCCTCGCCGGCAAAGGCGCCGAACTGCCCGACGCGGGCGATCCAGTCGCTGTCGGCGGCGACGAGCACCCTGTTGGCCGCCCACTTGCCCGCGAGCATCTGCACGAGCGTCGCGTACTGGCCGGCGGCGGCCACGGTGCCCGTGTTGTCGGGGAGCTTTTCCGGATTGGTGCTGGGGTCGTAGACCTGCCCCTCGCCGCCGCCCGCGCCGTCGCTGCCGGAATCGCCCTTGTTGCCGCTGTCGCCGTCTCCGGCCTCGCCGTCGGCGCGTTCGTCGGCGTCTCCCGCGCCGTCCGACTCCTCCGGGCTTTGGCCGTCCTTGTCCGCCTTGTCGTCGCTTTTGCGCGTCGAGCCGTCGGCGCGCTGCATGTCGGAGGCCTTGTTGCCGCTTGCGGCCGTCTGGTCGTGCGCGCTGTCGTCTTGCTGCTCGTAGTTGGAGCTTTCCTGCTCGTTTTGCGTGTCCTCGTCGTAGTCGGGCAGCTCGGCGGTCTGCTCGTCGATGCGCTCGTCGGTGTCGGCCAGGCGCGCGGACATCTTCGTGGGGTCTTGCGGGGCGTTTTCGGCCTCTTGGTACAGCGCGTCGGCCGTCTCGTCGAGCTGGCCGTTCACGGGGTCTTCGACATGCTCGGTAAGCACGTCGGAGTATTTGCAGCCGGAGAAAAGAAAGAGGGAAGACGCCACGAGCAGCGCCGCGGCAAGGCAGAGCATGATGCGCGTCGTGTTGTGCGTGAAAACCCGGTGCACCAAAGTCCTTCCCCAAACCCCGTTTAACGTCAATTCAGCCAGGAGACGCCGGAAAAATCACCCAAGCGCCCAAGCGCCCAAGCGCCCAAGCGCCCAAGCGCCCAAGCGCCCAAGCGCCTCGGAGTGTACAACCCACCGTTCCTCTTTCGCGTGTGCTATCTTTGTGAAGATTAATACGTGCACCGATCGATCTGCAACCGGATTTTCCTACCATGCACGGGCAAACGAGGATCCATCCCGCGAGGCGAATATGGCAACGCATCCCGAACATACGGCACGGCATGTGGCGCAACGCACGAGCAAGGTCGTGGCAGGCGCGCTTGCCGCCACCCTGGCCGCCTCGGGCACGCCCCTGGCGCCCGCGCTTGCCGCCACGAACGCCCAAAGAGCGCAGGAGATGCAGGCCGCCGGCACGGGCGGGGAGCTGTCCGGGGACGCGGCGGCAGATGCAGGGAAGGCCGCGGACGCGGGCCTTGCGGCCTCGGCTGCGGCAGACGAGGCGGAGGGCGCGCAGGCGGCCGGCCGCGACATCGCCGACGAGTGGAGCGCCGGCGCCCTGACGTTGCGGACGGCAGGCGCCTACACCCTCTCGCGCGACGTCACGGCCGCCGGCACGCTTTCCATCGAGGCGGCGCAAGGCGAGACCATCACCCTCGACATGCAGGGGCATTCCGTCGAATGCGCCGCCGGGGTGGAGGCGGCCATAGAGCTGGGCGCCTCGAAGGGCAAGGTCGTCGTGACGGACTCGGCGCGGGCGGGCGCGCTCGCAAGCGGAACGGGCACGCCCGACGAGGACGGCGAGGGCGCGAGGGCGAGGATCTGCCTGCGCGGCGGCTTTGCGCACAGCGCGCTCGCGGGCATCTCCTTTGACGAGGCAGGCGCCGCAGATGCGGGAAACGCGGCGGACGGGGCGGACGCCCAGGGCGCACGCGGTGGGCAGGATGCGCCCGACGTGGAGATCTCGCACGTGGCCGTGGAAGTCTCGGCGGCAGACGAAGCGGAGGGCGCGGACGGTGCGCAAGATGAAGGCGCCGCAGGCGGGCAGGCGCACGACGGCTCCGCGCAAGAGCACGATGCCGGCGTCTACGGCGTGCGCATAAAGGGCGCGAGTGAAGGCGCGCAAGGCGAAAACGACGGCGCGCGCATGCCCGTCTTTTCCATCTCCGACTGCTCCATCGACGCAGCCGCCACCCCCAAAGCGCAATCGGGCGAAGGCGGCGCGACAGACGATGCGGGCGCCGCAGGCGACGAGAAGCAGCCGAAGGCCTGCGCGCTGGACGTGCAAGGGGCGCGCCTGACCCTCGACGACGAAACGGCCTTGCGCGCGCACGGCGCCGACGGCTCGGTGCAATTGCACCTTCACGAGGCCAGGCCTATCACCCTTGGCAAAGACCTTTCGCTTGCCGATGCGCTGCACCTGCGCGCAGACGGCGCGGACGCGGGCGCGGTGCTGGCACAACGCGACGATGGGACCGAGATAGAGGCGGCGCTTGCCGACAGAATCGCAAGCGCCGACGCCGCCTGGAAGGCCGTGCTCTCCGAAGACCGCACGGCCCTCGTCTGGCAGCCCGCAGACGATGCGGCCGGCAGTGCAGACGCAAGCGGCGCCGAAAAGGGGAACACCCCCGCAGACGATGCCGGGCGCGACCGGACGGCAGACGCCGCGGCGAGCACATCGGGCGCGGGCGCGCGGCTTCCCACGCTGCCGTCTTCGGGTACGGGCGGCACGGGCTCGGCCACGGCAGGCGGCGAGGCGAAGGCTTCCCCGCTCGGGAGCATCACGACGCAAGAGCTGCTCGCGGCCGCAGAGCAAGGCGAGAGCCTGAACGGGCTTCTAGACGCCTGGGCTGCCAACCCCGACAACGGCTCGGACTTCACCATAGACAAGGGGGGCGTCTACCGCCTCGACGCGGACCTGGCCACCTCGTGCCGCATCGTCGTGAAGGCGCCCGGGCAAAACGTCGTCTTCAAGCTCGACGGCCATGCCCTGTCCATCGACACGCAAAGCATCGGCTACGGCATCGACGTGCAAAGCGCCGCGCGCGTCACGATCGACGGCTCGGGCGGCGCGGGCTCGGCCATACGCTTCTCCTCTTCTCCCCTGCTCGCCGCCGTGAGGTCTGCCGCCAGCGCGCTCGTGGCAAACGACGTGGAGATAGAGGCGTCCTCGCGCCAGACGCGCCTTGCCAACCTCTCGGGCGCGTGCATCGACGTCGAGTCCGGGACCTTGGAGGCCACGCGGGTGAAGGCGACGGTGGACCAGTCGAACCAGTCCGTCGTCTCGGACACCTCGGGGGAGAGCTTCCACGGCGCGCCGGCGGCCTTCTTGCTGGCCGCGGGCGCGGGCGCGGCGACGCTTTCGGATTGCACGGCCGCCACGACAGGCTCGCCGTGCGTCGCGCCGGGCTCGTCGCCCAATGCCGAGATCGGGTACGTCTATGCCCTGCGCGCGCAAACAAACGCGCAGGTCACGCTGCGCGGCGGCAGCTGGAGCGCGCAAGTGGCCAACGGGGCGGCCATCGCCGCCTCCGCGAAAAACCTCCTCGTCGCGGGAAGCGAGGCGTCCTTTGCGGCCTGCGGCGCCACGCGTGCCATCTGCCTTGAAAGCACGGCGGCAGGCGGGGTGAAGGTGGACGCGAAGCTCTCCTTTTCCTTTGACGGCCAGGCGACGCCGGCGCTCGCGGCGGGCTTTTCGTCGGGCGCGGGCGCGGGATTCACCTTCACGGGCAACGCGGACTTCCCCCAAACGGGCGCGCTCGTCGAAGACGGCACGGGCGGGCAAAACCTCCCGGACGCGTGCATCGCGCAGGTAGACGGCGGCGATGCGGGCGCGCTTGCGGCAAAGCTCTCGAACGCGCTCGGAGAGACGGCGGCGTGCAGCGTCGGCGCAAACGGCGACGCCATCGTCTTTGCCTTCGAGCAGACGCGCGCGCCGGCCGAGGTGCGCGCATCGGGCGGGCAGACGACGCGCTACGCGACACTTGCCCGGGCCATCGAGGCCATGCAAGACGGCGACACCCTCGTCTTGCTCGCGGACGCGGACAAGATCGCCTTTTCCAAGGCAGGAGATGCGAGCGCCTCGTTTACCATCGACATGAACGGCAAGACCGCGCGCGCCCTCGTCCACTCCTCGGCATGCGCGCTTTCGGTCGTCTCCACGGGCGGGCGCGGGCGCATCGAGGCCGCTTCCAAGACAAGCGCGGCGGTCTCGCTTTCCACGAACGCGGCGCTTTCCCTATCCGGCATCGACGTGGTGAACCACCAGGCAGCCTCCTCTGCCTGCGGCATCGAGGCCACGGCCGCCGGGCGCCTCGAGCTTGACGACGTAGACGTCGAGGTCTCGGCGCAGACGGGGATGGCCCGCGCATTGCGCCTCGCGGGCACGCAAGGCGCCCTCGTGGCGGAAAACTCGGCGCTTGCGGCCTTTACGGCATGCCCGGGCGTCACCGTGCGGGGCGTGCAGGCCGCCGCGCGCACGAGCTGCGATTTGTCCGCGACCTCCATCGACGTGCAAGGCTCGTCGGGCAGCGCAATCGGCATCGAGAGCAACGGCGCCGTGCGCTTTGCCGGCGCAGACGGCGCGCATCCGGCGAGCCTTCGCGTGCGCACGAGCCAGGCGGCGGCGAGCGCCGCGTGCATAGACCTGACCCAGGCGTCCGCGAAGGCCATCGTGAAAGACGCCGCCCTCGAGCTGGACGCGCCGGGAGCGGACGGGGCCGCCGCCACGCTCATGGCGGGCGCGGCTACGGCGCGCGTCGAGAGCACCTGGGTGCTCGACGGCTACGTGGACCTTTCGGGGGACGCGGCGGTGCACGTCTCCCACCGGACCACCCCGCTGCGCATCGGGCCTTCCTTTCGCAGCGCCCGGCCCGTCGCCGTGGCCTCGACGCAGCTTTCGGCCAAGGCCTTCGCGCAGGCGGCAAGCGAAAAGGACCTCTCGCTTGCCGGCGACGGCGCAGACGACGCGGCCTTTTCCATCGAGCCGGCCGCCGCGTCGTTTACCCCGACAGGCGACTACGGGGGCTGGGCCGCGCGAGCCGAACAAGATGAAAGCGGCGCGCCCTCGCGCCTGCGCTGGGCGCGCGCGCCGCTCGCGCAGCTCGTGCACGGCGCGCAAAGCACGGGCTACGAGACGCTTTCCGAGGCCTTTGCGGCCGCCCAGGACGGCGACACGGTGCAGCTTGCCGCGGACGCCGCGGTAAATGAGCGCACCGCCTGCGACAAGCAGGTCTCCTTCGATTTGCACGGGCATGTGGCGCAGCTGTCCGTGGTGGGCACGGCGGGTGGCGACGGCGCGCTTGCCTACACGGGCGCGGGGACCTTCACCATATGCGACAGCGCGGCAAGCGCGGGGCAGGAGGCGGGCGCCCTCGAAATCGAGGTGGGCGCACAGCCCGAGACCTCGAACAGCGCACAGGCCGGCGCCTACCGGGGCATCGCCGTCACGGGAGGCGGCATGCTCGCGCTCGACGGCGCGGCCGTGCACGTCCGCTACACGGGGACCACCCAGGCCACGAGCGCCCCCACCCCCACTGTCCAGGGCGTCGCCCTCGTGGACGGCTCGCTTTCCATGACAGGCGCCTCCGCCCTGCGCGTGGAGGCGGCGCGCGCGGACGCGGGCTTCGGGGCGAACACGGCCACGGGCGTCTATGTCCGATCGGCAGACAGCGCCTCGCGCGTCGAGGTGGGAAAAGACGCGCGCGTCGAGGTGGACAACAGCGCGGCGCCCTCCACGATCGGGTCGTTTCAGGTGATAGGCCCTGAACAGAGCAACTCGAGCACCCAGCCCGCCTACGTCGTGCAGATATTCCCCGACACGGCCTCCGACTTCTACCGCGAGATATGCGAGAAGTTCACCGAGCAGGCGCGTTTCGACGACGCGGCAGAAGACGGCAGCTACAACTCCGAGATCTACTATTGCGCGCCGCTGACCCTCGACGACGGCACCTGCATATGGGCCTATTCCGACCCCGTGGACACGGCCGCGCGCGGGCACCTGGCCTCCATCGTGCCGACGCGCTTTTTCATGCAATGCGGCCAGGAGACCCCGACGTGTGCCTACGGCATCCAGTCGGGCGACGCGTTTGCCGGCACGGTGAAGGTCGAGGGGACGCTGGAGGCGAGCTGCACGCACGGCGACGCCTACGCGCTCGACGCGAAAGGCGCCTCGACGTGGGAGGCCGGCGCGGACACGCTCCGAGAGGCCCATGGCAGCGAGGAGCATCTTTTGGCCGGCAGCCGCATGGACATGCGCGACTACTTCGATTTCGGGTCGCGCTACAACGACCCGGTCTACCTGCCCACGACAGGCTCGCCGCAAGCCGTCCGCGTGCGCGCGTGCACGGGCGCGGCGGCGCGCGTGGACGCAAAGGCAAAGGTCGCCATCGGCGGGGTCGTGCAGCCGGAAAGCACCGAGGAGAACGTAGACGCGAAAGACGACGGCATCTACGGCTTCGGCGACGAGAAGCGCGTGCAGACCTGGGGGTCGCGAGAGGTGGCGGTCGCCTTCGACAACGTGCGCGACGAAAACGGCGCCGCCTCGCGCATCGAGGCCGCGACGACGGTCCCCTTTCTCTCGACGCTTGCAGACGCCGGCGTCTCCCTGCCCGCGCCCGCCGACTACACGCTCGACGACGGCACGATCATGCGCTTTATCGGCTGGTGCGCGGCAAACAACTCCGACAACTACGTCTACACCCCCGACGCGCTTGCGGACGCGGTCGCACTCGACGGCACGGTCTCGGGCGCGAAAAACGGAAGCGTCGTCTTCTCGGCGCACTACGTGCCCGTCGCGCCCGGCGCGCATCTCGTCTCCTTCAAGGTCGACACAACGGTGCTCGCCTATGCCGTCGCCGACGGCGCGGCGCCCTCGTATGCGGGAGTCGCCGCCAACGCGCGCGCCGCGACGCCCGCCAAGGTGGACACGGAGACGGGCTGCTACTACAGCTTCGCGGGTTGGGCAGGCGAGGACGGCCGGACCTGGTGGACCTTGCCCGCCGCCACAGCCGACGCCGTCTACACCGCAAGCTTCACCACCCGTCAAAGCCTCGTGTCGCTCACCTTCACCTACCGCGACGCCGACGGCGTCGAGCGCAGCGCAAGCGAGCGCGTGGAGTTCGACACGGACGTGAACGCGCGCGCCGCCAAGCTCGTGCAGGCAGGCAATGCGGTCAAGACCCCGGAGACCGTCTACACCTTCGCCGGATTCGGCCCGCGCAAGACCGACGTCGAGGCCTACTACGCAGACGGCGCCCTGCCCTCCATGCGCAGCGACTCGTTTTGGCGCTACTCGAACGTCTACTACGCCAAATACGACAGCGCGCCGCGCACGGTGGACGTGCGGTTCATGGACGGCGACGCCGAATACGCGAAAACTGACGCGCCCGTGGCGACGAGCGCCCTTTTCAACGACGTGCTCGCCGCATGCGGCAAGGGCAACCCGCAAGACGCGGGCGAAGGCCGGTCTTTTCTCGGCTGGTCGAAGACGAAGGGCGCGACGGCCCCGGACATCGAGAAGGTGAACAGCGCGAAGCTCTCCACCCTCGTGGACGGCGAGTCCGACACGCTCGTGCTCTACGCGGTCTACGGCAAGGCGCAGCCGGCAAGCGTCGAGTTCTACGACGCCGAGGCCTTCCCGGACAAGATGAGCGAGGACAAGCTGCTGGCGACGCTGTCCGTCGAGCAGGGAAAGAGCATCGACGACGCGCTAGCCGCCGAAAAGAAGAGCGCCCCCGTCCCCACGAGGGGCGGCAAGTACTTCGCGGGGTGGGTCGACGCCTCGGGCAACGCCGTGTCGTTTTCCGATGCGGTGAAATCGAACATGAAGCTGTTCGCCACCTACAAGGACGTGGACGTGGAGCTGCGCGACGACGCGGCCGCCAACTTCGAGATAGACGTCTCCGGCCTGCTCGTCGGCGCAAAGGGCATCGACGAGGCGGAAAAGGTCGTCGTGTCCGTCGAACGCGTGAGCGCCGCCGACAGGGCATTGTCGCGCCTTGCAGCCGGCAACCTCGGCTACAGCCCGATGCTCAACGCCGGGCTGAAAAACTCCATCTACTCCCTGCGCCTCTACTACGTGAAAGACGGCACGGCCTACGACATGGAGGGCGGCTTTGGCAAGATTGCGGTGAAGGCAAAGGTCCCGAAGTCCTTCCAAAGCTCCAAGACGCGGGCGTTTTGGGTGGGCAGCGACGGGATGGCCTACACGAAGGTCTCGCAAAACAGCGCGCAGATCGCCTTCGACGTGCGCTATCTGGGATATGTCGAGCCGGGCTACGGCAACCTCGTCATCGGCATCGCCGCCAACAGTTCCGGGCAAAAGCAGCTCGACCCGTCTGCGCCGGGCGGCGGCACGCAAGGCGCGGACGGCGCGGGCGGCGGCGCCCAAGACGGCGCGGGCGCGGATGCAGGCGACGACGAGGAGAAGGCAGACCTCGCACCTGCCGCTGCGGTGCTCGGGGCCGCAGGGCAGCTTGCCGCGGCCTTGCCGGCGCTGGCGGGCACGGCCGCGCAGGCGCTGGCAGACGGGGCTCTCTCCCAGGCGCTGGCCGCGGGCACGGAGGGCGTGCAGGCCGCAGCAGGCCTTGCCGCCGGCGCGCTCGGCGCCGATGCGGCCCGGGCGGCGGCATCAGACGACATCCAGTCGCAGGTGGAGGTCGGCCAAGACGGCAACGTCGCCGGGCTGGCCGTCGTCGGCGCGGCGTTTGCCGCCCTGCTCGCGCGCCTGGGCGCCTTCCTCTTCGGCCGCCGCAGGAAAGACGACGAGGACGGCGGCGAGGCGCCCATGCCCCTCGAGGAGACCGTGCGCTTCTGATGGCCGCCGAAAAGCACAGCAAACGGCGCGCCGCGCCCGGGCCGCCTCCCAACGAGACGGACATCAGCTTCGCGCAAGAGGAAGGCGACAACGTCTATGCCCGCGCGCGCGAGGCCGGGCACAAGGTAGACCGGCGCGCGCAGAAGGTCTTCATCATGGCCGTCGTCTTGCTCGCCGTCTTCGCGCTCGGGCTGGTCGTCCCCAAGGACATGCTGAACAGCGCCCTGCACGACACGGGCTACGGCGGCGGCTACACCTTCTCGTGGTTCATCGACGGGCTTGCCGAAAACGTCAACGGCCTCGTGGCCTTTTTCACGGGCAACGACACAGGCCCCGTCCCCTTCTCCAACACGGTGTTTCGCTACGTGGTCGTCTGCCTGGCAGGCGCGGGCCTTGCCCTGTGCGGCGCCGTCTACCAGGGCGCCTTCCGCAACCCCCTGGTCTCGCCGTCCACCCTGGGCGTGATGAGCGGCGCGTCGCTTGGCATGGTGCTGTGGGTGGTCTTCTTCATCCCCGACGAGGGCGCAAGCGGCATAGGCTGGGTGGAGTCGCTGCTGGACAGCTCCTCGACGGCCGCCTCGGCTGCCACGACGGGAGCCGACGATCTCCTGTCCACCTACGGGCTGTCGCTTGTCTCGTTTGCCAGCTGCATGGTCGTGGTCGTGCTCGTCTTGGCCACCATGCGCGCGCTCGGGCACTTCACCAGCTCGAACCTCATGGTCATCATCGTCGGCCAGGTCGTCGGCGGGGTATGCGGCGCGGTGGTGAACACGGTGCGCTACTACTATGTCGCGACCGACCCCTACAGCACGAAAAGCCAGCTGCTCACCCAGCTCCAGATCGCGAGCTTTTTCCGCAGCTACGGCTGGCTGGACGTGGTGGCGCTGGGCCTTTCGATCGCGGCATGCGCGGGCGTGGTGCTCGTGTGGCGCCGCCGCATGATGCTGCTGTCGCTGGGCGAGGAGGAGGCCCGCGCGCTGGGCGTGCAGACGCGGCGCCTGCAGGTGCTCGTCGTGGCCGTGTGCACCCTGCTCACCGCCATCATCGTCTCGTTTGCCGGCACCGTGGGCTTCGTCGGCTTCCTCATCCCGCATCTCTCGCGCCGGCTCGTAGGACCTGACTTCGGCTACCTGCTGCCGGCGGCCATGGTGCTCGGCGCCGTCTTCGTGCTGTCCGCCTATATCCTCGTCTCGGCGCTTTTAGGCCCGGACTACGAGAGCATGAGCGGCATGTACATCTCCATCGGAGGGGCCGTGGTCTTCCTCGTCACGGCCTTGCGCAGCCGGGGCAAAGGGGGTGGCCCAAATGGCTTTTGAGACGCGCGCGCAAGAGCAGCAACAACAGCAGCAGCGCGGACATGGGGGCGCCCGGCGGCAAGACGCGGCGTCGCAAAACCCGCCGCAAGGCCCGCAGGCAGCCCAGGTCCAATACACCGCCTCCGACATCGCGCGCCTGCAAAACGGCTCGACGGTCTACCGCAGCCGCCTCATGAACGTCGGCTCCATCGCCTCTGCCTTGTCCATGAAAGAGACCGGCAAGCTGCGCCGCGCGGAACGCGACCACATGGCCGCGCGCACCGCCGTCTTCCTCTTCGCCACGCTCGTGCTGGTCTTCTTCTCGCTGTGCTTCACCGGCGCCCAGGGGCAGTGGTACCCCTATTGCACCCCCTACGCCTTCTACACGCCCATCGAGGTGGGAAACGCCCTCTACCTGCACGCCTGGGACGCGCTCGCGCAGGCCACGCATGCCTTCGAGCCGCACACGAAGGCGTGGCTCGCCGCGAACTGCAGCTGCTATTGGGCCGTCTTCGAGCGCCTGCAGGTGGTGGGCGTGACCCTCGTGTGCGCCGCGCTCTTAAGCATCTCCGGCGCCCTGTACCAAAACGTCTTCTCCAACCCGATCGCCGGCCCGGGCATGCTCGGCGCCTCGAGCGGCGTGAGCCTCGGGATGATGCTGCTCGTCGCGCTTTTCGGCAGCCAGGCGCTCAGCATGGTGCGCGAGCGCTACATCTTCTGCTACGGGCTGGGCGCGGCCATACTCGTCTTCGTCATCGTCGCCGGCAAAAAGCTCTCCGGACGCGGCAAGCCCTTCGACATCGTCACCATGCTGCTCGTCGGCTCCATACTCGGCCAGCTCATCGGCTTTGTCGTCTCGTACATGACGCTCTTTGTCATGGACGCCGACGACTACCAGGCCTTCTTCACCCTCTCGCAGATGCTCACCGTCGACACCTCGGCTGTCTCGTGGCTCACGCTGGCGCTAGTCTCGCTTGTGGCCATCGTCCCCGTCTACCTGCTGCGTTTCCGCCTGAACGCGCTGTCGTTTAGCGAGGAGGAGGCACGCGGCCTCGGGGTGAACATGACGCGCCTTCGCGCCGTGGCCCTCGTAGCGGGCGCCATCATGATGCTGGCCGCCCAGATCCACACCGGCGCCGTCGGCATGATCACCTTGCTCGCCCCCTTCATCGCGCGCAGCGCCTTCGGCTGCGAGATGTCGCGCCAGCTGGCCGGCAGCGTGCTCGTCGGCATGCCGCTCCTGCTCGTGTGCCGCGACATCACCGACTGCATCCCCTTCGTGGGCGACGGCATCGCGATCGGCTCGGTCGTCGCAATCGTCGCGCTGCCCCTGTTCATCCTGATCGTCGTGCGCGGCATGCGCGGGTGGGAGTGAGAAGAAAAGATGAAGCTGATAGTAAACAACGCCTCGATCGGCTACGACGCGCGCCGCCCCGTGCAGCGCCACGTGAGCTTCTCGGTGGCAAGCGGCGAGGTCTGCTGCGTGCTCGGCCCCAACGGCTGCGGCAAGACGACGCTCGTGAAGACGATCCTCGGGATGAGCCCGCTCTTCGACGGGTCCATCACCCTCGACGGCAGCGACGTCACGCGCTGGAGCGCCGCGCGCCTGGCCGACTCGGTGGCCTACATCGCCCAAAAGCACGCGCAGGGTTTTCCCTTCCAGGTGAAAGACGTGGTGATGATGGGGCGCACGCACAAGATGCGCACCGCATCCGGCCAGCCCGGGCGCAAGGACTTCAACATCGTGGAAAACGCGCTCGAGGAGATGGGCATACGGCACCTGCGCGAGGCCTGCGTGAACGACATCTCGGGCGGCGAGCTGCAGATGGTCATGTTCGCCCGCGCGCTGGCCCAAGAGCCGCAGATGCTCATCATGGACGAGCCGACGGCGGCGCTGGACTACGGCAACGCCGTGCGCGTCATCGAGAAGGTGCGCCACCTGCGCAAGCTGGGGTATGCCGTGCTCATGGTCACGCACAACCCCGACCACGCCTTCATGACCGGCGCGAGCGTGGCGCTGTTCATGAAGGGAAAGCCCATGAAGTTCGGCACGGCCTTTGCGACCATCACGCGCGAGAACATACAAGACGCCTACGGGGTGAACGTGAAGCTCGTCGAGTTCACCCACGACAACCAGGAGATCATGCGCACCTGCGCGCCCGAGTTCGGAGGAAAGGACGACTAGGATGATTCCAGAGAAGCAGGCGATGGAGGCGGCCGAGGCGCTCTCGCGCATCGCCGACAACATCGAGACCGTCATCGTGGGCAAACGCGAGGCCGTCGAGCTCGTGCTCATGGCGTTTGTCGCGAGAGGGCACGTGCTGCTCGAGGACCTGCCGGGCACGGGCAAGACCTCGCTTGTGCGCGCGTTTGCGAAAAGCATCGACTGTGGCTTCAACCGCATGCAGTTCACCCCCGACGTCATGCCCTCGGACGTGACGGGCTTTTCCATCTACAACCAAAAGACGCGCGACTTCGAGTTTCGGCCGGGCGGCGTGATGAGCAACCTCGTCTTGATCGACGAGATCAACCGCGCGAGCGCCAAGACCCAGGCGGCGCTTTTAGAGGCCATGGAGGAGCGCCAGGTGACGGTGGACGCGGCCACGCACCCGCTCGAAGAGCCCTTCATGGTGTTGGCCACGCAAAACCCCATCGAGCAATACGGCACCTACCCGCTGCCGGAGGCGCAGCTCGACCGCTTCCTCGTGAAGCTGTCCATGGGATACCCCCAGCCGCAAGAAGAGGTGCGCGTCATGCTCGAGAGCAAGGCGGCCAAGGCGGCGCTGCGCCCGGTGGTCTCGCGGCGCGACGCGCTGGCGCTCGTGGACATGGCGGCCCAGGTGCACGTGTCCGAGGCCGTCGCGCGCTATGCCGTCCAGATAGTGTGCGCCACGCGCTCGACGGGCGAGTGCAGCTGCGGCGCCTCCCCGCGCGGCTCGATCGCGCTCGTGGAGCTGGCGCGCGCAAACGCCCTCATGCGCGGGCGCAGCTACGTCTTGCCCGACGACGTGAAGTACCTCGCGCCCTACGTGCTTGCGCACCGCGTCATCTTGACCCACGAGGCCAAGGTGGCGGGGCGCACGGGCGCCTCGGTCGTGGCCACCATACTGGACTCGGTCGCCGTGCCCACGGTCGCGCAAGACGAGCTGCGCGGGGCTGCGCAGGGAAGGGCTGCGCAGGCGGGAACCATGCAGGCGGCGCGGGGCTAGGGCCTTCAAGGCCTTCGGGGCAAAGGCGCGAGACGCAAAGATACAGGTAAACGACGAGATGGACATCAGGAGAAAACGCGAAGAGCTCGCCGATGCGCGCGCGAGGCGCGTGCGCGCACGCGAGGCGCGACGCGCGGGCAAGCGCGGGAAGCGGGCAGCGCGGCGGGCGGCGGCGGGGCGTGCCATCGCCTGCGCCTGCGCGCTGGCGCTTTTCGCCTTCCTCGCCTACATGGTGGGCGACTCCGACTACCGGGCATGCATCGTGGGCTGGACGCCGCTGCTCATGTTCGCGTGCGCAATCGTCGCGTCCTTCATCTACGTGCAGGTCCTCGCGCACGGCCTGCGCTTCGAGGAAAACGGCGCCTTCCACGACTGCGCGCGCGGCGAGTCGCTGCCCTTCTCCATCTCGTTTTCCAACGCCACCATCCTCTTCGCCTTCAAGGTCGAGGCGGTCTTTTTCATCTCGGACATGTTCGACACGACGACGAGCCGCGTGACGCGCACGCTCTCGCTGTCGCCGCGCGAGAAGACCGCGCTCGACTTCTCCACGCGTTTCACCCACATCGGCAGCTACGAGGTGGGCTTGGAGAAGGTTGTCGTCAGCGATTTCCTCGGCCTGTTCTCCAAGGCGCTGCCCCATGCGCGCGCGCACTCCGTGCTCGTCACGCCGAAGCTGCGCGAGATAGGCGGCATCGACTTTTCCAGCGACGCCGAGACGGAGTCCACCTCGGCGGCCAAGTCCGTCATAGCCGACTCCATGGACTACGCCTACGTGCGCGACTACGTGCCGGGCGACCCGCTCAAGACCATCCACTGGAAGCTGTCCTCGCGAAACCCCCAGGGCGCCTACTACACGCGCCTCTTCGAGCGCTACACCATGCCGGGCGTGGCGGTCGTGCTCGACTTCACCGCACCCGCAGACGGCGTGGACGAGGCGGCGTTTCCCCAGCTCTTCGATACGGTCGTCGAGTCGGGGCTGTCCATCGCCCGCTATGCCAGGCGGCGCGGCTTTTCCACGCGCATTTCCTTTCGCGACGCGCAAGGCCAGGTGCAGGTGCTGGCCGGCCAGGAGCAAGACGACCTGTGCGCCCTCATGGACAGGCTGCCCGCCTTGCGGCGCGGCGCGGGCGCAGAAAACGCGGCGGCAGAGGTCGTGCGCGACCTGGCGCAGGCCCGCGACGGCGAGAACAACATCGTCGTGTGCTCGGCCGACTTGTGCCCCGAGCTGGTCTCCGCAGTGCTCGACGTGCGCGCGCACAGGCGCTTCCCGCTGTTTGCCGCCGCCGTGCCGGGCGAGCTCGTGGACGCCGACCTCGTGGCCTACACCAAGCCGCTCAGGCAGCTCGACGCCGCCGAAGTCCCCTATATGGCGCTGAAAGACGCCCTCGAGCTGGAGGGGGCGGCGTTGTGATGGCGCGGGCGGGGCAAAGGCGCGCGGGCGCGCACGCGGGCATGGGTGTGGGCACGGGCATGAATGCGGGTGCAAACACAGACGCGCACGCGGGCGCCGGCACGGGTGCGGACGTCGAGATGGGCGCGGGCGTTGGCATGGACCGCACGACGGGCGCAACCGAGACCGCGAACACAGCGGCCCCAGCCGGCGCGGCGGGCGCAGCCGGCGCGGCGGGCGGGCGCCTGCGGCTCTTCCTGCGCTCGTCTGCCTTCGATTTCCTGCTCGTGCTCGTCTTGTCCACGGCGCTCGTCTTCACCGTCTCCTACGGCTTTGAAAGCGCGCCCGAGCTGCGGGGCAACCTCGCGCTCGAAGCGGGCGTGTGCGCGCTGCTTCTGGCCGTGCTCTTCGCGGGCTCGTGGTCGAAAAAGGCCGTCGCGCCCGCCGCGGCCGGCTACATCGCCGCCGCCGCGGCCATCGTCTTCACCATCTCGCAGGCCGCCGGCGCAGGGGAGCCGCTTTTCGTAGACGGGCAGGTAAACGACACGGCCGGCAACTACACCGTCTTCGGGATCGTGGCCGTCGTCGTCCCGGCGCTGTGCTACCTGCTCTCGCGCAGGACCTGGGGCGTGGCCGTGCTCTTCGTGTTGGCGGTGCTTGCCTGCGCGACCATCCAGTTCCTCTACCGCGACTGGACCGCCGCGCAGCCGGGCGTGGCCGCCTCGCTTGTGGTTTACCTCGCCTGCGCCGCCTGCTACATCAACCAACGCTACCGCCAAAGCGCCTTCAAGGCCCACTACGCGAAGGAGGGCTCGTTTGGAGCCGCAGCCGGCTTCTCGGTCGTCGCGGCCCTCGTCTGCCTGCTCGCCGGCGCGGGCCTCTTCGCGGGGGTCGTGGCGCCCCTCGGGTTGTCCACGCCGGACATCAAGCCCTTCCAGGACAGCTACCAGCGCCCCGTGATCGAGTACTCGGGCATCTACTCCGAGCAGCAGATCGACAACCCGCTGAACCGCTCGAACCGCACCGACGACGAGGACAAGGACACGCACGACGAGGCCGAAGGCGGCCAAAGCCAAGACGAGGACACGGGCATCTCCGACAACGAGCGCAAGACGCCGACCTCGGCCACGTCGAGCTCGTTTGACCTGAGCAGCTGGAGCGAGCAGTTCCAGACCGTGGCCTACGACCTCGCGAACTGGACGACGCTTCTCGTCGCCATCGTGCTCGTCTGCCTTGCCATAGGCGCCGTGCTGGCGCGGCGGTCGATGCGCGAGCTGCGCCTGAAGCGCATCGCCGAGAAAGACGCGTCGTGGCAGGTGGTCTGGATCTACCGCTTCCTCGTGGGGCGTTTCGCGCGCCTCGGCATACGCCGCCCCGAAAACCTCACGCCGCTCGAGTTCTCGCTGGCCTGCGCCCCGCGCCTCGAGCCCTTCGCCGACGTGCAGACAAAGACGGACTTCTTCCAGGCGACGCTTGCCTACACGCGCGCGGCCTACGGGCCGGGCGCGGCGGCAGACGACCTCGCGCGCATGCGCGGCTTCTACCGCAGCTTCTACCGCAGCGTGCCCCACGAGCTCGGGCGCCTGCGCTGGCTGTGGAAGTTCTGGCGCATCTAGCGGGCACCCAGCGCATGTATGGCGGAAACGGCGTGTTGCCGGCCAAATCTCCAACGGCATCCTCGGCTTTCCATGGTGAGCGGACATAATAACAGCCGTTATGAAGTACCGAATCGCGGCCTTCGAGGAGAAAACATGTCGGCCATCTATCCGTCCACGGCGCTCAAGAGCCAGCAACGCGAGATCAAGGCGGCGGCGAACAGCCAGATAGTCCACATCACGGAAAACGGCTGGGGAAAGCACGTCTTCATGTCGGAAGACGTGCTGGAGCGGACCATCGAGCAGACCGTCGAGGGCGCGCTCTACGAGAAGCGCCTCGCAGATGCGCTGCGCGGCTCCCGAAAAGACTTCGAGGAGGGCCGGTTCTACTCGTCTCGTGAAGAGCTGCTTGCCGCCGTTGCAGAAAAACGGAGCGAACACGCGTAAACTCGCGCAAACTCGGTGCAGCGCGGCCATCTCGCCGCACGTTAGCGTACAATCGCAGCAGCGCCGCCTTTGACGGCGCATCCGATTTGCCGCGCCGGCCGGGCACATGCAGCCTCGGCGCCTACAGGGGGTTCATGTGAAGATAGCAGTTCTCATACCGTGCTACAACGAGTCCGTCACCATCGCGAAGGTGGTCGACGACTTCAAGCGCGAGCTGCCGGATGCCGACGTCTACGTCTACGACAACAACTCGACGGACGGCACGGCCGAGATCGCCGCCGAGCATGGCGCCATCGTGCGCCACGAGCGCCGCCAGGGCAAGGGCAATGTCACGCGCCAGATGTTTCGCGACATCGAGGCCGATTGCTACGTGCTCGTGGACGGCGACGACACCTACCCGGCCGAAGACGTCCACGCCATGATCGCGCCCGTCGTAGCCGGCGAGGCCGATATGGTCATCGGCGACCGCCTGACCAACGGCACCTACGGCGAGGAAAACAAGCGCGCCTTCCACGGGCTGGGCAACAACCTCGTGCGCGGCCTGATCAACCACCTCTACCACGCGCAGCTCACCGACATCATGACGGGGTACCGCGCCTTCTCGCGCGTGTTCGTGAAGAGCTACCCCGTGGTCTCAGAGGGCTTCGAGGTCGAGACGGAGATGTCCATCCACTGCCTGGACAAGGCCTTCAAGGTCGTGCAGGTGCCCATCGGCTACCGCGACCGCCCGGAAGGCTCGGTCTCGAAGCTGAACACCTTCTCCGACGGCATGCTCGTGCTGCGCACCATCGCCTCGCTGTTCCGCGAGTACAAGCCCATGCGCTTCTTCGGCATCCTCGCGCTCCTCTTCCTCGTGGCGACGCTGGCCTGCGGCGTTCCCGTGCTCGTCGAGTTCGCCCGGACCGCCTACATCACGCACGTGCCCCTGGCCATCGCGGCGGTGGGCTGCGCGGTCCTGGCGGTGCTGTTCTGGATATGCGGCCTGATACTGGACTCCGCCGCGCGCACGGCCCGCAAGCAATACGAGCTTGCCGTCTACGAGCTCTACGAACGCGGCCGCGGCTAGGACCGGCGCGGCGCGGGCGCGCGTCTGGGGCGGATTCAGCTCGGGCGAGCGCGGGCGGGCGCAGCTAGAATGGGCACAACTATTAACTGCGGAAGCCGAAATGATCAGAGAAAGAAGGCTTCCGCAAAATGAGATGCGAGGGCTTTCTAAACATGAAAAAGGACACGAGACGCCGACCCCTTGCCCGTCTGCGCGATGCCTGCGCGGCCTTCTTCCTGTGCATATTTCTCGCCGTCCTCTTCATCGCGCCCCATGTCTCGTTCAGCATGAAACGCGCGAACATACTCGACGAGCAGCCGCTGCTCTTCCTTGCCTCAATCGCCCTCGTTGCCACCATCCTGCTTATACCATGGTCTTTGGCAAAGACGACGCTGCGCGACAAGCTCTGCCAAAAGAAGGCCTTCATCGCCACCACGCTAGCCTCCTCCATCGTCTTGCTCGTTGCGCAGGCTCTCATGGTAAAGGGGGCATGGTTTTACGCGGGGTGGGACGTGAGCTTCATTGCCGAGACCAGGCCGGGCGTCAACGCCGAGACTTTGGCTCCCTACCTGTCCCAGAACACAAACCAGCTTTTCATCCACGGCCTATTCTCCTTGATACGGGGCTGCCTTGCGCCCTTCGGGGAAAACGCGCAATACCTGGGGCTTGTCGCGGGCTCGTGCCTGTGCGTGTGCCTCTCCATCCTGCTCGTCTCCACGAGCGCCTGCAAGATGTTCGGCTATCGGGTAGGCTATCTGAGCTATGCCATCTCGTTTTTCTTCATTGGGCTTTCGCCATGGGTCATGGTCCCCTACACAGACACCTACGGCATGCTCTGCCCGAGCATATGCCTCTTCCTGTACACCTGCGCCAAGACCCCCCCCCCCACGCCAAATGGGCGGGCATATTCTTCTTTTCAGCGCTCGGTTATTTCGTCAAGCCGACTTCC
>CAVFDV010000017.1:0-4822 GCA_963621315.1 Oscillibacter sp. MSJ-31
ATGCCAGGGCGGCCGCCGGTGTCCGGGCAGCGGGCGGCAGTCGGGCAGCTGGCGATGTCCGGGCAGCCCGCGCCGACGTGCGCCGCCTGGAGCCGCGCGGCGCCGCGCGTCAGGCCGCCCATACCGCCCATACCGCCCGCACAGCCCACGCCGGCCGCACCGGCCAGGCCAGCCCGGCCGGCCGCTCTGCCTCGCGCTACGCCTTCGGGTCTGCGGCCGTCGACTTCGACGCCCTCGAGCGCGCCGAGGAGCAGGCCGGACGCGAGGGCCGCGCGCAGCGCAAGGCCCGCCTGCGCGCCCACGGCGGCGCCGGCCGCGGGCACGTCGGCATCAGCTACACGCAATCGCTGCTCTTCAAGGCCGTCATCGCATGCGCCGCCCTTATCGCCGCCGCCGCCTTCGTCAGCGTGTGGATGAACGCCTCGACCTTGCAGACCATGGCAAACACCGAGCAGCTGGCCGGGCAGATAAAGAGCGCGCAGGCGGCCACGACCGACCTGGAGCTCGAGCATGCCCAGCTCACGAGCCCCGCGCGCCTCGAGGCGGCGGCGGCGGGGCTTGGCATGCGCGTGGACACCGACGCCGACTTCATGCAAGTCGACGCCGTGCCCGCCATCGCGACCTTCCCCAACGGCAAGATCTCCATATCCGCCACGATCGACAACGCCCGCGCGGCCGCGGCCTGCGGCTAGGACGCGGCGCCGCCCGACGCAAGCCGCCTCATGGCACGCGAGAAACGCGACACGATATTCGAGCGCGCGCCCTCCACGCGCGACTGGACGATACTCGTCGTCTTCACCATCCTCTTCCTCGTCCTCATCGGGCGCCTCGTGTGGGTGCAGGTGATCGACGCCGACGAGAACGCGCGCAAGGCCCGCGAGTCGCACACCAGCGAGGTCGTGCAGACCGTCAAGCGCGGCGCCATCTACGACCGCAACGGCGAGACGATCGCGGCCAGCATCGACGCGACGACCATCTACGCCGACCCGACCGAGGTCCAAGACGCCCAAGGCGTCGCGCGCGTGCTCGCCGCCCATCTCGAAGAGCCCTACAAGCTGGGCTACGACGACTGCCTCTCGCTTCTGACCACGCAAAACACCTCCTTCGTCTACATAAAGCGCAAGGCCGACGCCGACGTGGCGAAGTCTTTGAAAGAGGAGCTGAAGTCGAAGGGCCTCGCCGGCGTGCACTACCTCTCCGACAGCAAGCGCGTCTATCCCAACGACTCGGTGGGCGCGCAGGTCATAGGCTCTATCGACGTGGACGGCAACGGCATCGCCGGCCTCGAGATGCAATACAACGAGCTGCTGTCCGGGTCGAGCGGCACGAGCAGCGTCACCCAGGGCCTGAAGGGCATCCCGATGGTGGGCAGCACCGAGGCAGCCGACGTCACGGACGCGACGGGCACCTCCATCAAGACCTCCATCGACATAAAGTTGCAGCAGCGCTGCGAGACGAGCCTGCTCGGCGCCATCGAGGAGTACAAGGCCGAGGGCGGCTCTGCCACGGTGGTGGACGCGGCCACGGGCGAGATATACGCCGCGTGCTCGTATACCCGAAAGGAGGAGGAGGCAGGCGGGGACGCCGGCGCAGACGGGACCGACGGTGAAACGGAAGGCCAGGCAGGCGAGAAGCTGTCCTGGGGCCAGGACGTGGGAAAGATCTGGGGCCTCGACGACTCCTACGAGCCGGGCTCGACCTTCAAGGCCCTTACCGCCGCGGCCGTGCTCGCGCACACGGACGCGACCCCGGACACCGTCTTTTCCGTGCCCTCGCGCCTGCAGGTCTACGATTCCGTCGTCACCGACTCGCACGAGCACGGCGACCTCGAGCTGAGCCTAAGCTCCATCGTCGCGCAAAGCTCCAACATCGGCATGGTGAAAGCCGGCGAGACCTTGTCCAACGAGCAGCTGCGCGAGACCTACAAGGCGTTCGGCATAGGGGTGAAACCCGAGACGGATTTCCCGGGCGTCGTCTCCGGCTTGCTCGAGCAGACCTCCGACTGGGACGGCGTGCAGGAGGCCAACATCACCTTCGGCCAGGGCGTGAGCGCAAGCGCCCTGCAGATGGCGCGCGCCTATTGCGCCCTCGAGCAGGGCGGGACCTTGCGCACGCCGCATTTCCTCACCGAGGTCGTCCAAGACGAGGAGGCCTCGCGCGAGTACGCCCGGAAGTTCTCCGCCACCTCGACGGCCTGCGACGCCGAGACATGCGCGCAGGTCACCGACATGCTGCACGAGGTGGTGGCAAGCGAGGAGGGCACGGGCGGCGACGCGGCCATCGAGGGTTTCGATGTGGTGGGAAAGACGGGCACGGCCGAGGTGGCCGACAACTCCGGGGCCTACCGCGCGGGCGCCTACATCGTCTCGTTTGCGGGCTGGCTGGAAGGGTCCACGAGCGACCTCGTGTGCATCGTGACGGTCGAAGAGCCCAAGACCGAGGCGGGCGGCGGCCCGGTGTGCGGCCCTGTTTTTGCCGATATCATGTCGTTTGCCATCGGCTGCTATCAAATCAGCCCGCAGCGAGGTTAAATATTCGTTTGGATTTCGAGCGAGGAGGGCACGGCGAGCACATGGACGTCGCAATCGAGAAGGTCTTTTCCGGCATCGACTACCGCGTCGTCTGCGGCGATGCGCGCTCCCTTCGCGTAAGCGACGTCGTCTACGCCTCCTCGGAGGTGCGCGCCGGCTCGCTGTTTTTCTGCGTGCCGGGCGCGCGCGTCGACGGGCACAGCTTCGCGCAGGCCGCCGTCGCGGCAGGCGCGGCCGCCCTCGTGGTCCAGCACCCGGTCGCCGGCTGCGACGTGCCCCAGCTGCAGGTGGCCGACACGCGCCGCGCCCTTGCCCTGTGCGCGGCGAACTTCTTCGGCTGCCCCTCCGAAAAGCTCGCGCTCGTGGGCATCACGGGCACGAACGGCAAGACGACGACGGCCTTTCTCGTCGAGCACATGGCGCGCCATGTCGCGCACGTGGAGACGGGGCTTGTGGGCACGGTCGAGGTGCACGTGGCCGCCGAGCGTCGCCCCTCCCTGCGCACCACGCCGGAAAGCCGCGATCTGCAGGCGCTCCTTTCCGACATGGTGGACGCGGGCGTGGGCGTGGCCGCCCTCGAGGTCTCGAGCCATGCCATCGACCTGGGCCGCATCGCGGGCACGCGCTTTGCCGTCGCGGCCTTCACCAACCTCACCCAAGACCACCTCGACTACCACAAGACCATGGAGTCGTATTTCGCGGCAAAGGCGCGCCTGTTCACCGAGCACGACGTGGGCGCGCGCGTCGTCTGCATCGACCACGCGCACGGGCGGCGCCTGGCGCAGATGTGCGCCGCACAAGGCCTCGACGTCTTGACGGTGGGCGCGCGCCGCGAGGCCTTCGTGCACCTGGAGCGCGCTGTCTACGCGCCGCACACGACGCTTCTGACCCTCTCGTTTGGCGGCGAGCGGGAAAACGAGTTCGCCTTGCCGCTGCCCGGGCGCTTCAACGTGGAAAACGCCCTCGTGTGCGCGGGCGTCGGCGTGGCCTTGGGGTATGAGCCGCGCGCCATATGCGACGCCCTCGCCCATGCCCCGCAGGTGCCGGGCCGCATGCAAAGCGTGCGGGGCGCGAGCGGAAAACAGCCGCCCTTTGGCGTGCTCGTGGACTACGCGCACACGCCCGACGCCGTGGCCAAGGCCATCTCCGCCGTGGCAGACGTCACCCCCGGGCGCGTCATCTGCGTGTTCGGCTGCGGGGGCGACCGCGACCGCGACAAGCGCCCGAAGATGGGCGCCGCGGCCCTTTCCGCCGATATCGCCGTCGTCACTTCCGACAACCCGCGCACCGAAGACGCGCGCTCCATCATCGACCAGATCTTGCCCGGGATGGAGGGGGCGGGCGCGCGCGTGCACGTCGAGCCCGACCGCCGCGCCGCCATACGCCTCGCGCTCTCGCTTGCGCAAAGCGGCGATGCCGTGCTCATATGCGGCAAGGGCCACGAGGACTACCAGATAGTGGGCACGGAAAAACTGCCCTTCGACGACCGCGTTGTCGCGGCTGAGGAGATCGATGCGCTGTGATAGAGATAGACGCGGGCAAGATAGCCGAGGTCACGGGCGGCGAGCTGTTGGCCGGCGAGCAGGACGCGGGCCGCGTGGCGGCAGGCCTTGCGTGGGACACGCGAAAGCTTGAGGCCGGCAACATCTTCCTCGCCATGCCGGGCGCGCGTGTGGACGGCAACGACTTTCTGGCGCAGGCCGCCATGGCGGGCGCCGGCTGCGTGGTGTGCACGCGCTATCCAGGCGACGCCGCACGCGCGGTGGCGGGCGAGTTTTCCTGCCCCATTGTGGTCGTGGAAGACGGCGTCGCGGCCATCACCGCGCTCGCGGCCTGGTGGCGCACGCAGCTGCGCGCCGTCGTCGTGGGCGTCACGGGCTCTACCGGCAAGACCTCGACCAAAGACCTCCTCGCCGCCGTCTTGGGCCGCTCGTTCAAAGTGGCCGCCACGCAGGGCAACCACAACAACGAGCTGGGCGTGCCCCAGACCGTGCTCGCGGCGGCCAAGGACACCGAGGTCCTCGTCGTGGAGATGGGCATGCGCGGCGCAGGCCAGCTCGAGCGCCTGTGCGGCTTCGTGAAGCCCTCCATCGGGGTCGTCACCAACATAGGCGTCGCGCACATGGAGCTGTTGGGCTCGCAAGACGCCATCGCGCGCGCGAAGGCCGAGCTCGTGGCCTCGCTGCCGGCCGACGGGCTTGCCGTGCTGAACGCCGACGATCCCTCCACGCCGCTCGTGCGAGAGGCGGGCGGCGTGGACGCGCGCGGTCTGGCATGCCGCCTTTTCGGCA
>CAVFDV010000017.1:4832-16675 GCA_963621315.1 Oscillibacter sp. MSJ-31
TCGAGATGGGCGCCGACGCGTGCGCGTCGTTTTACCTCGAATGCGGCGACGGGAAGCCGCCCAGGCAGGTGCGCCTCTCGACGCCCGGCCGCCACAATGTCCAAAACGCGCTCGCCGCCGCATGCGTCGCGTCCTATCTCGGCATGCCCGCGGAGAAAACCGCCGCCGGCCTGGGCGACGCGCGCCCGGCCGACATGCGCATGCAGGTGGTGCGCGGCCTGCGCGGCGCCACCTTCGTGAACGACGCCTACAACGCCAACCCCGACTCCATGGACGCGGCCCTTGCGGCCTTGCGCGACATGGAATGCGCGGGCAAGCGCATCGCCGTGCTGGGCGACATGGGCGAGCTGGGCGCCGACGAGCGCGCCCTCCACGCGCAGGTGGGCCGGCGCGCAGCGCAGCTCGGAATCGACCGCCTCGTGTGCGTGGGCACGCTTTCAGCCGAGACGGCAGACGCCGCCGTCGCCGCCGGCATGCCCGCGGGCGCCGTGCAGCGCTTCGAGGACGCGGCAGGTGCGCTGTCGTGGCTTGCGCAGCACCTGGACTGCGCGGACATAGTGCTCGTGAAGGCCTCGCGCTTCATGGGGCTGGAAAAAATCGTCGAGGAGACGGAACAGGCAGATGTTTGATTTCTTCAGCGCATATCCCACCTACCAGATATTCCTGGCGTTCATCATCTCCATGGCGCTCACCATGGTCGTGATGCCGCTGTGGATACGCCTGCTGAAGGTGCGCCAGGTGGGCCAGCAGGTCCGCGCCGACGGCCCGCAGGGCCATCTCGTGAAGCAGGGCACGCCCACGATGGGTGGCATCGTCATACTCCTCATGATGACGGCCTCGATCTTCCTCGTCGGCATGCCCAACGCGCGCCTTCTGCTCGTGCTCGGCGCGACCTTGCTCACCGGCCTGCTCGGTTTCGTCGACGACATCTCGAAGGTGGCAAAGGAGCGCTCGCTGGGGCTGCTCCCGCACCAGAAGATGCTCGCCCTCACGGCCATATCCGTCGCGTTTTGCCTCGTCGCGGTGAACTTCCTCGGCATCGACCCGACGGTGACGGTCCCCGTGGCAGGCGTCTCCGTGGACCTCGGGGTGCTCACGACCGAGATCTCGGGCTTTCGCATCCCGTGGCTCTATGTCCTCTTCGTCTTTTTGCTCATGGCCGGCATGTCCAACGCGGTGAACCTCACCGACGGCATCGACGGGCTGGCGGGCGGCACCATCACCATCGTGATGATCACGATGTGCGGCGTGGCCTACGCCAGCGACCAGCTCGACGTGGCGGTGTTTGCCATCGCGGCCGCCGGCGCCTGCGTGGGCTTTCTGTGGTTCAACACCTACCCGGCCGACATCTTCATGGGCGACACCGGCTCGCTTGCCCTCGGCGCGGCGTTTGCGGCGCTTGCCGTCGTCACGGGCACCGAGCTGTTCAGCATCATCATCGGCATGATCTTCATCGTCGAGGCCATGTCGGTGATCATCCAGGTCTTGCACTTCAAGCGCACGCGCCGCCGGGTCTTCCTCATGGCGCCCCTGCACCACCACTACGAGCAAAAGGGCCTGTCCGAGACGAAGGTCATGATGCGCTTTTGGATCGTCACCGGGCTTTTCGCCGCGCTGGGCTTTGCCCTCTATTTCATGTCGCGCGTGTAGGGGAAGGGGGGCGCGCATGGCAGACACACAGCGTATTTGCGTGCTGGGGGCAGGCGTCACCGGGCGCGCGGTGGCACTTGACGCAGCCCGGACCGGGCATGCGGTCGTGCTTTTTTCCGGCGAGGACACGAAGGCAAACCGCGCCGCAGGTGAAGAGCTTCGCGCCGCCGGCGTCGATGTGCGCTATACCGACGAGGTGCAAGGCGGTTTCGACATATGCGTGCCCAGCCCGGGCATTCCCGCCACGAGCGCGTTGTACGCCGCCGGGCGCGCGCATGCCGCGTGCTGCATCGGCGAGCCGGAGTACGCGTGGCGCATCTCGCCTGCGCGCTGGATCGCGGTCACGGGCACCAACGGCAAGACGACCACCGTCGCCTTGGTCGCCCATGTGCTTTCCGCCTGCGGCGTCGAGGCGCTTGCCTGTGGCAACACCCAGGATATGACGACGCTCGAGGCCGTGCGCGCGCGGGGCGCGGGCGCAGATGCGGAAGCGGGTGCGGGCGCAGACGCCGGCGCCGGTGCGGGCGCGGGCGCGGGCGCGACAATCGTGGCCGAGCTCTCGTCGTTTCAGCTCGCCTCCACATGCGCCTTCGCGCCCGATATCGCCGTGCTTCTGAACGTGGCCTCCGACCATCTCTCGTGGCACGGCTCGCACGAGGCCTACCGGCGCGACAAGCTCAAGTTGCTCGCCAACTTGCACGAGGGGCAGTCCGCGGTGGTGAACGCGTCCTTGCGCGGGGCGGCCGACGTGGCGGGCTTGCGCGCGCGCGGCGTGCGCGTCGTCGTCGTGGGCGAAAAGGACGAGGCGGGCTGCGCCTATCTCGACGCGGACGGCTTCTTGCGCGTGCGCGTGCCGGATCATGCGGAAGAGGCCTTGTGCCATGCCGGCAAGTTGCGCATACGCGGCGCGCACAACGTGGAAAACGCGCTGGCGGGCGCCTCTGCGGCCATCGAGGCGGGATGCGCCCCCGCCGCCGTGGCAGCCGCCTTGCGCTCCTTTGCCCCGCTCGCGCACCGCATCGAGCCATGCGGCGAGGTGGCGGGCGTGTCCTTTTTCGACGACTCGAAGGCCACCAACGTGGACGCGACGCTAAAGGCGCTTTCGGCCTTTGCGCCGGGCACGGTCGTCTTGCTCGCCGGCGGGCGCGACAAGAACAGCCCGCTCGATGCGCTCGTCGCCGCGGCGCAGGGGGCATGCGCGTGCGTGGTCTGCTACGGCGAGGCCGCCTCCCGCTTCGCCTCGGCCTTCGAGGCGGCAGGCGTCGGGGTCGTGCGCGCGCCGCGTATGCGCGAGGCCTTCGCGCGTGCCGTGTCCGCCGCGCGTCCGGGCGATGCGGTCGTGCTCTCCCCGGCATGCGCGTCTTTCGACGAGTTTCGCGGCTTTGCCGAGCGCGGCGACGTCTTCAAGCAGCTCGTGGCCGCGCACCGCGCCGCCATGCCCGCCGAGGGCGCGTAGGGCAGGGCAGGCTTTCATGGCCTCGTCGTCTCCATCCGCCCCCGCGCGCCGTTCGGCAGCCAGGGAGGGCGTCGCGCGCCTCATGCGCACCCCGGCCAAGATCATGGTGCCGCGCCTGCTCTTCATCGTCGCGGTGGTGCTCTTGTGCGTGGTGGGCCTGGTCGTGGTCTACTCGGCCTCGTCGGTGCAGGCCTACAGCGACACGGGAGACCCCGCCCTCTACGTGCGCCGCCAGGCGCTCTATCTCCTCGTCGGCGCGCTCTTTTGCCTGCTCTTCGCATGCGTGCCCTACCGCTTCTGGTCGCATCCGCTGCTTTTCGGCGGCCTGTGGGTGCTCACGACCTTGCTCCTCGTGGCCACGCAGATAGGATTCGGCACCCAGGCCCTCGGCGCCGAGCGCTCCATCGTCATCGCGGGGGTGGCTATACAGCCCGCCGAGTTCGCGAAGATCACCACGGTCTTTGCCGTGTGCTGCCTTCTGGTCATGTACCGCGAGGGGCGCCTCGAGCTGCGCCGTTTCGCCGTTGCGCTCGCCGTCGCCATCGCCGTGCCCATCCTCTTCATCTTCCGCCAGCCCGACCTTGGCACCGTCATCATCTTGTTCGTGGGCCTGCTCGCTGCCGCCGTGCTCGCCGGCCTTTCGTGGAAGGTGGTGCTCGCCGGCCTTGCCCTCATCGCCGCCTACGCTGTCTTCGTCTGCATCGTGCAGCCCTACCACCTCGAGCGCCTGAAGACCCTCATCGACCCCTGGAGCGACCCGAGCGACACGGGCTACCAGACCATACAGTCGCTCTATGCGCTCGCGCTCGGCGGGGTGGACGGCGCGGGCCTCGGGCTGTCCCAGGAAAAGTACCTCTACCTGCCCTATGCCCACACCGACTTCATCTTCGCCGTCATAGGCGAGGAGTTCGGGCTGGTGGGCACCATCTCCATAGTCCTTCTCTTCGCCTTGTTCACCTACGCGGGCATACGCATATGCCGCAATGCCCCCGACCTGCTCGGATGCACGCTCGCAGGCTCGCTTACGGTGATGGTCGCCTTCCAGGCCTGCGTGAACATGGGCTGCGTCGTGGGGCTGCTGCCCGTCACGGGAAAGGCGCTGCCCTTCTTGAGCTACGGGGGCTCTTCGCTCGTGGCGACGCTTGCCATGGTGGGGCTCGTGCTGTCCGTCTCGTTTGCAAGCCGCGTGAACGTGCAAAGCGAGAAGCGCAGGGCCGCCTTGCACGTGGTGGGGTCCGACTCGCATGGTGAAGGGGGTGCCGGCCTGCGTGCGCATGCCGGCAACGAGACAGGAGCCGGCCGCAAGGCGCACACAGGACGCGCGGCGCACACCGGCCGCGGGGCGGGCGCCGGCCGCGCATCGCATCCCGCGCAGCCCGCGCGCCCCTCGCATGGGCGCGCGCACGCGCCGGGCACGACGCACGCGCCGGGGAAAACGCACGCGCCCGGCACGACGCGGCCATCCGGCCAAGCCCATCGCGGCAGCCAGCGCCCGGGTCAAGGGCGGCGCGCGGACTCGCGCTCCGAGGCCCGCGGCACTTCGCATTCAGGGCAAGGCAGGCGTGCAGACCCGCGCCCGGGCGGGGGGCGCCGCGACGACCCGCGCCCCGGTGGCGGATATTCACGAAAGGGGAGATGAGCATGTACTTCGTCGTTTCCGCCGGCGGCACCGCCGGCCACATCAACCCGGCGCTCGCCGTCGCAGACGAGCTGCGCGCGCGCGGCCACGAGGTCGCCTTCGTGGGGACGGCCGAGCGCATGGAGTCGCGCCTGGTCCCCGAGGCGGGCTTCGACTTCACCGGCCTGTCCGTCACGGGCTTCGACAAGGCGCGCCCCTGGACGCTTCTCAGCTCGGTGGCAAAGCTGCTCGCCGCCACGGGAAAGGTCGAGGGCATGTTTCGCGCACAGCGGCCGGACGCCGTGCTGGGCTTTGGCGCCTACGTGTCCATCCCCGTGGGGCGCGCCGCCCACGCCATGCATATCCCGCTGCTCATCCACGAGCAAAACTCCGTGCCCGGCATGGCGAACGGCTATCTCGCGCGCCGCGCCGACGTCTGCGCCCTCACCTACGAGGCCTCGCGGGGCGCCCTGCAGCCGAAAGACGAGTGCATCGTCTGCGGCAACCCCGTGCGCGCAAGCGTCGAGAAAAGCGACAGGGCGGCAGGACGCGCCCTGCTCGGCGTCGATGAAGACGCGACCGTCATGCTCGTCACGGGCGGCAGCCTCGGGGCGCATCGCCTGAACGCGGCGGTCTGCGCCCTGAAAGAGCAGCTGCTCTCGCTAGACAGCCTCGTCGTCGTGCACTCGACGGGCGAGCAAGACCTCGCCTTCGTGAAAGAGCAGCTCTCCCTGACGGCGCGAGAAGAGGCCCGCTGGAAGGTCTTTCCCTACATCGAGCGCATGGGCGAGTGCATGGCCGCCGCCGACTTCGCCGTCTCGCGCGCCGGCGCCTCCTCCCTGGCAGAGCTTGCCACCTTGCACCTGCCCGCCGTGCTCGTGCCCTACCCCCACGCGCGCGGCGACCACCAGACCCTCAACGCGCGCGCCTACGTCGATTCCGGCGCGGCGGTCCTCGTGGCGGACGCGGATGTAGAAGGTGTGCAGTTCTCGCAGGCGGTCCTCGGGATTGCCGGCGACGCCGGGCGGCGTGCTACCATGCGCAAGGCCTGCGAGGGGCTTTCGGGCGCCGATGCCCGACGGACGATCGCCGATGCGGCGCTGCGTCTCGCGACAAACGACAGGTGCGAAGGGGCCTCGTGAAAAAACTGCATTTCATAGGCATCGGGGGCGTCGGCATGTCCGGCATCGCCCTCGTCGCCGCACAGCGCGGCTATGCGGTCTCGGGCTCGGACATGAAGGAGTCCCGCAGCACGAGGCGCCTGCGCGAGGCCGGCATCGAGGTCTTCATCGGGCACGATGCGGCCAATGTGCCCGACGGCGCCGACATCGTCGTCGTCTCGTCTGCCATCCCCGAAAAAAACCCGGAGCTGGCGCATGCCCGCGAGGCGGGCGTCGAGATATGGCACCGCTCGCAGATGCTCGCCGAGCTGGGGCGCGGCAAGAAGACGCTTGCCTGCGCGGGCACCCACGGCAAGACCACCTCTTCCTCCATGTTGGCCACCACCATCGACCGCATGGGCCTTGCGCCGAGCTTTCTCATAGGCGGCACGATAGACGGCTACGGCACGAACGCGGCCAGCGGCGAGGGCGACTACTACATAGTCGAGGCCGACGAGTCCGACGGCTCCTTCGTGCATCTCTTCCCCCATGTCGCGCTCGTCACCAACGTCGAGCCGGACCATCTCGACCACTACGGCACGCTCGACGCCATCTACGAGGCCTTCGGCGATTTTTTGGGCCTTGTCCCGGCAGACGGCGCGGCCGTGGTATGCGCCGAGGACGCGCGCTTGGTCGAGCTTGCCAAAAAGAACGCGTCGCGCGCCATCGCCTACGGGCCTGCCGGCTGCGCCCTGGCCGACGCCACCTACACCGTCACCGGGCGCAAGGGCATAGGCCACACCTTCACCGTCTCCTTTCCCGACGGCACGCACGTCGACGCCGCCGTCACGCGAAACCCCGGCGTCCACAACGTCTCGAACGCGACGGGCGTCTTGTGCGTCGCATGGGCGCTCGGCCTCGACCTCAAGGCCGCCGCGCGCGCGCTCGAGACCTTCTCCGGCGTGCGCCGCCGCTTCGATTTGGTGGGCGAGAGCTGCGGCATCACCATCGTCGACGACTACGCGCACCATCCCACCGAGGTGAAGGCGACGCTTGCCGCCGCCCGCGAGCTGGACTTCTCGCATGTCCACGTGCTCTTCCAGCCGCACCGCTACACGCGCACCGTCTCGCTCGCGCCGCTTTTCGGCGAGGCCTTCGAAGACGCCGACAGCGTCACCGTCATGGACGTCTACCCGGCAGGCGAGGCGCCCGTGCCCGGGGTAAACGGCAAGACCGTCGTCGACGCCATGCTCTCAAGCGACCCGTGCCAGCAGGTGGCCTGGATGCCGCACCGCCGCGAGGTCGTGCCCTACCTGCGCGGCAAGCTCTCCGACGGCGACCTCGTCATCACGATGGGCGCAGGCGACGTCACCTCCATAGGCCCGGACTTGCTCGCCGCCCTCTCGGGGGGGCGCCGCTAGAGGCGCCGGGGTTTCGCCGGACGGCAACGAAGATGGCATCCCGAAAGTCCAAAGCAAAGGCCTCCCGCACGTCTTCTGCCGCCGCGCGCGCCTCCCGCAAGACGGCCTCTGCCGCGCGCGCCTCCCGAAAGAGCGTGCGCGCCGCCTCGGCGCCCGCCGGCTCTTCGGCGCCCGCCCGCCAAAAGCGCGCCTCGAAGGGGGCAAGACGCTCCTCGGCGCCCGCCGGCTCCGCCGGTGCCGCCCGCTCTGCCGGCTCGTCTCGCTCCGGCAGCGCCTCCCGTGCGCGCGACTTCTCCCGCAAGGACGCGGGAGGAGGCGCGTCCGTCTCCGAGGCGCAGCGCGTGCGCGAGCGCGCCCGCAAGAAGGGCGGCGCCTCCAAAGAGCGCGCCCGCAAGAAGGCCGGCGCCTCCAAAGACCGCGCCGCCGCTTCCGCCCAAAGCGCCCCGCGCCGCCCCAAGACCAAGGCGCAATTGCGCGCCGAGGAGCGCGAGCGCCGCACGAAAAGCGCCTACAAGGGCTATGTCGTGCGCATACTCCTCATCATCGCGGCCGTGCTCGCCTTGCTCTTCGGCGCCATCTTCGTCTACCGCTCCGACTTGTTCCACGTCGACAACGTCAAGGTCTCGGGCGTCTCGCATCTCACCGACCTCGAGATCACCCGCATCGCCGCCGTCCCGAACGACTCGACGCTTCTGCGCCTCGACGAAGACGGCATCAAGCAGCGCCTCTCGCAAAACGCCTGGGTGCAAGGCGTCGAGGTGAAGCGCGTCTTTCCCGACACCGTCGAGCTGGTCATAGAGGAGCGCGAGCCGGCTGCGGCGGTGCGCGTGAACGAGAAGAGCACCTGGGTGGTGGCAGACGACGGCGCGTGGCTTTCGGCGGCCACCAACGCCGATTGGGAGAAAGACCCCCGCATCGTGGATGTGAGCGCCTCCATATCCGCGCCCGTCTCCGGCCTGTCGTGCGACGACGAGGGCATCATGAACGCCCTGAAGGTCATCGCGGCCTTGGGCGAGCGCACGAAATCCGAGCTCGACAGCGTCTCGGCGCCCTCCGCGGCAAAGACCTCCCTCAACTTGAAAAACGGCGTGAGCGTGGCCTTCGGGGATGCGAGCGAGGTCGCCGCCAAGGAGGCGGCCATATGGGGCATACTCGACAAGCTGGCGGGCACCGTCTCCTACATCAACGTGCGCGTGCCCTCGCGCCCCACCTACCGCGCGCTCGGCGCCGAGGACAGCGCGCAAGACCAGGGGCAGCAGCAAGCGCAACAAGAGCAGGCGCAGGAGCAGCAGGCGCAGCAAGACCAGCAGGCCGACGGCCAGCAGGAGCAGCAGCCCCAGGAGCAGCAGCCCCAGGAAGGGGAGCAGGCCGCGCAGGAGGGCCAGGAGGCTCAAGAAGCGCAGGAGGGCCAGGAGGCTCAAGAAGCGCAGGAATAGCGCCGCGCCGCACCGCGCCGCACCGCACGCTTCACGCGCCCACCTGCGCTTTTCACCTGGGAAAGGCACGCGCGGCACGCCTTCCGCCAACCCCTCCAAACGCCGCGCAGCGCCCCTCCAAGCGCCGCCGCCTTTCCCCTCCCGCAGGATTATTTTCAGCTTATTTCGATACTTTTATGAAAAAAGCCAGCATTGGAGTACAATTTGCAAGGTTTCCATGCTCTCGCGGGATTTGCGCGCACGTGGCGCAAGCGGGGGCTTGTAGTGAAGATAGAAAAGCTGGAGGATACGAAATGCCCGATATAGCAGGAGCGGACCATCTGGCAGTCATCAAGGTCGTAGGCGTCGGCGGCGGCGGCACGAACGCGGTCAACCGCATGGTCGAGGCCGGCGTCAAAGGCGTCGAGTTCATCGCGATCAACACCGACCGCCAGGCATTGCTCATGTGCGACGCGGACCGCACGGTCCACATCGGCGAAGAGCTCACGCGCGGTCTGGGCGCGGGCGCCAACCCCGAGATCGGCTGCCAGGCGGCCGAGGAGTCCAGAAACGACATCCGTGACGCGCTCGCCGGCGCCGACATGGTCTTCGTCACGGCAGGCGAGGGCGGCGGCACGGGCACGGGCGCGGCTCCCGTCGTGGCCGAGATCGCCATGGAGGAGATCGGGGCGCTCACGGTGGCCGTCGTCACCAAGCCCTTCGGCTTCGAGGGTCGCAAGCGCATGGTGCGCGCCGAGGAGGGCATCGCGGTGCTCTCCGAAAACGTCGACACCCTCATCGTCATCCCCAACGACCGCCTCATGCAGGTCATCGAGAAGCGCACGTCCATGCTCGACGCCTTCCGCATCGCCGACGACATCTTGCGCCAGGGCACCCAGGGCATCACGGACCTCATCACCATCCCCGGCCTGATCAACCTCGACTTCGCCGACGTCCGCACCATCATGAAGGGCGCGGGCACGGCCATGATGGGCATCGGCATCGCCTCCGGCGAAAACCGCGCCACCGAGGCCGCCACGCAGGCCGTCTCCTCGAAGCTGCTCGAAAGCTCCGTGCAGGGCGCCACGCGCATCCTCTACTCCATCACCGGGCCTTCCGATTTGCCCCTCGAGGAGGTCGACGAGGCGTCGCGCATCATCAACGACGCGGCCGACCCCGAGGCCGACATCATCTTCGGCACGGCCATCGACGACTCGCTCGACGACCAGCTGCGCATCACCGTCATCGCGACGGGCTTCAAAAACGACCCGCGCCAAGACGACGAGCCGCGCGACGCGCGTTCGAGCCGCACGGCCCCGCGCATGCGCTCGAACGGCACGGCCGCCGCAGACGACGCCTCCATCAACGCCCTCTTCGACGACGACATCCCGGACTTCCTCAAGCGCAGCCGCTACTAGCGCTCCCGCGCCTTGAGCATATACGGACACGACGACCCGCGCCTGCCGCTGCCTGGGCTGGCGCGGGTTTCCTTTTCGCCGGACCCGCGTCCGGCGCATGCGGGCGAGGGGGCGGGACAAGGTGCGCACGCCGGCGCGCCCGTAAAGGACGCAAACCCCCTCGACCTCCTCACCGACGAGGCGCTTTATGCGGCATGCGGTACGCGCATCGCGTTTTCCTCGCGCGCGGGCGGCACGAGCGAGGGCGCGTTTTCCTCGTTGAACCTCTCGGAGAAGGTAGGCGATGCGCCGGATAGGGTCGCGGCCAACAGGCACCGCCTCCTTGCGGCCCTCGGCGCGCAAGGCCTCGCGGGGCGCCTCGTCGTGCCCGACCAGGTGCACGGCACCGGCCTTGTCGTCGTGGGCGCCGATGTCGCCGCAGCGCAGGCGCAGGCCCAAGCCGGCGCCGATGCCGTCGTGTGCGCTCGCGCGCAGGTGCCCGTGCTCTTGTGCTTTGCCGATTGCGTGCCCGTCGTCCTTGTCGCGCCGGGCGGGGCATTTGCCGTGGCGCATGCGGGCTGGCGCGGCGCGATCGGCGGCATCGCGGGGCTGTCCTTGCGCCGTCTGGCAAAAGAGGCGCGCTGCGATGCGTCCGAGTGCAACGCCTACATAGGGCCTCATATCGGGGCATGCTGCTACGAGACCTCCGAAGAGGTCCTTGCGCGCTTCACCGCCGCTTTCGGGCCTGCCTGCGACGCCGGCGCGCGCCACCTCGACCTTTCGGCGGCGGTCGTGGCCGACTTGCTGGCCGCCGGCGCCGCAAAAGAGCGCATCGCGGACGCGGGGTTGTGCACCTCGTGCAACGCCCGGGACTATTATTCATATCGCGCAAGCGGCACTGTCACGGGCCGCCACGGCGCCTACGCATGCAAGGAGGCATGAGGAGATGGGCTTGAAGGAACGCTGGGAGGCGGCATGCGCCGAGGTGGCGGCCGCCTGCGAGAGATACGGGCGCGACCCGCACGAGGTGAAGGTGCTCGCGGTCTCCAAGACAGTCGAGGCGCCCGTCATAGCGCAGGCCCTCGAATGCGGCATGACGGACTTCGGGGAAAACCGCGTGAAGCCCTTCACGGAAAAGCACGACCTCTACCCGCAGGCGCGCTGGCACTTCATCGGCTCGCTGCAGTCGAACAAGGCGTCCAAGGTGGCGGGCGTGGCCCATCTCGTCCACTCGCTCGACCACGCGACCCTGCTCGACGCCCTCGAACGCGCCGCGGCCGCCAAAGGCGTCGTGCAAGACGTGCTGGTGGAGGTCTCCGTGGCAGGCGAGGCGGCCAAGGGGGGCGTGCCCGCAACACAGCTCGCGCCCTTCATCGAACGCGTCGCCGCCGCGCCCCACCTGCGCTGCCTCGGCCTCATGACCATGGCGCCCAGAGGCGACGCGCGCGTGGCGCGTGAAACTTTTGCAGGTTTGAGAAAACTTGCCGAGAATATGGCGCAGCGCTACAGCGGGCATGCTACTATCTCGATGGACGAGCTTTCCATGGGTATGTCCGAGGACTACGAGCAGGCCATAGCGGAAGGCTCCACCATGGTCCGCATCGGCAGGCGCATCTTCAGCGAGGATTTCAAGCCCCTCGCCTAAGTCCGGGCGCTGTTTCGACGTTTTTGGAGGCTACGAGACGTGGGTCTTTTCGGCGAGATGAAAGACAGGCTCGGATTTGGCGACAAGCCCGAGTGGCAAGAAGACGGCTATGCGGACGGGCAGGGCGCCTACGACGAAGAC
>CAVFDV010000017.1:16685-18737 GCA_963621315.1 Oscillibacter sp. MSJ-31
GCCCGAGTGGCAAGAAGACGACCCGGATTCCGCCGCAGACGAGTATCCCCCCGAGACCGAATACGACGATTTCGGCAATCCCGTCGAGGATTCCGGCGCCGCCGACGTCATAGCCTTCGACGCCTACAACCCCGACAAGTTCGAGAACATCCGCGTCGACTCGGCCCGAAAGCCCCGCGTCGCCTCCTACGGCGAGGACTCCTCTTCCGGCGGCTACTCCGCGCGCAAGGCGGGCGGCTCTTCGCGCAATGCGGGCTATGGCGCGCGCCGCGGCTCGTCGCATGCGGGCGCGGACGCGTCTGCTTCCGGCACGGCATGGGGCACCCCGGACGATCCGTCCTTCATCGAGCACACCGGCCCTTCCTACACGCGCGAGGAGGTCTACGACGACCTCAGCTTCGCGTCCGGCTCGCGCACGGCGCACAGCTCGCTCGGCGCGGTGGGCACGCATGCGCCGCGCAACGCCTCGGCAGGCGACCCCTACTCGCAGTTCGACTCCGACGTCAAGCAGATCCACCGCGACCCGGCCGCCCATCTCTCCATCGTGGCCCCGCGCGCGTACGCGGACGTGGAGAAGGTGGCAAACGCGGCCAAGGCGGGCAAGTCGGTGGTCTTGGATTTGAAGAACACGAAGCCCGAGCTGGCAAAGCGCGTGCTCGACTTCTCCTTCGGCGTGGCCAGCGCCCTAAACGGCACGGTGGACAAGGCGGCAGACCGCGTCTTCGTCTTCGCGCAAGGCGCAGGCGACGGCCTCACCCAGACAGAGCGCGACTACCTCTTCAAGCAAGGCGTCCTCTAGAGAGGGCATGCGCCCGCGCCGCGCGCGCGTGGCGAAAAACGCCCGGGCGCGCTTTTCCGCACACGATAGGAACCCTTCCCCATGCTCTACACCATACAACGCCTCTTCTTGACGCTCGTCGACTTCTACGCCGGCGTCATCATCGTCTACATCCTGATGAGCTGGATCCCCGCCCGCACGGGCTGGGTCGCCGACCTTTACAACGCGCTTGCCCGCATATGCGAGCCCTACCTCGGCCTGTTTCGTCGTATAATCCCGCCCATAGGCATGATCGACCTCAGTCCCATCGTCGCCATTGTCGTGTTGCAGGTGGTCGCGCGGGTCGTTTCCATGATTTTGTAGAAAGGACGGGTCCATGAGCATCACGGCACTTGACATCCAGCAAGAGGGCTTCGAGCACTCCATGCGCGGCTACGACATCACGCAGGTGGACGAGTTTTTGGAGCGCGTGGCCCAAGAGGTCGATGCCATGAACGCCCAGATCGCCCAGCTGCAGCAGCGCCTGGCCGAGGCCCCGACGGCCGCGCCGGAGCCTGTCGTGGACACGGCGGCGGTGGACGCGGCCACGCGGCGCGCGACCGAGGCCGAGCAGCGCCTGGCGGCAGCCGAGGCCCGCTCGCGCCAGGCGGAGTCCAAGCTCGCCCAGCTGCAGGAGAAGTTCGCGCCACTCCAGCGCCAGCTCGACGAGAAAAACGAGATGGACTCGGCCATATCCAACGCCTTCATCTCCGCGCAGCGCAGCGCCGACGCCTTGAAGGAGGACGCGCGCGCGGAAGGCGAGCGGATCTATCGCGAGTCCGAGGCCAAGGCGCGCGAGTTCATCCGCGAGGCCTTGAGCGAAAAGCAGCGCATCCTAAACGAGATAGACGCGCTGGAAAACTCCGCGGCGCGCTTCCGCGAGGACTACAAGAAGCTCCTCTCGCGTTTCGCGGGCGAGGCCGAAAACGATTTCGCGAACCTGCGCCCGCCGCAGATCCCCGACAACATCGTCAACGACGTCTTGCCGAAATACGAGGACCTGAAAGGCGAGCCGGACGCGTCGGCTCCCGTGCCCGCCGCAGACGCCGCGGACGCGTTTGCCTACACGCCCGCCGCCGGCGCCCACTCGGACGGCCTGTTCGCCGCTTCCGCGCCCACGCCCGTCCCCGCGGCGGCGCCCCAGGGCCGCGACAGCGACATCATCTCCACCTCCATGTCCGAGCTGCTCGACGACACGGCCCTGATCGACGAGATCGACGAGTAGGGTCTAAGGG
>CAVFDV010000018.1:0-9089 GCA_963621315.1 Oscillibacter sp. MSJ-31
GCCAACCCTATTTCGCGAAGGTGCGCCTGTTCTTCCCCAAGCTGGACAAGGAAGACGACGTGTACCTGGGGCGCGCGGGCATGGGCGACCCGGACACGATGGAGCAGCTCGTCGTCGACTGGCGCAGCCCCGTGGCCGAGACCTACTACAACCAGAGCACGGGCGCGACCTCGTATATGGCAAACGGGCGCGAGATAGCCTGCGATTTGCGCGTGCGCCGCCAGTTCGACATCGAGGGCGCCACGCTGAAGGCCTGCTTCGACACGACCATCGCCATCCAGGACCCGCTGCTGCTGAAGGCGCTGTCCTCGCGCCACTCCGACAAGCTGCGCGACATCACCCAGACCATACAGCGCGAGCAAAACGAGATCGTGCGCCACGCCGACGTGCCCGCCATGCTGGTGAACGGCATCGCCGGCTCGGGCAAGACCTCGGTCATGCTCCAGCGCATCGCCTGGCTGCTCTACCAGGACCGAAAGACCCTCGACGCGGGCCTCATACGCCTGTTCACCCCTTCCCCGCTGTTCTCGAGCTACATCGCCGACGTGCTGCCCGGCATGGGCGAGAGAAACCCGCGCATACTCACCTGGGACTCGCTGGCCGAAAGCCTGGGTCTGGGCGGGCGCGCGGCGGGAGACGCGGCAAGCGCGCGGCAGATGCGGCGCCTGGAAGAGCTGGTGAGCGGCGCGCGGCTCGAGACGGGCGACCTTCGGCCCGTGCGCGTGGGCGAGCGCACGCTCGTTTCCGTGAACCAGATAAAAAGCGTGCTCGGCAAGTTCAAACGCATCGCACCCAGCCCGCGCCTGGCCGCGTTGGCAGGCGACGAGCTGCATGCGCGCATCGACGGGCGGGTGAAAAAGCTCGCGCACGAGGACAGCCTGCGCCACGAGGTGGAGGCCCTCGACATACCCGAGATGATGCGCGTGTTCGGGCGCACGGTCGACCTCGACGAGGAAGACGACGAGGTGGCCGCGCGGCATCTCGCGCGCTATGCCGACGCCGTCTACGGGCAGCCCGCGCACGAGCTGGTGGACAAGGGCGCATGGATCGCCTTCGACAAGCTGGGGATGCGGCTGCTGGGCGTGGAATCGCTCGACACGCCCACCTGGATGTACCTGCGCCTGCTCGTGGCCGACGTGGCAGAACGCGAGGTGCGCTACGTGATGGTCGACGAGGTGCAAGACTACAGCGAGGCCAGGCTCATGATCCTGGCCGCGCAATACCCCCGCGCCCATTTCCTCTTGCTCGGCGACGAAAACCAGGCGATACACGAGGGATGCGCGAGCTTTTCGCAGGTGAAAGACGTGTTTTCCGCTGCAGCGGGCGAGATATGCGAGATGCGCCTGGCGACGAGCTACCGTTGCACACCGCAGGTCACCGAGCTGTTCACCTCCCTGCTCGACGCAGGCGAGCGCGTGCATGCGGACTCGGTGCAACGCGAAGGCGCCGCGCCCGACATCGCCGTCGCAGACGACGAGGAAGCCTATCTGGCGGCGCTGCGAAAGCGCGTGGAGGCGGCACGCGGCGATGAGGAGCTGTGCGCCGTGATCGCGCCCGGCAAGAAGAGGGCGCGCGCGCTGGCCGAGGCGCTGGGCGGCCTTCCCTGCGTGGACAGCGCGGGCGACCCGCTGCCAGCGGGAGGGGTTTTCACCATCGACCTTTCGCATGCCAAGGGTCTCGAGTTCGACCGCGTGGTCGTGGCCGACGCCGACGCGAGGGCATACCCCGACACGCCGCTTGCGCGCCGCAGGCTCTACACGGCCATATCGCGCGCGACAAGCGAGGTGTCGGTGCTCGCGTGCGGCACGCTCACGCCGCTGTTGCGAAAGGGGTAGGGCACGGTTAGGACGCCGCGCTACGGCGCGGCGCGGCTCGACTGGCGCGGGCGACATCATGGAAACGGGGCGCGGCGCTTCACCGCACCCGCATGCCCGCCCCTATTGCCGGTAGCCGTCCAGGAAATCCGCGATCTTCGAGACGGCCTCGTGCAAGGTGTCGATGCGCGGCAGGTAGACGATGCGGAAATGGTCGGGAGCCGCCCAGTTGAAGCCCGTGCCCTGCACGACGAGGACCTTCTTCTCCTTGAGCAGGTCCAGCGCGAACTGCACGTCGTCGGTGATGTTGAACTTCTTCACGTCGAGCTTGGGGAATATGTAGAAGGCGGCTTTGGGCTTCACCACGGATATGCCGTCGATGTCTTTGAGCGCGTTGTAGACGAAATCGCGCTGCTCGAGCACGCGCCCGCCCGGCACCACGTAGTCCTTCACGCTCTGGTGGCCCCACAGCGCCGTCTGGATGATGGACTGCGCGGGCACGTTCGAGCACAGGCGCATGTTCGAGAGCATGTCGAGGCCCTCGATGTAGCCGCGGCCTGCGTCGAGCTTGCCGGACAGCACCATCCAGCCCACGCGGTAGCCCGCGATCATGTGCGATTTGGACAGGCCGGAGAAGGTGACGCAGAACAGGTCGGGCGCAAGCGAGGCGATGGAGGTGAACTCGGCGCCGTCCATGACGAGGCGGTCGTAGATCTCGTCGGAAAAGACGATCAGCTCCCGCTCGCGGGCCAGCTCGACGATCTGCTCCAGCAGCTCCTTGGGGTAAAGGGCACCCGTAGGGTTGTTCGGGTTGATGACGACGATGGCCTTCGTGCGGTCGGAGACCTTCGCGCGCATGTCGTCGATGTCGGGCAGCCAGCCGGCCTCCTCGTCGCACACGTAGTGGACCGCGCGCCCGCCCGCAAGCGTCGCGCATGCCGTCCACAGTGGGTAGTCCGGCGCCGGGATCAAGATCTCGTCGCCGTCGTCGAGCAGGGCCTGCATGCACAGGTTGATCAGCTCGGAGACGCCGTTGCCCGTGTAGATGTGCTCGATGTCGACGTTGGGCAGATGCCGGGTCTGCGCATATTGCATGATGGCCTTGCGCGCCGAGTACAGCCCCTTGGACGGCGAATAGCCCTCGCATTCGGTCAGCTGGCGCGCCATGTCGTAGACGACCTCGTCGGGCGTGCGGAAACCGAAGGGCGCGGGGTTGCCGATGTTGAGCTTCAGGACATGCGTGCCCATCTGCTCCATGCGCGCGGCCTCCTCGACCACAGGGCCGCGCACGTCGTAGCCCACGCCATGCAACTTGGATGATTTGCTGAACTCGCGCATATGCGCCCCGCCTTCCGCTTTGCTCGTGCGCCGCGCGCTTTTTGCGCGCGGCATGCGCCCCGTGTCCTGCAGGCCTTTTTTACGGCCCGTTTACGCCCCGCCGTCTTTCACCGCGCCGCGCCATATCGTGCGGCGCCGCGCCCCTTCCTCTTCGGGAGAGGGCGGCGCGGGAAAGAAGGTTACAGCTCGAAACCCAGGGTTTCCCTGTCCATGATGCGCTCCTTCACGTGAAAGCCCATGTTTCGCCGCCCATCATAGCGCGAGAAAGCGGCGTACGTGCCGGCCGTGGCGGTGGAAGGGGACGGCGAAAGGGAGCGGTGGAAGGGGGTAGTGAAAAGGGGCGTGCGAGGGGGCGCGCAAAGCTCATGTGCAAAGCAATTCCCAATGGCCAAGTCCTGCGGGGGAATCGAGGCCGAGGGCGGCGTCGGGGTAGTCGACGCGCTCGAAGACAAGCCCTGCGGCCGGGGCCGTCCGGCCCGCTGCGGCGCGGTCGCATGCGGCCAGCACCCCGGCAACCTGCTGCGGCTCGCGTCTGCCCTCCCCCACCTCGGCCAAGGTGCCCACCATGGTGCGGACCATGGAATGCAAAAAGGCGCTGCCCACCACCTCGACGGCCAGGCAGCGCTCGCCCAGCGCCTCTTCGGCGAAGATGTCGACGGACTCGACGGTGCGCACGGTGTTTTTGCCCACGGCGCTTGCCGCCTTGCAAAAGCTCTTGAAGTCGTGCGTCCCCACGAAGTGGGCGGCAGCGCGGCGCATGGCGTCCTCGTCGAGGGGCGTGCGGTGCCACCACGAGAAATCGCGCAAGAACAGCGGGGGCACAGGGCCGCAGACGATGCGGTAGCGGTAAACGCGGCGGACCGCGTCGAAGCGCGGCGAGAAGGCACCCGGCGCGAGACGCACGTCGGAGATGGAGACGTCGTCGCCGGTGAGGGCGTTGAGCGAGACGCGTATCTCCGAGCGCGCGCGCCCGGATATCTCGGGCAGAAAGACGGGGCAGCTCGCGACCTGGCCTCGCGCGTGCACGCCCGCATCCGTCCTGCCCGCGCACACCGTCTGCACCGGGCGGCGGAAGAGCGTGGACAGCGCCGTCTCCAATTCTCCTTGCACCGTGCGCTGCGGTGGGTTGTCCTGGCGCGCGAAACCGTGGAAGCGCGCGCCGTGGTAGGCGAGCGTGACGACGAGCTGGGCATCCGGCGCGCATGCCGCGCGCGCGTCTTCGGTGTCGTATGTCTTCTCGGGCATTTCGCCTCCCATGCCGTGCCCCACTTGCCCCGGTGCCGTCGAAAGCGCCATTATACGCGGCAGGATATGCGGCAGGCGAAACACGAAGCGCAAGGCGCACGTGAGGCACGTCGGATGAAGCGCGGCACGTGGGCTGCGCCGGGCGTGCCGAAAGGCGCGGAGCGCGCGTGGGGCATGCGCACATGCCGCGGCGCGCCGCGCGACGCGCGGGCAAAGGCGGGGCAGAGGAAAAGGGGCACCACATGCTCTTCTTTTTGACGGGGGATATCCAGACGGGAAAGACGCGGTGGCTGTCCTCGCTTGTCCAAGACCTGGAGCGCTTCGGCATGCGCGCCGTGGGTGTGCTGGCGCCCGGCGTATGGCGCGAGCGCAGCGCATGCGAGATCGCGGCGCGGAAAGCCCGATGCGAAGACGGGAAAGCGGGCAACGGCGACATCGTACATGCGCATCCCGACCCGAGCGGGGCGGGGCGCTTCGAGAAGCTGGGCATCGACAACGTGCTCTTGCCGCAACACGAGCGCATCGCCTTCGCACGGCGGCGCGACCTCGCGCGAGAAGCGGGGGCATACCGCCCGGGTAGCCAAAGCGCGCGCGCCGGCCTTGGCTGGGAGATAGACGACGGCGCCGTCGCGCGGGTGAACGCGCATTTCGCGCGTCTTGCCGCAGAAGCGGCAACCAGGGCGGAGGCCGGCCAAGGCGGCGGGGGCGCCGGACGCGGCGCGGGCTCGCTTCTCGTGGTAGACGAGCTGGGGCGCCTGGAGCTTTTGCGCGGCGAGGGGCTTGTGGAGGCGATGCGCCTGCTGCAGACAGGACCCGGGGCGCGTTTTCCCCATGCGCTCGTCGTCGTGCGCAACAGCCTGCTCGAAGAAGCGCATGCCGCGTTCGGCGGCATATGGCCCGATATGGCCGACATCGCGCCGGACGACGAGGCGCGCGAGATGCTATGCAGGCTTTTCGGCTGCGCGTAAGGAGCCTTGGAAAGAAGCGCGCGTCTCGCTAGCCCGCCGCATGCGCCACGGCATGCACCATGGCCGCGACGTCGGGCATGTCCTGCGCCGCGCACCCGTCCGCACCGAAGGCCCAATTCACCACATCCAGCGCTTCGCGTGCCGCGCGCATGGCCGAAAGGTCGTCGGTGCACGAGATGGTGGTGCGCATGCAGGCGGCATCCGACCCGGGCCTGTCGGCCGCCCCGTCCGAGCACGTGGTATAGCCCCGAAACGCGCCGCGCGCCGCCTGCGCGGGAAAGGCCTGCCCCAGCAGCTCTATCGTCACATGCTCGAAGAGATGGGCGGTCTCGGTGCCCTCGATCTCGTCGCCGAAACGCTCCCCTTTCCTGTTCACGCACACGTGGCGGACGAGATTGGGCAGCAGCTCCAGCGCCCGGGCCGCCGCGCGCGGATCGACATGCAGGCGTTTTCCGTCGCAGGCCAGCTCGAAGTCCAGCTTGCCCGCGCGCACGGTGATGTGCGCAATCGAGAGAACGGGCGCATCGCGCGTGCGCCGGCGTGCGAAAAGACCCGCATGCATGCCCGGATGCGCCCCTAGAAACGCGAGCGGTAGTCCTCGACGGCGCGCGCGTATTCGGGCATGCCCGTGCCGAGGATCTGCGCCGCGAGTATGGCCGCGTTTTTCGCGCCGCCTATGGCCACGCACGCCACCGGCACGCCGGTGGGCATCTGCACGGTGGACAAAAGCGAGTCCATGCCGCCGAGGTCGCTCGTCTTCATGGGCACGCCGATGACGGGCAGCGGCGTGTGGCCTGCGACGACGCCGGCGAGATGCGCCGCCTTGCCCGCGCCCGCGATGACGACCTTCATCCCGCGCCCGCGCGCGCCGCATGCCCACTCCCGCACCTTGTCCGGGCTGCGGTGCGCGCTTGCCACGATGGTCTCGTAGGGCACGCCGAGGGCGTCGAGCATCTCCTCGGCGCCGTGCATGACGGGCGCGTCGCTTTGCGAGCCCATCACGATGCCCACGAGCGGCGCATCGCCCGCATCGCGCGCCGCCGCCTGCCGCGCCCCGTCTTGCCCCGCATGTCCTGCCTCCATCACGCATCCCCCAATCTGTGTTGCAGCGCGTCCATGAGCAACGCCGCGATCATCGTCTTCGAGTCCTCTATGCGCGCGTCGAGCACCGAGTCGACCAGCACGGACAACGGGACCCACTCGGCCTCGACAAGCTCGTCTTCATCCGGATGCGCCTCGCCTTTCACGAGGTCTGTGGCCAAAAAAAGCGAGATCAGCTCGTCGCTGTAGCCTGCCGCGGGCGCAAAGCGGGCGAGCTGCTCGCATTTGCCGAAGGTATAGCCCGTCTCCTCGGCAAGCTCGCGGGCAGCGGCGGCGGCCGGATCCTCGCCCGGCTCGAGCTTGCCCGCCGGTATCTCCAAGGTCACGCGCTCGAGCGCCGTGCGGTATTGGCGCACGAGCAAGATCTCTGCCCGGTCGTTGACGGCGATGATGCCGACCGCGCCGGGATGCCGCACAACCTGGCGGGTGTGGCGCGCGCCATCCGGCAAGGCCACCGACACGTCGTCGATGGATAGAAAGCTGCCCTCGTAGGCCCGCTTCGAGTCTTCTATGCGCTCGCACAGCGCCGCGTCGTCGTGCTGCTGCACGAGCCCGTCGACGATCTCCACTCCCATATCGCGCGCCCCTCTTCTCGGTTTTGGTTTCCCGATTCTACACGCCGCGAGGCCCTCGCGAGGCGCATACGCGGAAAATCGCATGTCCACGACATCGCCGGCGCATGGCCAATAGGGGACCGTCACGGCCGCCCCGGGCGGCGGCGAGGGGCGCTCGAGCACGAGGGCGGCACCCGGGCAGCGCAGGCGGGAGCGGGCGGGCAGGCCGCGCCGCGCGAGCAGGACGCAGCCGCAAGAATCGAGGAAGGCGACGTCTATGGGGTAGGCCATCCCGTAGGTATGGATGCTGTCGCACGGCGCGATGGCCAGCACCCCGCGCACCCCAAGCCAGCATGCGGGGCGCCAAAGCAGACCGCGCAGGCGCTGCAAGAACCCCAATGCGAAGACGACATGCATGCCGGCCCCCTAAAGCTGCCCCGGGACATAGGGGTCGACGGCGAAGCTGCACGAGTGGCGCAAGGCGAGGGGCACGCCCGTCCCCAGCACCGACGATCCTGCAAAGCCGAGCGGCCAAGGCGCAAGCGAGAGGGTGCAGGTGTAGACGACCGCCCCGTCGAGCACGCCGCCTTCCTGCGCGTCCACCTCCACCTGCGCGTTGTAGCGGGAAAACTCGCTCGAAAGCGCGTCTTGCACCCCCTGCGCGTTCGCCTGCGAGGCTGCCCCGTGGGAAGGGCTTGTCGCGCATGCGAGGATTTCCTGGGGCGCCAGATGGTCGAAGCGGGCGCACTCCCCCATGTAGACGAGCACGTCGATGGCGATGACCATGCAGACGACGAGCACCGGCAACGAGACGGCCATCTCCACGCTCATCTGCCCGCGCTCGGCAGCGCTTCCCCGTCTTGGCCGGACGCCCCGCCCCCGCCCGCAGCAGATGTCCTGCCCCCGCTTGGGGCGGTCGGCCTGCCACCGTTCAGAACAGCTGCCCCTCCCCGGGCGAACACACCCCTTCCGTTCCCGCCGCCGACCCCGCAGCATCCGGCGTGCCCGCCCCGACGCCGGATGCGGGCGCGCGCGCCCAAGCGAGGAGCGCATCTGCCCCAAGGCCTCCCGGTAGGCCTGCTGCAAATCGGCGGGCGCGGACAGGGAAAGCTTCTCGCCGACGCTGCCCAGGCCGAGGAGATCCAGCGGAATCTGCGCGACGGAAAGCCCCTCCCCGCCCAGATACTCCCCTATATCCGGCATCTGCCCCAGCTCGTCGAGCAAGACCGAAAAGCCCCCCGCCTGCACCTTGCCGGCTGTCTCGGCTGCGGCCTTCAGCTTGGCCAAGGCGCTTGCAAGCTTTCCGTCGGCGCGGGCGAGCACGTGCGAGCTGTTCACGAGGACGGGGCGGTAGGTGGACAGGTCGGCCGGCTCGAGCCCCGCGTCCTTGATGGCGCCCCGGAAAGTGTCCGCCGCCCAGCCCGAGAGGCTGTCGCCTACCACGGGGATGCCGCCGAGCACCGTGTTGAAGGCCTCGACCACCCCGTCGTTTCCCCTCGTGTAGGCATCTAGAAGCTTGCTCCATCCCCCCATGACGGTGCCCAAGAGGGCGCCGCCTGCCGATTCCGCGGGCAACATCCCCTGCGCCACGTCGGTGATGACGCTGTGCGCGTCTGTCGCCGCATCGGGCGCGAGCGTGGACGCGGATATCGCCACGCGCATGCCCAATGCATCGCCGCCGGCGGAGAAGTCCCCGAGATGCGGGACGGGCGCCTCGAAGGCCGTGACGATGCAGATGCACCCGTAGCGTCCCGGGGGCTGCGGATCGTAGCGCGCGCCTGCCACGCTCGCAAGCGCGCGTTCTATGCTGCCCTTCACCCCCTGCCCAAGCTCTTGCAGCTCGCCGCCGAGCTGGGCATGCTCGTCTTGGGCGTTGCGGTAGGCCTCCGCCGCCTCGACGAGCTCTTTGTAGTAGTACTCGAAGCCGTTTCCTATGGAGGTGGAGGGGCTGGGCACGCGCCCCAAGGTGAGCGGGCGCATCTTGCATTGCGGGCACGTGGACAGGCTGCCGTCGTCGATGCCGCACACGGCCGCCGGCCCGCCCGGCTGCCCCTTCGCGTATTCCGGGC
>CAVFDV010000018.1:9099-18734 GCA_963621315.1 Oscillibacter sp. MSJ-31
ATTCCGGGCAGCCCGTCCATGCGTGCAGCACGCGCTTTTCCCCCTCCAGGCTCGTGGGGTAGACCGCCTCGGTGTAGAGCACGGTCGAGCGTATCTGCTCGGTGTTGCGCGCGAGCGCCTTCAGGTCCGGGTACTCGTTGCCCTGCGCGTCTGCCGGCGCCGAACCTGCGGAGACGGTCTCGAGCGCGTAGCGGTAGAAGCGCTTGCGCGCGATCGACTCCGCCACCTCCTCGGGCGTGCCGGACGCCGCCTCTCCCGCCTCTTGGGAAAGGCGGGCGGCATAGTAGGCGCGCGCGCGTTCGAGACCCATTGAAAACGACCAGCTCTCGGGCGAGGCGGCCGTGGGATTTTGCGCGCCCGACAGGCCCGCGAGCTTTGCCGCGCGCTCCTGCATGTCCGCGCCGTCGCCGCCGCAATCCGCCCGCCAGGCGCGCTCCTTCGCGTCGGACAGCTCCTTGCGCGCCTTCTCGTCTTCTTGCGTCTTGGACGCTATCTCCTCGTCGGCCTGCTCGATCTCGCGTCCGGCTTCCTCGACTCCCTGCGCATCGGCAAGCGAGACCTGCACGCCGTCTACGGGCACGGTGACGGCGATGCCCTTGTAGTCGAGGCCGCTTGCGCGGGCATTGGCCTCGACACATCGCACCGCCTTCACCGCGCATAAGGCGGGCAAGGCCTTTTGCGCGGTATCGAGGCCCTTGGAGGCGGACTCGTGGAACTTCTGGCGCGCTTTCACGACCTGCGAGCCTACGCGGGAAAGCTCTGCCGCGACCTCCTGGGCACCCGGGATGAAGGCCGCGACCGCCGAGACGGCATAGACCGTGATGGCGAGCAGCGACATCGACAGCAAGACGGCGTCGACCACCTGGCCTGCCGTCACGAATTGCGCCACGGCCTCGTCGGCGGCAAGCGCGCCGGCGTCGGCCACGTATTGCACGTTGCCCGAGCGCGTGCCCGTCCAATAGGCATGCAAGCTGACAGAAAGCAAGGAGAACACGAGGAGCAGCGCCACGGCGACCCCCACCGTGGTGAAGCCCCCTTCCCGGCGCATGAAAAGGCCGGTGCCCAATGAGGCGCCCGGTGCGGTGCCGGGTGCGGCACCCGACGCGCTGCCCGCCCGCGTCCCCGCGCGGGCAAGGCACGGCGCGGGCGTTGCGGCGCCTTGGGCGCAGCCGCGCCCCCGCGCGCGCAAGCCGCGCCCGCTCCCTCTCCCACACCTCATGCCCATCTCCCCACCCACTCGGCAGGGCCTTCCCCCGACCCGGCCGCCCACCCGGGGACGACATGCGAGTCCACCTGCGCCTCCTGGCGCACGCTGCCCTCCTCCATTTGCGCGGACAGACCTGCGGCAATGCCGAAAAGCGGCAAGGGGCGCACGCGGTGCGAGATGGAAACGGACACCTCGCCGCCCTCGCCTGACGAAAAGGAGATGTCCCAGCCCGCGTCGCCGCCCTCGTGGAAGGCGTCCACATGGGGCACCGCGCGAAGGCGCCGCTGCACATAGGCCGAAAGCGCGCTCTCGTCTGCCGTGGCCGTGGCATACAGGCGGCACCCCTCGGCTGCAGCCGCCTGCATGACGCAACGGTCGTAGAGCAGCATCGCAGGCTGCACGAAGACGCCGAGGAACAAGAAGAGCACCGGCAAGAGGAAGGCCGCCTCGACAGACGCCTGGCCGCCCTCCCCAAGGCGCGCGCACGCCGCTTTCAAATGCGGCGCCCCAGCCGCCCGCGCACATGCGACGCAGGCGAAAAGACCGATACCCCGCCGCACTTCGCGCCATCCGGCCTTGCACGCGGCGCGGATGCGAAGGCCCGTGCCCCGCCAGCCTTTCCGGTCTTCGGCCTTGCGCGCGGCGCGGCAGACGCGCATGCGCCTAGAACAAGAAGACATCGAGCACACCCCCCGCAGAGACGGCATGCGAGGCGCACGTGTCGACGAGATGGTCGAAGCGCCCGTCGCTTGCAAAACGCCACAACGCGCCAAGCCCCACGACGACGACCATCAGCACCGTGCCCACGAGCAGGTACTCGAGCGAGGCCTGGCCACGCTCCCCGAACGGGTCCATGCCCGCGCACCGTATGCGAGCGCGTGCCGCCCGGCGCAAAGCCCGGGCGCGCGCCAGCAGGCGGGGGCAGGCGCCGCCCTTCGGCCGCCCCATGCCCCCAAAGCGTCTTTCACCTGTCCGCACCGGCACGGCTACAGCCCGTTCACGCCGCTTTGGATTGCGTCCCACAACTCGCCGATCTTTCCCTTGAAGGCAAGTATCGCGATCATCGCGATGACGGCGAGCACGCCGACGAGTATCGCGTACTCGACCGTGCCCTGCCCCTCCTCGCGCACGCCCCCGACACGCCCGGCCGCCCGCGCGCACAGCTCCTGCATTTTTCCCCGAACCTTTTCCATGTCCTTTCCCTTCTCCTCAAAACCCCGAACCGAAAAACTGGATGATGACCGGGCCTGTTACCAAGATGAGCATGGCCGGCAATATGCACACGCCCGTGGGGACGAGCATCTTCACCGGCGTCTTCGCCACGCGTTGCTCGATTTGCGCGCGCTGCTCGGCGCGCACGTCGGCGGAAAACCGGGCGAGCATGTCGGCAAGCGGCGAGCCGTAGGCGACCGCCTGCACCACCGTGTCGTTGAAGCGCCGCAAAGGCCCGGACCCTATGCGGGCGGCCGTATCCGAGAGCGCGCGCTCGCGCGAGGCGATGCCGCCCTGCCACGAGAGGAGGGCTTGCTCCATCTGGCAGGCCAGCGCCCCGTCGAACTTGCGGCAGTACAAGGCAAGCGCCGCATCGAAGGAAAGCCCGGCGCGCACCCCCATCCCGACGATGTCGCCCAAGACAGGCGATTGCGCGTCGCAGGCCTCCCGCAACTCGCGCGCGCGCCTTCTGGCAAGCATGGAGGGCAGCCTGCGCGAAAGCACGAACGCCGCGAGCAGCAAGACGGGCAGCAGGGAAAACGAGACGGCCGCGCCCAGCACGAACGCGAGCGCTGCGAAAAACGCAAACGAGAGAACCGGGTCGCGCGCCACCTCGTCGGGCGAGAGTCTCTTTTTGCGCGCGAGCATGGAGGACACGCGCGCGGCACATACCCCGCCCACCAGGTAGGCGCATGCCCCCGCGCCGGCGCATGCCACGACAAGCGTGAAAAGCGCCAGCGCCCTCATGCCGCACCTGCCATGTCCGCCCCGAGCTCGACATGCAGGCCCCGGCGCACCAAGACCACCCCGAGCACCTCGAGCACGCAGGCGGTGAAAAACAGGAGAAAGCCCAGAGGCGAGGTGAAAAACGCGGCGAGATAGCCTTGCGTGAGCAGGCTCAAGACGCCCAGGAGCACCACGGGCATGCAGGCGACGACGCGCGCCGAAAGCCTTGCCTGCGCGGTCTTCGCGCTCAGGTCCTGCTTCATCTCGATATCCTGCTGCAGCATCGCGGAGACAGATTGCAGCACGTCTTTCAAGCTGCCCCCCGACCGGTGCTGTATCTCCATGGCCACGGCGAGATAGGAAAACTCGGTGCCGCCCGTACGCGCGCGCAAACGCTGCATGGCCTCGTCGAAGCCCTGGCCTGCCTGCAGGTCCCACACCACGCGGGAAAGCTCCGTGGCAAGCGGCTCGTCGCAGGTGCGCGCCGCATACTCGAGCGCGTTCACAAGCGAGCTGCCCGCGTCGAGGGCGATGCACAGCAACCGCACCGCCTGGGGCATGGCCTTTTGCAAAGCACGGGCATATCTCGCGTCCCGCGCGGCCAGAGCCGCCTTCGAGGCGAGGGGTATGCGCTGCAGCACCCGGCGCGCCCTCTCCCCGAGCAAGGGCGCCTCTTTCAGCCCATGCCCCAAGTGGCGCATGCCGCAGACGCGGAAAGCCGAGCCGGCGAGCAGGAAGGCCGCCAGGCCGGCTGCAAGAAGCGTGCACATCAGGATGCATGCAGGGACTGCTCCCATCGCGCCACCTCCTCCGCGCTTGCCACGCCCGTCCAGGGCAGCGCCTCGACCCAGTCGGGAAACGCCTTCCAGACGTAGCGTTGCTCGCGCCTGCTCCATGCGACGACCGTCTTGAACATGTCCCCGCCGTCTTCGGCGCCGCTTTTGCCGGCCAGATGCCTGGCGACGATATGCGTGATGCGCCTCTTGCCGCCCTCCATGCGGTCTTGCTGCACGATCAGGTCCAGCGCCGAGGCGATCTGGGACTCCACGATCTCGCATGGCAGGTCCAGCCCGAAGCGCACCATCATCACGAGGCGCGGCACGACCTCTGCCGGCGAGTTCGCGTGCAAAGTGGTGAGCGACCCGTCGTGGCCGGTGTTCATGGCCTGCAGCATGTCGGCGGCCTCCGCGCCCCGGCACTCGCCCACCACGATGCGGTCGGGGCGCTGGCGCAAGGCGTTGATGACGAGGTCTCGTATGCTCACCTCGCCGCGCCCCTCGGCATTTGCCATGCGCGCCTCCATGCGCACCACGTCCGGGTGCTCGTCGAAGCGCAACTCGGCGGAGTCCTCGATGGTGACGATGCGCTCGTTTTTCGGTATCTCGCGCGAAAGCGCGTTCAACAGCGTGGTCTTGCCGCCGCCCGTGCCGCCCGACACGGCGATGTTCTTGCGCGCGCGCACCGCCCACGAAAGAAGCCGCGCCATGCCAGGCGAGAGGGTCTGCAAGCCGACGAGCTCTTCCAGGGTGAACGCCCGCGTGCGGAACTTGCGTATGGTGAGGGCGGTGCCATCCATGGAGATGGGCGGGATGACGACGTTGACGCGGTGCCCTTCCGGCAGGCGTGCGTTCACGATGGGGCTTTGCTCGTCTACGCGCCTGCCCAGAGGCGAGACGATGCGGTCGACCACGAGGCGCAGCTCCTCTTCGGAGGAAAAGGCGCGCGTGCAAGGGTGGATGACGCCGTCGCGCTCGAAGAAGACATGCTGCGGGCCGTTGGCCATCACCTCCGTGATGTCCGGGTCTGCCAAAAGGTCTTCGAGAGGGCCTAGTCCCAAGACCATGTCGAGCACGCCTTGCACGAGAAGCGGCCTGTGCGCCTCCGCGTAGGCGCCCGGCTGCGCACGGTTCAAGATCTGCTCGACCGCGCACGCAAGCTCCGCGCGCGCCCGCTCGTGCCCGAGGGCCGCGAGCTGGGCTATGCGCTCGCTGGGCATCTCGCGATAGAGCGCCTCCCTGAGCATCTGCGTCTCCTGCTCCAAGTCGGCGCCGGCGCGCTGGCGCGGCACGGCGTCGCGGGCGCCTTCGCGCATGTAGTCGGAAAGCCTCATGCGAAAGCCCCGAGCCTCTTGCGGCGCATTGCACGCGCGGGCGGGCAATAGGGGTGCCCCACGCGGGGCAAGATATCTGCCAAAAGGCCCTCCACCCCCAAGACCGCCGGGTTTTCCGACTCCACGAGCGCCGCGACGTCGCCCTTGCCCAGCAGGTCCTCGACCGGCTGGCGGCCTTCTGGGACGCAATAGATGTCGTCGGCGGCAAGCGCCTTGCGCGCCTCGTCGGCGCCTATGAGCGCACGCGGGCTCCAGCGGTTGTAGACGGGCACCATGCGCAGCGCGGGCACCCCGATCCGCGTGCACAGCTCCGCGGCCTTCACGGCGTCCATGATCGACGACGGCCTGCGGTCCACGACCATGAGGAAAAGCGACGACGACAAGAGCAGATTCGCCGTCAGGCCGTTCCAAAAGCCGCCGGTGTCGGCTATGACCACGTCGGCGGCACATGCGAGGCGCGGCAAGGCGGCGGCGACACGGTCGCTTACCTCCTCGGCGGCCTCGGGCAAGAGCGGCGCCTTGAACAGGTGCAGGTTGCGGGCAAGCTCGACTGCCTCGACGTCGTCGTCGCCAAGGGCCGAGGCGCCGTCGTCGAGCCCCAGCCAAAACGCGTAGTCCCCGAACTGCAAGTCGCCTTCTATCAAGACGGTGGCAAGGCCGGCACGGGCGCACAGATACGCCGCGAGCAGGGCTATGGTGCTGCGCCCCGTGCCGCCGCTCGCGGAGACGACGCTGATGATGGGCGCGGCCGAAATGTCCTCGCGCGCCCGTGTTGCGGGCCGGGCCTGACGTGCGGACGCGGCGGCGGGTGCGGGCGCAACAGAAGGGTCGGCAGCGGGTGGAACAGCGGACGCGCCTGCAACAGCACCGACACGCGCCTGCCCCGCCTCGCCTTCGCCACCTTGCCATAAAGCGGAAACCGGCACCTCTCTTTTATCCGGGCGCGCGCCTGATGCGGACACGCTCGTGGCGGGCATGGCGACCTTCAGGTGCTTCGCGCACACCGTGCCCATGTCCGCCGGGCGCTCCGATGCGGCAAAGGCGGTCGCAGTCGAGACAGGCACCTCCTGCCGCGTGTCCTTCGCCGTGCGCGACATGCGCATAACCCGCCCGCTTTCGGCGCCTATACGCGGGATGCGGCTCGCGTCGAGGACGGCCGCAGCGCCTGCGACGCCCGCATAGCGGCTCTCCGCCAGCTCGTAATCGCTCATTTTTGGCCTCCTTTCGCCGAAGTGCTCGGCAGGACGAAATGTATGGTCCCCTTCGCGGACGCGGATATCAGCTCGCCCACGCTCTCGCCTTTCACCGCCAAGGTGACCCACGACAGCTCGACGCCCTCCGAGTTCTTCAGGTTCGACGTCTCGAGCACGAGGATCTTCTGGCCGAGCAAGACGATCTTGCCCTCGGAGGTCTCGACGTAGACGTCCACGAAGGAGCCGGCGCAGATCGCCCCGCCCACGGCGAGCACGTCGTCGGTCGAAACGCTGACCGCCTCGAGACCGTCCGGCACGCTGATGCGCGCAGACCCGCTGCCGACCCTGTCCATGAGGATGGGCTCGTTTTTCTTGATGTCCGTCTGGGCGACAAGGCCGTCCACCTGCTCGATCGAGGTGGCCACCTCGCCACCCGGCAGCAGGTCCACCAGCCACTCGGCGCTCTTCGCGTTGCCCGAGCCGATGGTGCTGCCCACGGCGATGTCCTCGCTTGCCATGACGACCTGCGCGCGCTCGCCGCCGTAGTGCTGCAAGGCGGCGGAGCGCTGCACCTGCGCCTCGGACTTGATGGTGGCCGTATAGGCGAAGACCCCCACGACGGCCAAGACGGCGCAGGCAAATGCGGCTATGGTCTGTTTGCGCTGTCTGGTCATGTGCCTTCCCTTCGTCTTCTCGCACCGGGATGCGGCGCATGAAAGACTTTCGCGCAAAGGCACCTGAACAAACCACCCCCCAAAACCTGTACGCAATCCGGACAAAACACCGAGCAAAACCCGGACGAGACCTAAATGGAATCTGAAACGCGCAGGATGCGCACGCATGAAAAAACGCCCGCACATGGCGGGCGCCTCTTCTTTCCCATGGGGAAAATCTTCGGTTCTCATATGGGGTGTGGAAATAGGAGCGTCGTCTTCACCGTATCTTCACATATCGCGTGCGCCCCACGTGCGCAAAGCGGCACACGCCGGCAGCGTCGAACTCCGTGCCCGCCGCACTGCGCACCGCACCCGCGCCATACGCGGCGGGCCGCAACGTCCGCACGCGCCCGGGCCGTGCACATCAAGCCGCGCGCCTCACGTCCGTCCACGCGCGCGCAACGCGGCGCACGCCAACGGCATCGGGTCCCGTGTTCACGCGGGCGCGCCCGCACGCTGGCGCGACGCCTGCGCCCACCTCGTGCTAGCTGCTGAGAAGTATGGAAAGCGACGGCAGGCAAAACGAGAGCGCCAAGGCTACGCACAGCAGCACGAGGACAATCGTCTTTGCCAGGCCTTTCCGCCTCTTGCTGCGCTCCGCCGCGTACGCCTCCAGCTCGGCGCGCTCGGCGGCCTCTTTGCTCGTCATCTGCTTCTTCTTGCCCTGCTGTGCCATTTTCCCTGGTTTCCCATCTTCTCTAGCCGGTCTTGTCCATATGCCATATGCCCGAAGGCCTTCGCGCGCCGCCTGCCGCGGCGCCCTACCTGTCGTAGCGGTCCTTCCTGTCCACGCTCTCGTCTTCGACGAGCTTGTCGCGCGCCGCATCGTCGCCGGCACGGGCGCGCAGGCGGGCGCGCAGCTTGCGCACCGCGTCTATGTTCGCGTCGCGGTCGATGCCGGACACGTGCGAGAAATCGTCGTAGAGCACGCGCCCTGCGACCATCGTCATCTGCACGTTGTCCTGGTTTGCTGTGTAAACCACCGCGGACTCGGGGTTCGTGGTGGGGTTTTGGTGCGAGTTGTGCAAGTCGATGGCGATGATGTCGGCCGCCTTGCCGGGCTCCAGCGAGCCTATCTCCGCGTCCAAGCGCAAGGCCCGCGCGCTTTCTATCGTGGCAAGCTCGAGCGCCGTGCGCGCCGTCAGGGCGTCGCCGCCCGTCGAGTGCAGCGAGCGCGTGAGCATGAGGCCGAAACGCGCCTCCTCGATCATGTCCGTGGTGTCGGTCGCGCAAGGCGAGTCCGTGCCGAAACCCAGGCGCAGGCCCGCGCGGCGCATCCTGGCCACGGGCGCTATGCCCATGCCCAGCTTCGCGTGGATGCGCGGGCAATAGGCGACGGCCACCTCGTTGTCGGCCAGAAGCTGTATGTCGTCGTCGTCGACGTGCACGCAATGGATGGCGAGCACCTCGGGCGCGCTGAACGCCCCCCAGTCGTAGACATAGCGCACGGGGCTCGTGCCGGCCGGCAACCACGGCTGGTAGCTGCTCTTTTGCTCGGCACGCTGCCTGTCGTGCGTGGCGTCGGTCGCGTGCACGGAAAACGGCGAGGAGCCGTAGCGCACGAAATCGACCTCCTCGCGGCTGCCCGCCACATGCAGGGCAAGCGGCACGCCATGCTCGGCGGCGCACTCGGATACCGCGCTTAACACCTTCGGATGGCATGCGTAGATGGGGCCTGGCGCTATGCCGAAGTCGATGCGGGCGGTGTCGGCCCTCTCGCGCATGCGCTCGATGGAGGCAAGCCCGTCTGCCGCCACCTGCTCGGCGCGGTCGGCGTGCGAGGTGAGCACCTCCTGGTAGACGCGCCCGCGCAAGCCGATCTCCTGAATCGCGTCGAAGGACTTTCCCCGCGAGGTGATGTCGGCGACGGTGGTGATGCCGCTGGCCACCGCCTCCATCGCCCCGATGCGCGCGGACGCGAGCCAGTCCCCCTCGTCGAAAAACGGCTCGGTGTGCAAGACGGCGCGCTTCCATTGCGCGTACGGAAGGTCGTCGAACATGCCGCGCAAGGCGGAAAAGCCCAGATGGGTGTGCAAGTCGACGAAACCCGGCATGATGGCCGCCTGGCCAAAGTCGCGCACCTTCTCGTTTGGGTGCGCGCGGCAAAGCTCCGCCGCGGCGCCCACCTCGACGATGCGGTCGCCTTGCACGAGCACGGCGCCGTCTTCTATGTAGTCGGCGGTGACGGGGATGACGTATTTCGCGCGCAACAGCATGGGAATCAGTCCCTCTCGCCTTTACCGGCCTTGTCGCCTTTACCGGACTTCTCGGCCTTGACGGCCCTGCCGCCCTCGTCGGCTTTCTCGGCCTTCTCTGCCTTGCCGGCCTTCTCATCCTTATCGGCCTTCTCGGACGCCGAGGGCTTGCTGTGGGCGCCGCGCGTCCTGGGATGCACCTCGGACGCAGAACCGCGCGATGCCTTGGCATGCGCGCCGGATACGGGTTTCCTGCTGTGCGCCCCCATCTTCACC
>CAVFDV010000019.1:0-18683 GCA_963621315.1 Oscillibacter sp. MSJ-31
GCCACGTGACGGTCCCGCAGATCCGCGGCATGCACGAAGGCGACCGCAGCCGCAAGGTCACGCTCGTGGAAAACGGCTTCCGGCTGCCCTCCGCCCTCGACAACCGCCCCTTGCGCTACGACGAGTTCGAGGCGCGCATCCCGCAGTTCGTCTACGTCTCGGCCACGCCGGGCGACTACGAGCAGCGCGTGAGCGAGCAGGTGGTCGAGCAGATCATCCGCCCCACCGGCCTGCTGGACCCGGAGGTGGAGGTGCGCCCCACGAAAGGCCAGATCGACGACTTGCTGGGCGAGATACAAGACGCCGTGGCAGACGGAGAGCGCGTGCTCGTCACGACGCTTACCAAGAAGATGGCCGAGGAGCTGACCGACTACCTGCTCGACGCGGGCGTGCGCGCGAACTACCTGCACTCCGACATAGGCACGGTCGAGCGCGTCGAGGTGCTGCAGGACTTGCGCCAGGGGAAGTTCGACGTGCTCGTGGGCATCAATCTGCTGCGCGAGGGCCTCGACTTGCCGGAAGTCGCGCTCGTGTGCATGCTCGACGCCGACCAGGAGGGCTTCCTGCGCAACCACCGCAGCCTCATCCAGACCATCGGACGCGCCGCGCGCAACGTCTCGGGGCGCGTGGTGATGTACGCCGACCACGTGACCGATTCCATGCGCCAAGCCATCGACGAGACGGCGCGCCGCCGCGAGATCCAGATGCGCTACAACGCCGAGCACGGCATAGAGCCCAAGAGCGTGCGCAAGGCCATCAGCTCGATCATGGACGAGATCTCGGCGGGTGAAGGCGACGGCGGCGATGCGGGGGCTGCCGCCGCGCTGGCCGACGAGCTGGCCGCGCTCGGACGCGAGGAGCTGCTGCGCATGCTCGCCGGCCTCGAGGAGCAGATGGCCGAGGCCTCCGAGGGGCTCGATTTCGAGCAGGCCGCCCGCCTGCGCGACCAGGCCGTCGCCTTGCGCGCGAAGGTGGAAAAGACCGACGAGCAAGACGCGCTCGCCCGCCTGAAGTCCACGGCGCGGCGCGGCTCTGCGGTGGGCACGCGCAAGAACATGGGCAAGGCGCCGAGGCGGGGGAGGCGCTAGCCCCATGCCCCGCGCCCCCGCTCATCGCGGCCCGCAGATTTTCAACAAGCCGTAGAGCACGAGAACCGCCGTGAGCGCCCAGCGTGTAGGCCTAAGCCCCGGTGAATGGGGCGACATCATCTCCATAAGGCACACGACGAGCACGAGGCACAGCAATACGACACCCAATATGCGCTCTTTGTTCATTGCGTCGACAAGGAAATCCCGTCAAGCAAATCGCACATTTTCTGGGAACGGAAGAATTCGGAGTATGCGTTCGCAGCCGGTGCCTTGTCGTCGGAGGGGGTGGCGCTAAACCACACCGTCGTCCCATCGATGGTGACGAAAGCGTCTCCTGAAAGCTCTCCGCCCGAGTTTGCAGACCCTTGGACGAGCACGATGCCCTCTCGTCCGTCCACGGAGATGGGCCAGCTGGAGTTGAAGTACTCTTCCTTGGAGGTTTCGATGTAATCAGATAGCGAGCCTCCGCTCCACCAGTCGAGATAACCCGAGTCGTCGATGGCGATTTTCAGCTGGAAACCGGAGTCGTCCATCTGGATCGCTATCGTTTCCAGGTTGACCGTTGTTCCATTGGTGGTCTCGAACGATTCTGTGGAATCGCTGTGCTCGCACCATTTTGGGACCGATACAATCACCTTGCTTTTGCTCTTCGGGTCAGGAGCCGTGTATTCGGGAGCGCTCCCGTCGGCAGGGATGTCCTTGATGTCCTCGTTTTCGCTCATGGTCGAACTCCTCCACTCGTCTTGTGCATCGTCGCTGGGCGTACATCCCGCCATCGCCGCGCCGCATAGCAGCATTGCGATCAACGTGGATACTACAGTCGTGGTGCATTTGCTTTTTTTCATGGCCTATCGCTTTCAATCAATGGTGAATGGTGTTTGCGGTGAACGTGGGGTTGTCGGTGAACTCGCCTGCATAACCGGGTTCGCCCAGCATTTCTCCGCCGTCCCATGAGCGGGTCTCCAAGTTGGACGTAAAATGCGGAGTCCCCCCATCTCCGTTATCGTAAACAACCATCAAAAACAGGTAGTATTCCCCGCAGGGAATACTACCATGCTCCCGTGTGCCCGTAGATTTCTGAATCGGCGCGGCGCGGCTTTGCGATGGGCACGCGCAAGAACATGGGCAAGGCGCCGAGGCGGGGAAGGCGCTAGCCCACGCTTTTGCGATCGGTTGCGTGAACGGGGTGCGGGATGTAGTACCATGTCGCGCATGGAAACCGGATCTGCATTCGAACCTGTCCACGAGTTCGCGCGCGCGTGTGCGCAGGCGCTCGGGCTTTCCAGCGCGTGGGTGCTGGCGACCATCGTCTTTGCCGTGCTCTTCGTCGTCTTTCTCGCCGCCTTCATCGTGGCCGACGTGCGCCGCCGCCATTGGCGCCGCGAGGCAGACGCCACGAGCGAGTACCTGCGCGGCGTCGAGGCTTCCGCCGGCATGGACCTGCAGCCCATACTCTCGCCCGACGGCCGCCAGGTGGACTCGATCGTCTTCCAGCGCGTGAACGCGCCTGCCGCCCCGCCCGCCGCCGCCGCTGCCCACGACGAGGACGCGTATGCGCCGGCCGAGCCTGCAGGCGGCGCGGATTTCGACGAGAAAGCCGACACCCTCGAGCGCATACGCAGGCTCGAGCAGCGCCTGGGGCGCTTCGACGCCGAGGGCCGGCAACCGGACCTGGGGGCTGCGCCCGCCGCCGCTGCGACTGTCGACGGCACATCCGCCGCCCGCGTGCCCGCGATGGGCTCCGCCGCCTCCGAAAGCCCCTTGCAGCCGGTCCCCGTCGCGGCCGAGGCGCCCGCGCCCGTATCCCATGTCGCCGCACACGACGTACCCGCCGCAGGCCCTGCCCCCATGCCGGAACAAGAAGAGCCTGCCTCCGCCCCCTGCGGCAAGACGGCGAGCTTTTACATCGACTCGAGCTCCGTGACGGTGGTCGGGCGCAGCGGCGCGCCCGCGCACGACGTCTCCGCGCACGGCGTCTCCGCGCACGGCGCCTTTTCGCGAGAAGAAGATCCCGCCGACGCTGCCTGCGGCCTCCACAGCGCCCACGACGCCTCCGGCGCCTCCGATGCCCGCCCGTGCGCCGACGGTTCCGCGCCGTCTCGGGCAGCCGGCATGCCCGGCTCTTCCCGCGAGGCCGGCATGCCCTACTCCACGACGAGTTTTTCGCCCGTGGACGCCGCAGCCGTCCCGGCAAAAGACGGCTCCGCGCGCCCGGACGCGCCCGACGACGACTCCATGGGGGGCAAGATTCCGCGCGTCTAGGCGCCGATGCGCGCTTTTTCGCGCCGCCGCCCGCGCACCCTCTTCACCATGTCTTTCATCTTTTGCAAAAGACCGACCCCGCGACGCGGCCCTTCGTGGTGGGAGCGCACGGTGAACGCGTGGTTCGACCGCCTCTTCACCGCGACAAAGGAGGGCACCTGGAGCGAGCAAGACGCGCAGACGCGCGCCGGCGAGACCAGGATGGACTACATCTGGAACACGGCCGGCTTGGCCGTCTGGGGAATGATGTTCCCGCTGTTCACCATCCTCGTCACGCAGCTGTCCGGCACCGAGAGGGCGGGCATGTTCTCGTTGGCCTTCGTCACCTCGCAGGTCCTGATGATCGTGGCCAACTTCGGCGTGCGCGCCTACCAGTCTTCCGATGTGGGCGAGCGCCACAGCTTCCTCGAGTACCAGGTCGTGCGCTGGGCCACCTGCGCGCTCATGCTGCTTGCCGGGCTTGCGTTCTTCTCGTTGCGCGGCTACAGCGGCGAGATGCACCTGATCTGCACGGGCATCCTGGTCTACCGCGCCATCGACTGCCTCGCCGACGTCTACGAGGGCCGCCTGCAGCAAAAGGACAAGCTCTATCTCGCGGGCATGTCCCAGACCCTGCGCTCGGCGGTGTCTTTCGTCGTCTTCACCGTGCTCTTGCTGCTGGGCGGCAACATCGGCGCCGCCTGCGTCGGCATGCCGGTGGCCGCGGGCGCAAGCTTCGTGCTCTTCACCTTGCCCATCACCTTGTTCGAGACGAAGGGCTCGCATATCCTGCGCCCCTCGCATGTCGCCGCCATCTTCAGGCAGTGCTGGCCGCTTTTCGCCGCGATGTTTCTCTATACCCTGACCGACAACATCCCCAAGTTCGCCATCGACGGCCTGCTCGACTACACGAGCCAGCTCTACTTCAACGCGCTGTACTTTCCCGCGCAATTCGTCTTGATCGTGGGCGGCTTCATCTACAAGCCCCTGATCGTGCGCATGGCCGACGCGTGGGCAGACGTCTCCCAGCGCGCGACCTTCACGCGTTTCGTGCGCCGCGTCGCTTTTGCCATCGCAGGGGTCACGGCAGGCGCCCTCGTCTTCTTCGCGCTCGTCGGCATCCCCTTGTTCGGCATGCTCTACGGCATAGACTTCGAGTCGATGCGCGCGCTGTGCCTGCTGATGATCGTGGCCGGCGGCTTTACGGGCGGCATCGACTTCCTCTACCAGGTCATGACCGTCGTGCGCAACCAAAACGCCATCATCCGCAGCTATCTCGTGGCCTTCGCGGTGGCGCTCGGCGCCTCCATCGTCTTGATCCTCCTTCTCGGCTTGCTCGGCGCCGTGCTCGCCTACCTGGCGACGATGGGGATCTTGTTCTTCTCGCTCGTAGTCGAGTACCTGCGCATCGCGCGCCGTGGCGGGGAGGAGGCCTGCGCATGAGCTTTGCGTATAATGCGGGCATGGTTTTTTCCCCAGACGAACATTACATGCAGCTCGCGCTCGCGCAGGCGCGCCTGGCCGCGCAGATGGGGGAGGTGCCCATCGGCGCCGTCGTGGTCGCCGGCGCGGGCGCGGGGCCGGGCGAGGCGCGCGCCGAAGACGAAGGGCGTGCCGCCTCTGCCTGTGCTGCCCTTGCCGATGCTGCGCATGGGAAAGCAGACGCCGCCTTTTGCGCGCCCGTCGCCTCTGCGTGCAACCGCCGCGAGACAGACGCCGACCCTGCGGCGCATGCGGAGTTTCTGGCGATCGAGGCCGCCGCGCGCGCGTTGGGCAGGTGGCGCCTTTCCGATTGCACGGTCTACGTCACCTTGGAGCCGTGCATCATGTGCGCGGGCCTCATGCACCAGGCGCGGGTGAAGCGCTGCGTCTTCGGCGCGCGCGACCCCAAGGCAGGCGCGCTGGGCACCTTGTATGCGGTGCATGCCGACGAGCGCCTGAACCACCGCTTCGAGGCATGCGGCGGCGTGCTCGCCGACGAGAGCGCGGCCTTGCTCCGCGGCTTTTTCGCCGGCCTTCGGGAGGGCAGATGAGGACGCGGCGCGCATCCGATACGGACGCGGGCGCTGTCGCGGACGTTGCTGCGGGCGCTGCCGTCGCGGCAGGCGCAGACGCCGCTGCCGTAAGCGCAGGCGATGCCGCCGCCGACGCCGTTGCCGCAAACGCCGCCGCCGGCGCCGCTGCCGCAAGCGCCGCCTGCCCGCTGGTCAGCATCGTCGTCTCCCTCTACAACGACGAGCCCTATCTCGAGCGCACGATGTCGGGCATCGTGAACCAGACCTACGCCAACCTAGAGGTCGTCGTCATCGACGACGGCAGCACCGACGACGGGCTGGCGATCGTCGAGCGCTACGCCGCCGCCGACGCGCGCATACACGTCGTCTCCAAGCCCAACACCGGCGTGTCGTCCTCGCGCAACATGGGGCTTTCCCGCGCGAGCGGCGAGTGGGTCTACTTCGCCGACGCCGACGACTGGATGGCCCACGACGCGATCGAACGCTTCGTCGAGGTGGCCGTCTCGCGCCCCGATTGCGATCTGGTGGTCTCGAGTTTTTTCAGGGTCCATGGGATGAACGCGGCCTTGAAGGCCGGGCTTGCGGGCGGCGTCGTCTCGCGCGAGCGCTATTTGCGCTGGATGCGCGCGCGCCCGGCGAACCTCTACTACGCCTCGCTGTGGAACAAGTTCTTCCGCCGCTCGCTCATAGAGGAGCACGGACTGCGCCTGAACACCTCGGTGAGCTTCGGGGAAGACCACATCTTCATCCTCGACTACCTGCACTACGTGCGCCGCGTGGGCCTCGTGGAAAAGGGGCTGTACTACTACGTCGACAACCAGGACAGCCTGCTGCACCAGGGCTTGCAGCCGCTGGGCGTGGTGCGCATGAAATACGACACGATAAAGCCCTACATCAACCTGTTCACGAGCGTGGGGCTGTTCAGCACGCCGCTGCAAAAGCTCCGCACGCTCTCGTTTGCCTTCATGCCCTCGACCGACTACTTCGTCTACGCGGGGTCGCGCCCGCTCGAGGCGCGCGAGGTGCCCGACCATGTGCTGCCGGCCTCCGGGGAGGAGCGCGACGAGAAGCTGAGGGCGCGCGCGGGCGCCTTGCTGCGAGACGGCGGGCAGGCGGCGGCGGGCGAGTAGCGCCCGGACACGCCGCCTTTGCCAGGAGAAGCACCCATGCCCCGGGAGAGAAAAGAGCTGAAGCGCGCGCGGGGGGTCGAGGCCTGCTGCCGCATGGAGAAGCTCTATCCGGACGCGAGGCCCTCGCTCGATTTCTCCACGCCGTTCGAGTGCGTGATAGCCGTCTCGCTGTCGGCGCAGACGACCGACGCCGCGGTGAACAAGGTGACGCCCGGGCTGTTCTCGCGCTGGCCGACCCCGCAGGCCCTTGCGGCCGCGCGCCCGCAGGATGTGGCCGAGGCCATACGCACGATCGGCTTTTACCGCAACAAGGCGAGAAACGCGGTGGCGTGCGCGCAGATGCTCGTGGCCGATTTCGGCGGCGAGGTGCCGCAGACGGTCGAGGAGCTGCAGCGGCTGCCCGGGGTGGGGCGCAAGACGGCCAATATCGTGGCATGCGAGTGCTTCGGCGTGGTGGCCGGCATCGCGGTGGACACGCACGTGAACCGCATCGCGCACAGGCTCGCCCTCGTGCCGCGCACGCTAGACGACCCCTCGAAGGTGGAGCAGCGCCTGCTTGCCATCTTGCCGCGAGAGCTGTGGGGGCAGGTGAACAGCCGCTGGATCTTGTTCGGGCGGCAATATTGCGACGCGCGGCGCCCCCGTTGCGGGCAATGCCCGCTTGCCGACATATGCCCGAGCGCGGGCGGCGGGGTATAATCGCCAAGACGGCAAGCTTTGCGGCTTTCGGCTGCAGCACCCGCGCGGTTTTCGCGTGCGGGGCTTGTTTTCCAGATGGCGCGCACCCGGTGGTGCGTGCGGCCGCGTTTTTCACGAGGAAAGGACATGTCGCCCATGACGGACCAGCAAAACGACTTCCAAGCAGGCCAGGACCCGGTCTCCACGTGCCCGAATTGCGGCATGCCCGTCGAGGCGGGCAACGCCTTTTGCCAAAGCTGCGGCACCCCGCTCACGCCCTTCGCGCAGCAGCAGCGCCAGCAGCAGGAAGCCGCCTGGGCCCGGCAGCGCCAGCAACAGCAGCAACAACAGCCGCAACCGCAGCCGCAGGCCGCCCAGCCGCAGGCAGACGCCTGGCAGCAGCCCGGCCAGCCCGGCCAACAGCCCTTCGCGCAGCAGCAACCCTACGGCCAGCAGGCCCCTTACGGCCAACAGGGCTTTTCCCAGGCGCCCGTGGACTCGAAGAGCAAGGTCGCCGCAGGGCTGCTCGCCATATTCCTGGGTTCTCTCGGCATCCACAAGTTCTACCTCGGCTACAACACCGCCGGCGTCGTCATGCTGCTCGTCAGCATCATCGGCGGCATCGTCACGCTCGGCATCGCCACGGGCATCATGTCGCTCATCGCGTTCATCGAGGGGATCATCTACTTCACGAAAACCGACGAGCAGTTCTACTACATCTACGTGGCGGGCAGGAAGACCTGGTTTTAGGCACGTCCCCGCCCGCAGGCCTGCCCTTTTGCGAGGGGCGGCGTGCAGGAGCGGCGCGTGTGGTATGTTGTGGGGGCGCATCAGCCCCCGACGGTGAAGGAGAGAAGCGATGAATTGTCCGCAATGTGGCACGCAAACCCAGGAAGGCGCCCAGTTCTGCCCCCAGTGCGGGACCCCGCTTTCCTGCGAGATAACGCAACAACCCGCCCCCGCGGCCGCCGACCAGGCCGCGCAGCCCGCAGGAGCCGCGCCCGCAGGAGCCGCCCAGCCCGGCCAGCCCCAGGCGCCGTATGCCCAGCCCGGGCCTGCGCAAAACCCCTATGCCCAGCCGGGCAACCCGGCCGGCATCGAGGACAAGAGCACCATGTTCATCGTCTTTTCGGTGCTCGAGTTCTTCTTCTGCGGCAGCCTCATCGCCATCTGGCCGTTCGTCATGTCGCTCAACTACAAGAGCGCCATCGAGCGCGGCGACGTGGAGGGCGCGGCGGCCAAGCGCAAGAGCGCGCGCACGGCCCTTATCGTCACGCTGATCCTCGGGATCGTCTTGGGCATCATCGCGGTGCTCGGCATCATCGCGGTGTGCATGTCGATCGCAAGCTCCGGATACGACGGCGTGTACACGTACTCCCACAACTACTCGTTTTAAGCGCGCGCAAAACCCGCCCGCGAAAACGTCCGTCCCGCAAAGGCGCCCGCCCCGTGCTCGTGCATGGGGCGGGCTTTTTTGGCCGCCCTTACAGCTCTTCTTGGAGCTGGGCGAGCGCGATCATCACGTTGTTGCGGCTCAAGGTGCCCACGAGCTTGCCGTCCTCGTCGAGCACGGGCACCTTCTTTATGCGCCGCTCCGAGAGGACCTTGAACGCGTCTTCTGCCGCCTGGTGCACGCGCACGCCGATCACGTTTTTGGTCGCGATGTTTTCGACCGGCAGCTCCACCAGCCCTTTCAGGCGCTCGACGAAGTCCTGGTCGTCGAGCATGGTGTAGAAGTTCGTGCCGTCCGTGTAGTAGCTGCCCCCCTGGCGCGCGAGGTACTTCAACACGTCGCCGTCCGAGACGAATCCCGCGACCACGCCGCCTTCGCCCATCACGGGCAGCCCGGAGGTGTGGCGGTCGCGCATGAGGGTGATGGCCTCGGACACGGGCGCGCTTGCCGCGATCTGGGCGGGCACGGGATCCATCACGTCGGAGATCAGCCACTCGCGGTCCACGCCGGGCACGCCCTCCACGGCCTGCGCGCGCGCCGCCCGCTCCTCGGCGATCTCGCCCTTGCGGTTGCGCACGAAGACGAAGATGAGCAACGCGACCAGGCACAGCATGGCGCACATCCCGCAAAAGGAGACATGCAGGCCCGTGTAGGTGACGACGCGCTCGTCTGAGGCCGTGGTGAACAGCGGGCCTAGGGCCGACAGCGAGGCGATGAGCGCCGTGCCAAACGACGCGCCCACCTGGTTGAAGGTCGAGCCCAGCGCCTCGGCGTGCTGGATCAGCGAGTTGTCGAGCGAGTTCACGCCCCAGGTGTTCAGCGGCGTGATGAGCGATTGGATGCCGATGCCGAGGCAGGTGTAGACGGCGCAGACGAGCAGCGGCGACATGTCCATCTGAAAGCACGCGATGCACACCGACGAGGCCGCGATGATCATGCCGCCCACGACGGCCAGGCGCCGCACGCCCTTCTTGTCGAAGATGCGCCCGGCGGCCAAGCCCATGAGCGCGCCCAGCACGGCGCCCGGCAGCATGATCAGACCCGAGACGGTGGCCGGCTGCCCGAGCACGTTTTGCACGTAGATGGGCAAGACGACCTCCGAGCCGATGAGCGCGGCCTCAAGCAGCATGATGATGAGCACGGCGGTGCGGTAGCGGCGGTAGCGCAGCACGTCCACGCGCAAGATGGGACGCTCGAGGCGCAGCTGCCTGCGCGAGAAGGCGGCGAGCAAGGCCACGCCGGCGAGCATGAGGCCGCCCGGCACGAGCGGCGTCTTTGAGCTGGCAAAGCTCGACAGGCCGTAGAGCAGGCCGACCATGCCGGCGGCCAGCAAGAGCACGGAGGGCACGTCGAGCGGCGCGCGTTCGAGCCCCTGGAAGTTCTCCAGCGAAAACGCCGCGAAGAGCACCACGACGGCGGTGAGGGCGGCGACGATTATGAAAAGCGCGCGCCAGCCCACGGAATCGACGAGCACGCCGGAAAGCGACGGGCCGATCGCCGGCGCGAAGCTGATGATCAGCCCGACGATGCCCATGGCCGCGCCGCGGTTCTCGCGCGGGAAGATGAGCAAGATCAAGGTGAAGACCATGGGCATGACCACGCCCGTGCCGAAGGCCTGCAAGATGCGGCCGAGCAAGAGTATGGAAAACACCGGCGCGCAGGCGGCTACGAGGGCGCCTGCGGCGAAAAGCGCCATGCCGGTCACGAAGAGCCTGCGCGTGGAGAAGCGCCCGATCAAAAACGCGTTCATCGGGATGACGACGGCCTCCACAAGCGAGTAGCCGGAGGTCAGGTACTGCACCGTCGTCTGGTCCACGCCCATGTCGCCCATGATGTGGGGCAGCGCAGGCGAGAGGAAGGTGGCGCACAAGACGACGAGCACCGCGCCCGTCAAAAGCACCGCCACCATGAGTTTTTGCTGTTTGGTCAATCCGTTCATCGTGTCTTTCCCTGTCTCCTTTCGTCGTGTCCTTTTCGTGCATGGGAAGGCCGCGGCGCACGTGCGGCGCGGGCCTGTCCCCTATTGCAGCGTGTTTCAGCTCAGGCTCTCGCGTCCGAATCTCGCGATGTAGTCGCCTGTCGCGTACCCGAAGAGGAAGCGGCTGATGGTGCGCTTGACGGACGCCTCCAGATCGACGGCGCCCTTCGAGACGCACCACTCGAACACCGAGCCCTTGATGATGGTGCAGCAGTCGATGGCGCCTTGCGTGCAGTCGAGCGCCCCGCAGGCCAGCCCCTCCTCGCGGGCGCGCACGAGCGCCTCGAGGGTCTTTGCCATGGTCGTGTTCAAGGTGTTGTCCGCCGAGAACAGGTGCGTGTCCAGGTTCGTGTTCTTCGTCGAGTAGTAGCCCGCCACGAAATCGGCGCCGGCGCGCATGCAATAGCGCCCGTAGCAGGCCGAGATCTCGGCGATGTAGGCGATGAAGTCGCCCGTCTCGTCGTCGGGGGGCATGTGGTCTGCCAGGTACTCGTCGTAGACCTCGCCGAGGTACATGCCGAGCAGGTCTTCTTTCGTCTTGAAATAGTAAAAGAAGCTGCCGTTAGATATGCCGGCCGCCTCGCATATGTCCTTGACGGTGACGTTGTCGTAGCCGGATTGCCGTATGCAGGCGACGGCCACGTCGAATATCTCCCGCTTCCTGCTCTGGGTCATGGTGCCTTTCCTCGTTCACGCGCTTGCCTGAAAGCCTATCACGCGCGCCGCTTCACCCGCGCGCCATGTCCGGAAACGAACATGCAAGCTTCAGATTTCCCCCCGCTTTCGTTGCCCGCCCGTCGCATTCGCCACAGTTTCTGCAAGATGCGCCGCGCGAGAGGGGGAGGGGCGCGCGTCTGGAGCGAGCCGCCTTTCCCGCACGCGCCGCGCGGGGGCGGGGCGCGCGTGCCGCCACGTGCGTCCGGGCAAATTTCAGAGTGAACTCTAGAGCAAACTCTAGAGCGCGCTCCAATTTTGGTATAAGATACGCGCTTGTAGGACAGGCTCCAATGTGGGAGCAAATCCAATGGCAAGGCTGCGCCGCGCATCCGGGGCGCAGCGACGAGGCGCCGTTGCACCCGGGGCGCGACGGGAAAGCGCCGTTGCAGCCGGGGCGCAGCGGGAAAACGCCGCCGCGCACCCGGGCGGCGCGGCTGAAGACGACGAGGAGGAGAGCGTATGGCAGGACAAAGGGTAATGCTGATGAGCGGCTTTCTCGGCTCGGGAAAGACGACCGCCATGGTGGCGATGGCCAAAGAGCTCGAGCGCCGCGGCAAGAAGACCGCCCTCATCACCAACGACCTGGGCAGCAACCTCGTGGACACGAGCTTCGTGGCCGAATCGGGCTATCCGGTCCTCGAGATCGCGGACGGCTGTTTGTGCCACGACGTGCCCCAGCTGGTGGACAAGCTGCGCGCGCACATGGCCTCGGGCGACTACGACATCATCTTGTTCGAGCCGGTCGGCTCGTGCGTGGACATGGTCGACCACGTCTATTGCGACATGCGCGACAACTACGCCGCCGAGTTCACCCTGGCGCCCGTCACCGCCATGGTCGATCCCGTGCGCTACCAGGCCATCTACATGGGCCGCGGGCACGACACCTTCTCCGAGGAGGTGGGCTACGGCTTCAAAAAGCAGCTCGAAGAGGCCGACCTCTTGCTCGTCAGCAAGGCCGACACCCTGGACGGGGACACGGTCGCGGCCATCGAGGCCTCGCTTGCCGAGGAGTTTCCCGGCGTGCCCTGCTGGCCTGTCTCGAGCATCGAGGGCACGGGCGTGGACAAGTGGGCCGACTACGTGCTCTCGCACGAGACCGACTACCGCCCGCTCGACATCGACATGGACAAGATCATGGCCGGCTGCAACACCATGGGCTGGTACAACTGGGTATGCGAGCTGGAGGTGCCCGACGGCTGCGAGGTCGCCTCGATGTGCATGGACTACATGGCCGCCGTCAAGGCCGGCTTCACCGCAAAGGACGCCGAGATAGCGCACGCGAAGGTCATCGCCAGCGCAAACGGCGCTTTTTGCCGCGTGGCCGTCACGAGCCGCGAGCAGGACGCGCCCATGAAGGTGGGCACGCTCGAGACGGCGTTTGGCGCGGTCAAGCTGCACATCAACATACGCGCGATCATGGACCCGGCCGCCCTGGCGCGTCTCATGGAAGACGCCTTGACGCCCGTGCTTGGGAAATACGGCGCCACGGTCGCGTCCACGCAACTGCAGTCCTTCAACCCGGCCCACGAGCCGCCCGCGCCCATCTGCGCGTGAAAGGCCCGGCGCCGCTTCGGGCTTTCGCGGGCGGGCGGCCTGCATGGAAAAGGCACGACGTCCGGGGCGCATGGGCGCTTTCGGGCTTGAGCGAAAAGAAGAGAAAGGAATCGAGAAGATGGTGAAGAAAAAGAACATGGCGAAGGCGGCGGGCGCCGTCCTCGCGGCCTCGGCGCTCGTCTCGGCGCTGCTCCTTTGCGGCTGCGCGTCGAACAGCTCGCAGCAATCCGCTTCGCAGGACTCGTCGTCTGCGCAATCCTCCGGCTCCACGAAGTCCGCCACGGTGAACTCCGAGACGGAGAAGATCAAGGTCGGCCTCTTCGAGGGCAGCTACCTGTCCGTGCCCGTGCTCGTCGCGCGCGACAAGGGCTATTTCGCCGAAGAGGGCCTCGACGTCGACTGGCAGTCCGTCAGCACCGACGGCGCGACGTCTGTCATGTCAGGCGACCTCGACGTCTATTGCACCGGCTACAGCACCGCGCTTTCGGCCATCGCCCAAGGCGACACGACCATCCAGATCATAGGCGGCGAGATGAGCGAGGGCTGCGACTACGTGGCCAAGTCGGACTTCAAGCTCGACAAGATCTCGTCTGCCAAGGACTTCTCCGGCTTGAAGGTGGGCGTGTGCATGGGCGACCCCGGCTACTACATGACCAAGGCCGCCTGCACCGACGCCGGCGTGACCGACGTGAGCTTCGTCGAGCTCGACTCCATCGGCACGACGGTGAGCGCCGTGGAGAAAGGCGAGGTCGACGTGAGCATCGTCTGCGGCGCCATGAGCTACGACATGCTGGGCGAGGGCTGCAAGGTCTTGGCCAAGGTCTCCGACTTCACCGGCACCTTCCCCTGCTGCCGCCTGCAGGCCAACTCCACCTTCATCCAAAACAACGCGAGCGCCTTGCAGAAGTTCATGACGGCGGCGCTGCGCGGCTACCAGAGCTACAAAGACGACCCGGAGGGCACCTCGCAGACCCTCGCGAAGGTTTCCGGCATGGACGCGGCGGCCGTGAAGGCGCGCATGTACGGCTCCGACAGCTACGACACGCCCATGGCCGTCTCCATCGACCCCGAGGCCAACGCGGTGATCGCCGCCGACAAGGCCTTCAAGACGGCCGGCAGCGTGCCCCAAAGCGACGTGAAGGTGGCCGACTTCATCTACACCGACGCCTACGAGAACGCCCTGCAGTCCCTCATCGACAAAGAGCCCTCCACCACGCTGTGGAGCGACTTGATGAAGGAGTTCAAGACGAAGGACTCCGAGGTCTTGGGCTAGGCGCTCCGAAAAGGGCGCGTTCCCTTTTTTCCCTGCGCCGTCCGGCATGTCTTCTCCGCTTGCGTGGGAGGATGTGCCGGGTCGGCGCCTCCCTTTCACCCCCATGCCGTCCGCACCGCACATACGCAAAAGACGCCGCATCGCCGCGTGCCTTGGCGCGCATGCGCTGCTCGCCGCCTTCGTGTGCGTGGTCGTGCTCGTGCCCGACGGGCACGCCGTCGCAGGACCTGCGCCCTTGCTCGTGGCGGCCGCGTTGGCAGAGCTTGCCTATCTCTCGTGCCTGGGACGCGCCATCCGGCGCGGCACGCCATCCGCCGCCTCGGCCATCACCATCATGGTCTGGGCGCTGGCGATATCCTGGGAGCTTGCCACGGCAAAGCTCGGCTTGCTCAGCGCGATGCTCTTTCCCGCCCCGCAAAACGTCTTCGACGTCTTCGCGCGCTACCCCTTCGAGCTTTCCATGAACGCCCTGTGCTCGGCAGAGCTGCTCGTCGCGGGCTTTCTCGGCGGGGTTTTCCTCGGCGCGGCGGCAGGCATCGTCGTCGGCTGGTTTGCCCCCCTGCGCCGCTTCTTCCACCCCATAGCGAAGGTGCTCGCGCCCATCCCGCCCATGGTGGCCGCCCCCTATGTCACGCTCGTCATGCCCACTTTCCGCGCGGCGTCGGTGGTGCTCGTCGGGATGACCATCTTCATGTTCGTGCTCCTGGAGACGATCGAGCGCGTCTCCAACATCGATCGCGAGATCTTGGACTCGGCGCGCATGCTGGGCTTGAACGGGCCGTCCATGGTGGCGGGCGTGCTCGTGCCCTATGTCGCGCCGGCCGTCGTCGGCGGCTTGAAGCTGTATCTGATCATGGGGTTCATGATGCTCGTCTACGGCGAGACCATGGGCTCGACCTATGGCCTTGGGCATTGGATCTGCATCAACCACGTCTCGGCGAACTACGCCAACCTCATCGCGGGCTTTGTCGAGATAGGCGTGCTGGTCGTTGTGGCCAACAAGCTCGTGGAGCTTGCGCAAGGGCGCCTCATACGCTGGCGCTGAGCGGGGCTTTTCCCCAGGGGCGCTTTGCGCGGCCGGCAGCGGGCCGCCTTTTCCCAAGGCCGCTTTACATGCCGACCGCCGGGCGGGGATTTCCCGGGGCTGCCCCGCGCGCCGGCCGGCCTTGCCGTGTGTTTTTTGTGACGAAAGACCCGCGCGCGCGTCCGCGTTTACTTTGCTTTAAGGAAGTGGTGAAATACTCGTCGAGCGCGCCTGAAAGGCGGCCGAAAAGGCCGGCGTGCGCCCAAGCGCCAGTACCGTACCTACACGAGAAAGGTGAACGATGGCCAAGAAGAACATCCCCTACGACCAGAAGTACTACGACCCGGATGTCGAGTGCGCCGCGCGCGAGGAGCTGGAGGCCTTGCAGCTCGCGCGCCTGAACGAGGAGCTGGAGTTTGCCTACGAGCACAGCCCCTACTACAAGCGCGCCTTCGACGACGCGGGCGTGAAGCCGCATTGCGAGGCGCTGTCCGACCTGACGCGCTTTCCCTTCATCGACAAGCAGACCGAGCGCGATTGCCAGGGCGTGGGCAGCTTCTTCGGCGAGCTTGCCGCCGTGCCCGAAGACGACATCGTCTACATGGCCACCTCGTCGGGCTCGACGGGCGTGCCCACGATGAGCCCGTTCACCCAGGGCGACTTTGACGACTTCATGGACGCGGAAAGCCGGTTGTTCTGGCAGGCGGGCATGCGGCCCAACGACCGCTACCTGCACGGGATGAACTTCGCGCTCTACGTGGGCGGCCCTTGCGTGGTCGGTGCGCAAAACCTCGGCGCGCTCGGCATATGGGTGGGCGCGGTGCCCTCCGCGCGCCTGCTGTGGGCGATGAAGCACTACCAGCCGACGCACCTGTGGACCAGCCCGAGCTACGCGTGGCTTCTCAGCCAAAAGGCCATCGAGCAGGGCTACGACCCCAAGGCCGACTTCCCGAACCTGCGCACCATCATCATCTCCGGCGAGCCGGGCGGCTCCATCGAGACGACGCGCCATGCCATCGAGGAGGTGTGGGGCGCCGACGTCTACGACTTCTTCGGCCTATCCGACATCTACGGCGCGTGCGCGGGCATGTGCGAGGAAAAAGACGGCCTGCACCTGATAGAAGACCAGATCCTGGTCGAGACGGTCGACCCGGTGACGGGCGAGGTCTTGCCCGACGGCGAGAAGGGCGAGATCGTCTACACGACGCTGCTGAAACGCGCCCGCCCGATGATCCGCTTCCGCAGCGGCGACATCGGCTGGGTGGACAAGTCGCCGTGCAAGTGCGGGCGCACGACGAGCCGCATCCACATCGTCGGACGCAAAGACGAGATGTTCATCGTCAGCGCCGTGAACGTCTTTCCCAGCGACATCGAGTACGTGGTGCGCCAAGACAAGGGCCTGTCCGGCGAGTACAAGATCCGCGTCTACGACGAGGACTACACGACGAAATACGAGGTGTCGGTCGAGCGCGCGGCAGGCTCGGACGTGGCCTTCGACGCGATCGCGCGGCGCGTGCAAGACGCCCTCAAGGCGCATTGCGGCGTGCGGCCGGCCAAGGTCATCGTCTTCGACACCGACAAGCTCGGCGCTTCGAGCGAGCACAAGGCCAAGCGCTTCATCGACGAGCGCGACTCGACGGCAGACGCCAAGGCCATCGAGCGCAAGTTCGAGGAAAAAGACGGCGTGGCAAAGGAGGAGAAGTGATGGCGCAGAAGAAGTTCGCGGTTTCGACCCAGCACTACCTGTTCAACGTGCAGGCCTTCGCGCAATATGTCTTGAGCCAGGGCGGCGACGAGTACGAGTACGGCTACTACGACGGCAAGACCCAGGACGTGATCGACGACGTGGCAAGCGGCAAAAGCGAGCTGGGCGTGCTCGTGGAGACCGACGCGACCAGGCCTGCGCTGGAGGCGGCCTTCGACGCCGCCGGCGTCGAGTTCGTCGAGATCGCGCAATCGGCGCCGCGCGTGGCCGTGCCGACGAGCCACCCGCTGGTGAACTCCAAGAGCCTCACGCTCGAAGACCTGGAAGACTACCCCTACATCTACTTCGAGCAGGGCGAAGGCGCGCCGCGCTACCTGGCCGAGGAGGCCTTGTCGGAAGCGTCGCACGCGCGCAAGATCGCCTGCACGGACCGCGCGTCGCTGTCCGAGCTGGCGGCGGCGCTGAACGGCTACACCGTCACGAGCGGCATACTCGTCGGCATCTCGGACGGCACGACGCTCACCACCATCCCGCTCGAGACAAGCGAGCGCCTGCATTTGGGCTATATCAAGCCCAAGGGCGCCGAGCTGGGGCCGCGCGCGGCGAAGTACGTGGGCAAGCTGGAGAAAAACCTCACGCGCTACGCCCGCTTCTAGCGCGCGAAAAGCGAGAAAGCCGGCGCCTCTTGCGCCGGCTTTTTTCGCCCGGAAAGCGAAAAAGCGCCCCTGCGCCGCTGCCTTGGCGCGGGGGCGCTTTTCATATGTTGCAGCGGTTGACCAGGTCGCGCGACCCGGCCCGGCCGCCGCATGCGGCTCCTCTTTTCCTTTCGCTGTTTCCATGTGGGAAGCACAGCGATTAATTTTGCAACAGGATAGTCAAAACACTTGAAGATGAACGGCATCCGTATTAGATTGAGTCGGAATGCGCAACGCGGCCCGGCGTTTGTGGGGATGAGGGATAACCACAGGGCTTTGCGGGGCGCGCGTACGTCCGGTTGCCTTCGGGTGCATGCGTTCGCGAGAGGCATCGCATCCGGGGTGCATGTTCGAGAGAGAAAAGAGGAGGGGCAGTGACAGAGTCAGTAGATATCCACGCTGAAGACGTCGTCGTGCGGAAATCCTGTTGTTACTTCTGCCATCAGAACTGCGGTGTGCTCGCCTACGTGAAAGACGGCAAGCTCATCTACGCGGAAGGCGACCCGAACCATCCGACGAACCAAGGCGGTCTGTGCACACGCGGCAACCAGGCGCTGAACTTCGTGGACGACCCGTCGCGCGTGAACTACCCGCTCAAGCGCGCGGGCGAGAAGGGCGAGAACAAGTGGGAGCGCGTCTCCTGGGACCAGGCGCTTTCCGAGATCGCCGAAAAGCTCAACCAGATAAAGAAGGAGTCCGGCGCCCAGGCCGTGGCCGCCGCCGCCGGCACCTTGCGCACCGACGACTGGGCGCGCCGCCGCTTCCTGAACCTCTTCGGCACCCCCAACGGCTTCCACAACGCGCTGCTGTGCTGGATCCCCACCTTCATGATCGAGACGGCCGTCTCCGGCTGGTCGCCGTTCGAGACCGACCTGGGCACCTCTAAGTGCGTCATCTTGTGGGGCTTCAACCCCGGCGCCTCGTCCATGCCCGGCATGCACGGCTACACCGACCTGCAGCGCCAGACCGGCTTGAAGCTCATCGTCGTGGACCCGCGCTACTCCGAGACGGCCGCGCACGCCGATTTGTGGCTGCCGCTGCGCCCGGGCTCGGACACGGCGCTGTCGCTGGCCATGCTCAACGTCATCTTGAACGAGTTCATCTACGACATGAACTTCGTGGACGAGTGGTG
>CAVFDV010000020.1:0-6026 GCA_963621315.1 Oscillibacter sp. MSJ-31
CCTTCCACTCCGAGCACCGTCAGGTGCCCTCCCTGCGCCAGATCGACCCGTGGCCGTGGGTGGACATCAACCCCGAGACGGCCAAGGAGTACGAGGTCACCGAAGGCGACTGGTGCGAGGTCTACAACATGTTCGGGCAGGCGCGCTTCAAGGCGCACATCACCCCGATCATGAAGCCGGGCATCCTCATGTGCGCCCACGGCTGGTGGTTCCCCGAGCAAGACGGCGAGGAGCCGAACCTGTTCGGCGTGTGGAAGTCCAACTTCAACCAGCTGGTGCCCCATCAGAACATCGGCAAGCTGGGCTTCGGCGCACCCTACAAGGGCGTCATGTGCAACCTGCGCCGTATCCGCGGCCTGAACTTCGAGGACTAGAAAGGAAGTGGCCTAAATGGCAGACCAGAAATACGCTCTGCTGGTGGACTACACCTACTACTCTGGCAACCATGCGGCAGAGATCGGTTGCAAAGAGGAGCTGGGGCTTCCCCTCGAGCAGTACGGCATCAAGGAGGTCGAGGTCGGGCCGTTCCACTATGGCGAGACCAACGACGGCGACGATTGGGACTGGAACTACATCCCCGTGCCGACGGCGATCTTCTCCAAGCATTGGGGCACGGGCGGCGACAAGGCCGGCCAGCGTCCTTTGGCCGTGCAGGTGGACGAGTCCGCCTCCATGTACTACGGCACGCTCGAGGAGATGGAGAAGAAAATGGAAGAGTTCGACCGTCCCATGGTTCTCTTCCAGCTCTAATCTCTGCAAGTTAGGGTAAAATACTGGCGGTCATCCTCATAGGGGGATGGCCGCCAGGTGAGTTGACATTTGAAGGAGGGTACGACAATGACGAAAGACGAGTTCTTGGAGCTGGACGCGGTCGAGCAGGCTGAAAAGCTCAACGCCGAGCTTGAGGCCGGCAAGGACAAGAAGGCCGCCATGGACGAGTTCGGCATCACGCAGGCCGACATCATGAAGTCCCAGGTCTTCTTCGTCAAAGACAAGTTCATCGCCCGCGCCTGGGGTGGCTGCACCTCCACGAAGCGCACGGGCAACGAGGCCGGCGACTCCGCCGTGGGCGTCGGCCGTAGCGACCCGAGCAAGGGCTATGCAGGCGTCTAGTCGACGACGCTTGAGAGAGGCCTTTGGGGACAAAACGCGTACTACCTAAGGAGGCGCTGGGAAAAGACGATGGCTACGGAAGAGGAAATCAAGGCGGAAGTCGAAGAGCTGGGGCGGCTGACCCCCGAGCAGGAGGTCATCCTCTACAACATCTCGCTTCGGCAAGACGAGCTCGGGCGCGAGCAGACCAACATGCTCTTGGAAAAGGTCGAGGGCTCCGAGATCTACCAGCCCATGATCGACCGCGAGCTTTTGACCTACGATGTCTTCAACCATGGTGCGAAAGGCACCGCGGCCATCGCCAGCCTCTACGTCACGCTGAAAGGACTGCGCTATTGCATCGTCTACGGCGACGAGATCGAGCCGATGCGCAAGTTCGACGTAGCGGGCAACCTGCGGAAATAGCGTCTCCGCTGTCTACGGGACGCTGGGAAAAGGCTCATCGCCTCGTGCGGTGGGCCTTTTGCTTTGCACATTGCCGAACATGCGCGAGCGCGTGCGGGGGTTTCGCGCTTTGCCATGCGGGGCGCCCGCGCGTTTGCCGCTGCGCGTCCGCGCCGCCTGCCGCCGTGCGCACGGGCGCGGCGGGCGGGGTTTCGCGCCCGCGAGGGGAGGGCGGCGCGCGGGGTTTTGCTAGACTTCCCCCTTGGATTATCCTTTGGAAAGGCAGGTCGTCCATGCCGCTCACCGATGCAAGTGCTACCTCGTCTCAGCTGCATGACGCCGAGACGATGCGCGAGCGCGTGCGCTTGGCGGCGGACAGGGCGCGGGCGCTCGAGCAGGCGAGGGTGGACGCGCGCCGCGTCTGGACAGATGTGCGAAGCGGCGTGAAGTGGACCTATGCGGCGCTGGGCTACACGGGCGTGCGCATCGACGCGTGCGAGAATCCGGGCGCAAGGCTCGAGATCCCCGACGCCATAGACGGCGTGCCCGTCGTCGCCATCCACGCCGACGCATGCCGCGGCCTTGCGGGCGTGGAGGAGGCCGTCTGCCCCGGCAGCGTGCAGGCCATAGGGTCGTGCGCGTTTCGCGACTGCCCCGATTTGCGCGTCTTGTGCCTTCCTCGCTACCTGCCCGATTTCGACAGCTCCTGGTTTCGGCATTGCCCGGCCCTGGAGGAGCTGGAGCTGCCGGGCGAGCTTTCGCGCCTCGACCCGTCCATATTCGAGGCTCCCTCGTTGAAGGTCTTGCGCATAGGCGCGGGCAGCTCCGGCGTGCTGCCCGGCACCTTTTCCAAAAGCCGTCTTGAACGCGTCGTCGTCGATGCGGCAAACGAGGATCTGGAAACGGACGGGACCGCGCTATATGCCGACGGCGGACAGACGCTCGTGGCCCTTGCCGTGCCCTGCGCCTCCTACAAGGTGCGCCGCGGCTGCACGGCCCTGGCCGAAAAGGCCTTCAGCAGCTTTTCCGCGCTCTCGGACATAGAGCTGCCCGACACCATCGCCTCGCTCGGCGCCTTTTCCATGGCGCGCACCTCCATTGCCGCGTTCACCGCCCCGAGGTCCTTGCGCGAGGTGGGGGAGAAGGCCTTCTACCGGTGCCGGTCTTTGCGCGAGGTGGACTTCGCGGGCGCGGCCGTCGAGAAAATCGGCGACGGCGCGTTCGCGAGCACCGGCATCGCCGAGCTGTGTATACCCGCCAGCGTGCGCGAGCTGGGAAAGGGGCTTGTGGACAACACGACCCTCACCTTCGGCGGGCGCGGCGCCACCTTCACCATAGAGCCGGGCGCCCCCTTCGAGATAAGCGACGGCGGCGGCCTGTATCGCCGCTGCGACGACGGGCTGCACTTCTCCCAGCTGCTCGACGCGCGCGCGCGGCGCTATGCGCTGCGCGAGGGGGTCTGCGCGGTCGACGCGCGGGCGTTCTCGCATCGCGAGCTGCTCGAGGAGGTCGTCGTGTGCGAGGGCGTGCGCACGGTGGGGCGCGCCGCGTTCAAGGGCTGCTATGCCCTGCGGCGTGCGAACATCCCAAAGAGCGTGCGCGAGATAGGCGAGGAGGCCTTCCTCGACAGCTCCATCGAGGAGCTGCACCTGCCTGCCGGCCTCGAAAGCGTCGGGCACCTGGCCTTCATCACGCGGGGCGCGCACCACGGGCGCATGGCCCCCTCGCTGCGCGAGGTCTCGGTCGCCGCCGGCTCGCCGCGTTTTTTCGTGGAGTCGGGCCTTTTGTGCGAGAGATGCGACGGCGAGGCGGTGCGCGTCGTCGTCTACGCGCCCATGACGGACACGGTCGCCTTCCCGCCCGCGACGCGCTCCATCGCAAGCTATGCCCTCAACGGCGCACGCGGCATACGCGAGCTGTCGCTTTCGGATGCCATCACCGACGTGGAGGTATGCGGGTTGAACGTCGATTGCTTCGTCGAGCACCTGCATATCGACCTTGCGGCGCCCATAGACGGCCACGATTGCCTCGACGTCTATTTCCCCGACACCGACCGAAGCCGCCACGAGATCGCGCTCGCGCTGGGCGCTTCGGGCTTCGTGGACGTGCAGTCCATCATGTCGCACTACGACGATTCCGTGGTAAACGTCCACGACGCGGGCATGGTCACGCGCGCCACGCTCGCCGTCAGCCGCTACGAGCAGATGAAGCGCATCGTCGCGCGGATGAAAGACCCGGTGCTCCTGCAGCCCAGGCACGCGCAGATCTACAGGAGCATACTCGGGGCGGGCATAGAGGACATATGCGTCGAGATAGCGCGCCACGACGACCGCGCCCTGCTCGAGGACCTGGCCGACCTCGGGTACTTGAACGCGGAGAACCTGACGCGGGCCGTCGAGGCGGTGGGGCGGCTGCAAGACGCGGCCATGACGGCCTACCTGCTCGACTTGAAGCGCAGGCGCTTTGCGGGCGCGGCGCCGGATTTCGAGTTGTGAACGCGGGCGGGTTTCGCGCGCGGCGGACTTTCGCGCGCGGCGGACTTTCGCGCGCGGCCGGGAAAACGGCCAGGACAGGGGTCGGGAGAGGGCTAGGAGAGGAGGACGGCATTGCAGGCAGGCGTGAAAGAGGAGAGGGAGGAGCGCATGCGCGCGCTCGCATGCGACGTGGTCGACGAGTGCCGCGTGCAGCTGATGTTGAAGTTCCGCTTCCTCGACATGGCGCTGTGGCGCATGCCGATTTCGCCCGTCGCGGCGCAGATGCGCTATCCGCTCGCCACGGACGGCTCCACCGTGCACTTCGGCGCCGAGCGCGTGCTCGCGCGCTTTAGCGATTCGTTTGAAGAGGCGGTGCGCGACTACCTGCATCTCGTCTTGCATTGCGTATTCTGCCACCCCTTCGATGCGCGCCACCCGAACGCGGACGCGTGGGACCTGGCATGCGACGTGGTGGCCGAGCGCGCGGCCATGGACATGTGCGCCGGGCGCTTCGAAAGCGAGCTGGACGCCGAGCGCCGCCGCGTGCTAGACGAGCTGGCCTTGCTCGAAGGCGACGAGGCCTCGCCGGCAAAGCTCTACAGGCTCTTCGACGCCGCGCTGAAGGCGCCGGCAGGCCATGCGCACCGCAACCTGGGTCCCTCCAAGCTCGCCGACATGCGCGCGCTGTTCGAGCGCGACGGGCACGAGGCATGGGCGCAGCGCGCATCGGACGAGGGCGGCGAGAACAAGCCCGGCGACCCCGAAAACGACGTCTCGGACAAGCCGGACGAGGACGCAGGCGAGGCGCCCGACGAGGCAGAGTTCGACGATGCGCCGCGCCCGGACGCCGACCGGCAACCGGACCGGGCGCAAGGAGACGGCGCCGGCGACGAAGACGAGGACGTCCAGGCGCCCCCCGAAGAGGCCCGGGCCGTAGCCGACGCGCAGGCAGACGAGATGGGGGATGCCGACACCCCGGACGCGCCCGCGCCGGACCCGGGCGACGAGGACGGGCAGGGGGCGGGGGCGCCCGAGGCCGCGGTACCGGAGCCAGAGTGCGACCCCGACCCCGCCGAGGCGCCCGAGCCCGAGCGCGAGCGCGCGGAGCAGGAGTGGCGCGACATCGCAAAGCAGGTGGAGATGGACCTGCACACCTTCTCGCAGGAGTGGGGCAAGGAGGCCGGCAGCCTCGTCGCGAGCCTGAAGGCCACGACGCGCCGGCGCTACGACTACGACGCCTTTCTCAGGCGCTTTGCCATGCCCCGCGAGGAGATGAAGTTAAACGACGACGAGTTCGACTACGTCTACTACACCTACGGCATGGGGCTTTACGGCAACATGCCCCTGATCGAGCCGCTGGAATACCAGGACACGAAGCGCGTGCGCCAGTTCGTCATCGCCATCGACACCTCCGCCTCGTGCGCAGGCGAGCTTGTCGCGCGCTTCGTCTCGCATACCTTCGACATACTCATGTCCTCGCAAACGCTTGCCGCCGAGATCGACGTGCGCATCGTGCAATGCGACTCGAAGGTGCAGGCCGACACGCGCATACGCGACAGAAACGAGCTGCGCGCCTACATGGACGCCTTTCGCGTGCGCGGCTTCGGCGGGACGGATTTCCGCCCCGTCTTTTCCTACGTGAACGACCTGTGCTGCGCAGGCGAGCTGGCCGATTTGAAGGGGCTTGTCTACTTCACCGACGGCTTCGGCACCTTTCCCGCAAAGCCGCCAGGCTACGAGGCCGCGTTCGTGTTCATGGACGACGGCGAGGCGCAGATCCCCGCCGTGCCGCCCTGGGCTATGAAGATAGTCGTCGACGAGGAAGACCTCGACGCTTTCTCCGCATGAAACGGATACGATGGAATCGAAAGAGAAGGAGCTTTTGACATGAACATCGCAACTGCGAAACAGCAGATCGCGGACACGGTGGAGGCGTATCTGGAAAAAGACGAGGCGGGCATGTACCGCATCGCGCCCTCGCGCCAGCGCCCCATATTCCTCGTGGGCGCGCCCGGCATCGGCAAGACCGCCATCATGGAGCAGGTGGCCCAAGAG
>CAVFDV010000020.1:6036-17893 GCA_963621315.1 Oscillibacter sp. MSJ-31
TTCGACGGCATGGGCTACGAGGCCTCCGAGTACACGATGTCGGAGATCGTGGCCTCCATCTACGACTACATGGAGGAAAGCGGCCTGCGGCGCGGCATACTCTTCCTCGACGAGATCAACTGCGTGTCCGAGACCCTGCACCCGGCCATGCTGCAGTTTTTGCAGTTCAAGACGTTCGGGCGCCACCGCGTGCCCGAGGACTGGGCCATCGTGTGCGCAGGCAACCCGCCCGAGTACAACAAATCCGTGCACGAGTTCGACATAGTCACGCTCGACCGCCTGCGCGAGATCGACGTCGAGCCGGACTACGCGGCCTGGAAGCGCTATGCCGCCGAAAAGGGGCTGCACCCGGCCGTCACCACCTTCCTCGAGTCCAAGCCCGATTGCTTCTACAAGGTGGAGAGCCTGCCCGGCGGCGGCAAGAGCTTCGTCACGGCGCGCGGGTGGGAAGACCTCGCCGAGACCATCGCCCTCTACGAGCGCATGGGAAAGGAGCTGGGGCGCGACTTGTTCGCCCAGTTCCTGCGTGACGACGACGTGGCCGACGCGTTTTCCACCTACTACGCGCTCTTCGAGAAGTACCGCAGCGACTACCGCATAGGGCGCATCTTGGCGGGAGACGCCGGCGCCGAGGTCCTCGAGCGCGCCCGGGCGGCCGCCTTCGACGAGCGTGTGGCCTTGACCGGGCTTTTGCTCGACGCGCTGTCGGCCTCGTGCGCGGCGGCGGTGGAGCATGAAAGCGCCGTGCTCGAGGTCCGCGACGAGCTGCGCGCGGCAAAGCCCGCCTTGCTCGACGGCGCGCAGCTGGCCGAGACCGTAGGCGACGCGCTCGGACGGCGCAAGGCGAAGCTGCGCCGGCATGAGCATTCCCATAGCGCGGGGCATGCCAAGCTGCGCCAAGAGCGCATGGTGCTGAACATGCTCTCCGACTTGGTGGCGCGCTGCACGGCGCAAGGCGCGCCGGCAGGCTCCGAAGCCTTCGCGGCCCTGCAGGGCGCCTACAAGGAGGAAGTGGACAAGATCGCGGATCTGGCAGGCGAGGCGGACGCCAAGCTCGATTGCGCCTTCACCTTCCTCGAGCAGGCCTTCGGCGACGGACGCGAGATGCTCGTCTTCACCGCAGGGCTTGCCACACGTGCCTCCACCTCGTCGTTTCTCGCCCGCTACGGCAACGAGAAATACTATGCCCACAGCGACGAGCTGCAGGTAGACGCGACGGCGCAGCGCCTGTCCGAGCGGGTCGCGGCGCTGCAGATGGCAGATGAAGGTAAAGGCGGCGCGGGCGGGGCGCAGGACATGCACGGCGCCGACCCCGAGCACGCGAGCTTTGAAAACGAGTGCGTGGGGATTGCGCCCGCCGGCGCATCAGGCGTTGCGGCGGGGGCGAAGGGGACGGACGCGCCTGCGGACAGCCCGGCGCCTGAGGACGGCTCTGCGGCGGCAGAAGGCGTTGCGCCGTCGGACGGCTCTGCGGCGGCAGGCTCCGCCGCGCCCATGGACGACGCCGCGCTTTCCTCCTTCTACGCCGGCCGCCAGTTCGAGTGGGGCTTTGCGGGGGTGTGCAAGATGACCTTCGACCCCGCGCTCGTGCGGGGCAAGACCGTGCTCGACATATGCTGCCGGCGCGGGATGGGCGTCTACAAGTTTTCCGCGAAGGTGGGAAACGATGGCCGCGCCATCGGCGTCGACTGGTCGCCGTCCTATATAGAGGAGGCGCGCGCCGGCGCCGAGCGCGCATGGCGCGACAGCGGCCTGAAGAAAAACAACATGGAGTTTCACGTCGCCTACCCCGAAGACCTCATGGCGGCGGGCATCGGCAGCTCCACCATCGACGTCGTCTACATCAACAACGTCATCACCTTGCTGGCAGACCCTGCGCGCGCGCTTGCGGAATTCTCGCGCGTGCTGCGCGACGGCGGGCTGCTCGTATGCGAGACGGTCTTTGCCGACAGGGTGCGCGACGAGGGCTTGCGGCGGCAGGCGAAAGACATCGGCAACAGCATCCAGGCCGCCGGCACGGAAGAGGAGTTTCTCGCCATGCTGGCCGACGCGGGCTTCGGCGCGCCCGAGACGGTCGACAGCTATCCTGTCGCGCCGGCGCGCGGGCACACGGAAAGCCGCGTGGTCGAGACGGTCCCCGAAGAGCCCGACGTGCACTTTCTCGCCGTGGCGCTAAACGCGAGGAAGGCATGAGGTGAACATGCTCGAGGTCGTATGGCACGGGCGCGGCGGGCAGGGCGCCTTCACGGCGGCAAAGCTCTTGGGCGCGGCGGCGGCCGGGCACGAGGGGCTGCACGCGCTCGCGTTTCCCTCCTTCGGGCCGGAGCGCCGGGGCGCGCCGATGCGGGCGTTCACGAAGATAGGCGCATCTCCCGTCGCGGACCGCTCCATCCCGAGGCGCGCCGACATCGTCGTCTACCTCGACGAGACGCTTGTGGGGCCTAGGTGGCGCGATGAATGCCGCAACGCCTGCGTTGGCGGCGCCGGCAGCGGAGACGGCGGGTGCGCGGAGACGCTCGTGCTCGTGAACCACGCAAGCCCCGGGCGCACGGCAGACGGCATGCTCTGCCTGCCCGCCGACGAGATAGCCTGCGCCGCGCTCGGGCGGGCGATCCCCAACACGGCGTTTCTAGGGGCGATATGCGAGCTTGCCGGCATGCTCGACGTCTCCGACGCGCTTGCCGCCATCGACGAGCTGATGCCCGCGCGTCTGCGCGAGAAGAACAAGGAAGCCGTCCTTGCGGCGGCAAGGGCCGCGCGCGAGCTGGTGCGCGAGGGCGCGCCTATGTGCCCGGGCCTTCCCGTGCCGGCTGCGGCGGATGCGCCCGATGCGGGTGCGGGGGAGGCGCGTGCGGGCGTGGCGGCTGCAACGGATGCGCCCGCCTCGCTTGCCCATGTGCGCCGCGACGCGCTCGACCTCGACGCGCTTGCCCAGACGACCTGTTTTCCCGGCGGCTATCTCGACCACGACAACGCCGGTTGGCGCAGCGTGCGCCCCGTCGTGGACGCGGACGCGTGCACGGGCTGCCTGCAATGCTGGACGCGCTGCCCGGATGCCTGCATCGTGCGCGCCGGCGCGCGTCCGGGTGCCGAAAGCCCGGATGCCGGCGGCGCGGGCGGGCGGGCGCCCGTGGCCATCGACTATGCCCTGTGCAAGGGCTGCGGCATATGCGCGCGCGCATGCCCCGTAGGCGCGGTGTCCATGCGCCCGGAGCATGGAAAGGACGACGGGCAGGGCGGCGGGCAGCCCCGCGCGCAGTCCGGCGGGCAGCCCCGCACGCGGACTGGCGAACAGGGCGGCGGACAGACCCGCACGCGGTCCCGCGCGCACAAGAAGGGAGCGGCCTCATGAGCACGCGTTTCCTCTCCGGCAACGAGGCCGTGGCGCAAGGGGTGCGCCTCGCGCGCCCCCACGTGGTGGCCGCCTACCCCATCACCCCGCAGACGACCATCGTCGAGGCCCTGGCGCGCATGAAGGCCGACGGGGACCTGGACGCAGAGTACATCCACGTGGAATCCGAGCACTCGGCCCTCTCGGCCGCCCTCGGCGCCTCCATGACCGGCGCGCGCACCTTCACCGCCACCTCCAGCCAGGGCCTGCTCTACATGGCCGAGGTCTTGAGCTATGCGGCCGGCGGGCGCTTTCCCATCGTCATGGCCAACGCCAACCGCGCCACGGCGCTGCCCTGGAACATATACGGCGACCAGCGCGACAGCATCGGGCTGCTCGACCACGGCTGGATCCAGGCCTACGCGAAAGACGCCCAGGAGGCCCTCGACCTCGTGCTCATGGCCTACCGCGTCGCAGAGGACCCGCGCATCATGACGCCGTTCATGGTCAACCTCGACGGCTTTGCCCTCACGCACACCTATGAGACGGTCGATGTGCCGCAAACCGCGCAGGCAGACGCCTTCCTGCCGCCCTATGCCACGGACAACCGCTTCGATTTCGACGTGCCGAAAAGCATCGGGTACTCCGCCGGCCCTGCGCACGACTGGCGCTACAAGCGCGCGGCCCACGAGGCGATGTTGCGCGTGCCCCAGGTCGTGTGCGAGGCCGAAGGCGAGTTCTCCCGCATATTCGGGCGCGTCTGGCCGGGCATGCTCGAGGCATACCGCTGCGAGGACGCCGAGGTGGCGGTCGTGACGCTCGGCAGCGTCGCCGGCATCGTGGCCTCGGTGGTAGACGAGCTGCGCGCGCAGGGCACGCGCGCCGGCCTCGTGCGCCTGCGCTATTTGCGCCCCTTTCCCAAAGAAGCCCTGTGCGCGGCGCTTGCGGGTGTGCGCCGGGCGGCCGTGCTGGAAAAAGACGTCTCCTTCGGGGCGGAGGGCACGGTCTTCACCAACGTGAACTCGGCGCTGCACCAGGGTAGGGCGGGCGTGCGCACCTGCAACCGCATAGGCGGCCTCGGCGGCGCCGACATCCCGGCTGCGGCTGCGCGCGCCATCTTCGCCGAGCTGCTCGACGGCACATGCGAGGAGCGCCCCGTCGCCTTCATCGACGGCGCAAAAGGGGAGGTGGGCGCATGAAGGGGAAAAAGCAGCAGCTCGCATGCGAGGAGCGTTTCTTTGGGCATGCGGCATGCGCCGGGTGCGCGGCCTCGCTCGTGGTGCGCCACGTGCTGAAAGTCCTAGGACCTCATGCGGTGGCCGCGCTGCCGGCCGGCTGCATGAGCGCCGTCTCGTTCAACTTCCCGCAGATGGCATTTACGGTAAACGCCGCGATCACGCCCTTCGCCTCGTGCGCCGCCGTGGCAAGCGGCATCGAGGCGGGCTTGCGCGCGCAGGGCGGGAAACCGGATGATTGCACGGTCGTCGCCATCGCCGGCGACGGAGGCACCGCAGACATAGGGCTGGCCTCGCTTTCGGGCGCGATCGACCGCGGCGACGACATCCTCTACATCTGCTACGACAACGAGGCCTACATGAACACGGGGATACAGGAAAGCTCGCTGTCGCCGCGTTTCGCCTCCACGACCACAAGCCCCGCAGGCGCCGTTGCAAACGGGGCCGCCACCGACAAGAAGCGCCTGTTCGAGATCGTCGCCGCGCATGGCATCCCCTACGCCGCGACGGCCTCGGCGGGCTATCTGGCAGACCTCGACGCCAAGCTCGCGCGCGCCGCCGCCGTGAAAGGTCCGCGTTTTCTGCACGTCCTCGCCCCGTGCCCCACGGGCTGGGGGCATGCGCCCGAGCTGTCGTGCGAGATCGCCAAGCAGGCGGTGGATTGCGGGCTGTGGTACCTCGCCGAGTTCGACGGCACCGCCGCAGGCGACGACACCGCCGCCGGTAACGGCACCGACGCCGCCCACGTCGGCGCCGGCAATAACGCCCACGCCAACGCCGCAGGCGCCGCGTGCACGCCCCGCCTCACGCGCGACCCCGGCGCCTTTGCCGACGTGGGCGCCTACCTGAAAGGCCAGCGCCGCTTCGCGCACCTAAGCGATGCGGACATCGCGTCGGTGGCCGCCTGCCGCGACGCGGCCTGGGCGCGCATGAGGGCTGCGTGGACATCGTAGCCGGCGCCCTCATCCGCGCCCCCTTTTGCGCTACCATTGCCCGCGTCATGGCAAACGGGAAACTCACATTCAAGCGCGCGGCCATGCGCGCCGTCTCCGTGCTCGTGTGCGCGGCCGGCGGCGCGGCCTGCGCCTACAGCCTCCTCATCCAGTTCAACGAGGTGGGCAACATCATGGCCTCCGTGTGCTGGTTCGCCGGCCTGTTCTCGCTCGTGGGCGGCATCTCGGGCTATGCCGTCACCTGCCTTGGGCAAAAGGGCGAGAAGCGCACCTGGGCGGCCGTGGCGGCCGGCTTGTGTCTGGGCGCGGCGGCCTTCGTCTACGCGCGCAGCTCGCTTGCTCTGCACACCGTCGCCTCCATCGCCATCATCTGCGTATGCGTGCAAGTGGCCTTGCTCTTCATCTGGCATTTCATCTTGAAGCGCGAAGACCCCGACGCCTTGTGAACGTGCCCGTGATGCGCCATGCGGCGTAGTACCATGGGGCAAACACGGTAAAACACCATCCACACGAAAGGCGCGGCGCCGGACATGGCAGACGATGAGATGAGAAACGACAAGGTAGAGGCCCTCCTTCGCGTGCTGGCGCAGATCTCGGATACCGATGCGCTCTACGAGCTCTTCCGCGACTTGCTCACCGTGCGCGAGATAGAGGACGCGGCCGGCCGCCTCGAGGTGGCCCGCCTCCTCGACGCGGGGGCAAGCTATGTGGACATCCAGAAGAAGACGGGCGCGTCGGCCACGACGGTCAGCCGCGTGTCGAAGTGCCTGAACTACGGCGCGGGCGGCTACAGGCACGCGCTGGCGGTCCTGGCCGCCGACAAGACGGAGAGGGGCTAGCCCCATGGCAGAATCCGACATCCCGGGGTTTGACGCGATCAAGGCGGCCAGCGAGGGCGCAGGTCCGGTCCCCACCACCTGCCGCGACGCGGGCAACTTCGTCCACCTGCACGTGCACACGGAGTACTCCCTGCTCGACGGCGTCACGCGCCTGAAGGACCTGTGCGCCTACGCCAAGGAGCTGGGCATGCCGGCCGTGGCCATCACCGACCACGGCTACATGTACGGCGCGGCCGAGTTCTACCGCGCCGCCATCGACGCCGGCATCAAGCCCGTGATCGGCTGCGAGGTCTACTTCACCCCCGCGCCCACGCTCGCCCACGAAGGCCAGACGCGCCCCGAGCTCTACCACATGATCTTGCTGGCAAAGACCAACCAGGGCTACCGCAACCTCATGCGCATCGTCTCGGACGCCGCCGTCGAGGGCATGTGGTACAAGCCGCGCGTCACCTTGGACAGCCTGCGCAAGTACCACGAGGGCATCCTGGCCACGAGCGCCTGCATCGCGGGCATCATCCCGAAGTACCTCGACCAGGGCCAATACGAGGGCGCGAAGAAGTGGGCGCAGACCTTCATCGACATATTCGGCGCCGAGGACTTCTACATCGAGTTGCAAAACCAAGGCCCGGAGATCGTCACCGACCGCGGCCTCACCCAGCCGCGCCTAAACGACCTTCTGTGCAAGCTCGCCTCCGAGCTGGGCTTGAAGACGGTGGGCACGAACGACTTGCACTACCTGAAGCGCGAGGACGCCTCCATGCAAGACCTCATGTTGTGCATAGGCATGAACAAGCAGGTGGACGACCCGACGCGCATGAAGTTCAAAAACGACCAGTTCTACCTGAAGAGCTACGAGGAGATGGCCGAGGCGCTCTCGGAGCACCCCGAGTGCCTGGCCACGACGCTCGAGATCGCCGACAAGTGCAACGTCACCATCGAGTTCGGCAACATCATCTTGCCGCGCTACCCCTTCTTGCGCGAGGGGCAGACGCCCGAAGAGGCGCTGTCCGAGATGGCCGTCGAGGGGCTGAAGGTGCGCTACGGCGACCCGCTGCCGCCCGAGGTGGTCGAGCGCTTCGAGCACGAGTACGAGATCATATGCACGAAGGGCTTTGCCGCCTACTTCCTGATCGTGCAGGAGTTCGCGCGCTGGGCAAAGGAGCACGGCATAGGCGTAGGGCCGGGGCGCGGGTCGGCGGCCGGCTCGATCATCTCCTACGCCCTCGACATCACCACCTTCGACCCGCTGAAAAACGACCTCATCTTCGAGCGCTTCCTCTCGCCGGAGCGCACCGAGATGCCCGATATCGACATGGACTTCGACGACCGCCGCCGCCTCGACGTGATCCAGCATTGCCGCGAGGTCTACGGCGACGAGCGCATCGCGCACGTCATCACCTACTCGAAGCTGAAGGCCAAAAACGCCATCAACGACGCGGCGCGCGTGCTGGGCTACCCCGTGTGGAAAAGCCAGGGCATCACCAAGCTCGTCGGCAACGACCCCAAGGCCACGATCGACGGCACCATCGAGGGCAACCCGGAGTTTCGCAAGCTCTACGAGACCGACCCCGACACGGCGCGCATCGTCGACGCCGCGCGCCGCCTCGAAGGCCTCACGCGCGGCGAGGGCGTGCACGCGTCTGCCGTCATCATCTGCCGCGACGACGTGAGCGACTACGTCCCGGTGAAATACGACACCAAGGGCGGCGTGATCATCACCCAATACGACGGGCACATGACCGCCGACATGGGCCTGCTGAAGATGGACTTCCTGGGCCTGCGCAACCTCACCGTCATCCAAGACGCGCTGGCAAACATCAAGCGCAACTTCGGCATCGACGTCGAGCTGAACCCGCACGGCCAGGTCGACTTGGGCCTTGCGCGCGGGGCGCATCCCAGCGTCATGACCATGGACGACCCGGCCATATTCGAGCTGTTCGCGCGCGGCGACACGGCAAGCGTCTTCCAGGTCGAATCTCCCGGCATGCGCGCCTTGCTCAAGCGCATGAAGCCCGACCGCTACGACGACATCGTGGCCGTGCTCGCGCTCTACCGCCCCGGCCCCCTGGGCGCCGGCATGGTCGACGACTTCGTGGACCGCAAGCTCGGCCGCAAGCCCGTCACCTACTACGACGAGCGCCTGAAGCCCATACTCGAGGGCACCTACGGCTGCATCGTCTACCAAGAGCAGGTCATGCGCATCTCGGTCGTCATGTCGGGATTCACCGTGGGGGAAAGCGACAAGGTGCGCAAGGCCGTGGCGAAGAAGAAGGTCGCCCTCATGCGCGAGGTCGTGCAGACCTGGGCAGACGGCACCAGCGAGACGATGGAAGACCACTGGCTCAACGGCGCCGAGCGCAACGGCTACTCGCGCAAGATCGCCCAGACCATCTGGGACGACGTCTTGAAGTTCGCCGAGTACGCCTTCAACAAGTCGCATTCGGCGGCCTACGGCATACTCACCATGCAGACGGCGTGGCTGAAGGCGCACTACCCCAACGAGTTTCTGGCCGCCGACCTCACGAGCTACATGGGCAAGACGGACAAGACGGTGAAGTGCGTGAACGGCTGTAGGGAAAGCGGCGTGCCCGTGCTGCCCCCGGACATCAACACCTCGCGCACGCAATTCACCCCCGTGGCCGAGGGCATACGCTTCGGGCTGGCGGGGTTGCGCGGCGTGGGCGAGTCGGTGGCCGAGGAGATCATCGCCGAGCGCGACCGCGGCGGCGCCTTCGAGAACCTGCACGACTACCTGAACCGACTGCCTGCCGACGCGTGCAACAAGCGCGTGGTCGAGGCGCTGGTGAAGTCGGGCGCGTTCGACTCGACGGGCTATCCGCGCAAGCAGCTGTGGGGCTTCGTGGAGCAGGGCGGGCTTTTGGAATCGGCCACGCGCCGGCGCAACGAGCGCGAGACGGGGCAGGCGTCGCTCTTTGACTTGGCGGCGGCAGACGAGGGGGATGCGTCGGATTTCGTGGAGGCCGTGCCCGAGCCCGACGGCGTGGAGTGGGAGCGCATGCTGAAGCTGCGCTTCGAAAAGGAAATCGTCGGCATCTACGTGTCCGACCATCCGCTTTCGCCCTACACGGACCTGCTGCGCGAGCGCTCGACGGCCTCGCTTGGGTCCATCGACAACGCGGAGGTCTTTGCCGACGGCAAGACCTACGACTTCGCGGGCATGGTCTCGGCCTGCCAGATCAAGACGACGAAGAAGAAAGACAACATGGCCATACTCACCCTCGAAGACCTCGAGGGCTCGGTCAGCTGCGTCGTGTGGCCGCGCACCCTCGCAGAGCTCGACGACAAGGGCCAGCGCTCGATGATCGAGGAGGACTCCATGCTGTCGGTGCGCGGCAAGCTCGAGCGGGGAGACCGCGGCGCGCAGGTGATCGTGGAGACGCTCGGCTTGCTCGACCCGGCGTCGGCGAGAAAGCGCGGGCCTGCGGCGTTGTCCATACACTTGCGCTCCGAGGTGTTTTCCGAGGCGGTCATGGCCAGGCTTTCCGGCGTCTTCGAGAATTACCCGGGCGCGCAGCCCGTCACCTTGTTCATCGAGCAAAAAGACGGGCGGAAGTTCCGCGCGGAGCTGCCCGTGCAGGTGAATTGCGAAAGCCCCGAGCTTTTGGCGCAGGTGGGCTCGATCGTGGGCGAGGAGTCCGTGAAGATGGTGTAGCGCCGTTTGCCCTGCAGGGCGGCGCCGTGCCCGATGCGGTCGGCTCCACCCGCGCGCATGGTGGTACTATTTGTTTCGCTAGGGAAAGCTTTGCCGGGAAAAGGGAGGGATGCGAAAATCCGTCTGCCTTGCGCGAAGGGCGCTTTGCGCGTCTGTTCTATCCAGCGCACATGGCCTTGTTGTCTCGTCGGTGAAAGGGGAGAGCGAAATGTCGGACAAACATCGCGGTCGGAGAGGGAGAGAGAGTAGAGGGCGCTTTTTCCTCGGGAGAAGGGTTGGGGCGCTCGCGTGCGCGTTGATCGCAGCCATCGCCGTCGGCGCATGCTTTTACGGGGCGGCGGGCGCGCAGGCAAAAGAGGTGACCGTCAAGATAGGGTATCTTACTTATACCCTCGACACTTGGCGGAAAACAGCTTCGGTAACAAGCTACGACACTTCAGAGGGCAGCGGCTTTCCGGCAGACGGCAAGGTGGAGATTCCCTCAACCATCACGTACGAAAACGTTGCTTATAATGTCGATTCATTAGAACCGCGCTGTTTTTCTGGTTGCACCTCCCTTACCGGCATAAACATTCCAAATGGCACTGTTTCATTAGGTAATTTTTGTTTTTGTGAATGCGATCTCCTTGCCAGCATAACAATTCCAGACAGCGTTACTTCTATGGGCATTGGTTGCTTTACTGATTGCACCTCTCTTGCCAGCATAACAATTCCAGACAGCGTTACTTCTTTGGGCGAAGAATGCTTTATGAGATGCACGTCTCTTGTTAGTGTATCTATTCCAAATAGCGTTACTTCATTACCTCGGCACTCCTTTATTGATTGCACCTCTCTTGCCAGCATAACAATTCCAGACAGCGTTACTTCTTTGGGCGAAGAATGCTTTATGAGATGCACGTCTCTTGTTAGTGTATCTATTCCAAATAGCGTTACTTCATTACCTCGGCACTCCTTTATTGATTGCACCTCTCTTGCCAGCATAACAATTCCAGACAGCGTTACTTCTTTGGGCGAAGAATGCTTTATGAGATGCACGTCTCTTGTTAGTGTATCTATTCCAAATAGCGTTACTTCATTACCTCGGCACTCCTTTATTGATTGCACCTCTCTTGCCAGCATAACAATTCCAGACAGCGTTACTTCTTTGGGCGATTGTTGCTTTTGGGGCTGCACCTCTCTTGCCAGCATAACAATTCCAGACAGCGTTACTTCTTTGGGCGGTGGGGGCGGTGGTTGCTTTGTGGACTGCACATCCCTCACAGAGATCGTCTTTGAAGGAGATGCCATAGCGCGCTGCGATTCCGATGCGTTTAATTATCCGTATCATGACCCCGTAGAGAACAGAAAATATATTTTTGAAAAAACAATTCCAACAATCATGGCAGCACACGCAGACGGTGTTACAGATGAAAATTGCTATTATCGCGTGAAATTTGTTGACGATGCCGGCATAGTGCTTCAGCAAAATGATGTGGTGAAGAAGGACTGCCCTTATACAGGCGTTGTTGCGCCGGCATTGACAGAGCATCCCATTACAGGTGCTGCATTCAAGGGCTGGAGCAGCGCAGCTTATAAAAACGTCACTAACACCGGCATGACTATTGTCGGCCAATTTGGAGCGGCAACAGCAGTGGATATTTCAGATAGCAGGGTGGGCGCGAACATCGATGCGCAAGCATACACCGGATCGCAGATCAAGCCTGCTTTGAACCTGACCTTCAAAAAAGACAACTCTAGCCAGGAAATCGCCCTTGTCGAGGGCGTGCATTACAGCGTTTTGGAGTACGGGGACAACACCGATATCGGAACAGGCACAGTTAAAATCC
>CAVFDV010000020.1:17903-18264 GCA_963621315.1 Oscillibacter sp. MSJ-31
AAAATCCAAGGCATCGGCAGCTTCAGCGGGCAGCGCACATTGAACTTTGCCATTGGAAAAGACATTGCAAACACCACTGTAACCGGAGTTGAAGCAAGCTATGTAGAGACTGGCTCTGCTATTGCTCCTGTGCCGACCGTGACCGACACTGGCGTTGATCCGGCAACCCCCTTGAAGGCCGGTGTGGATTATGAGGTTGCATATACCGACAACACATCGGTTGGAACTGCCACAATCACCATCACCGGTAAAGGGAACTGGGCTGGGGTCAAACGCGTAACATTCAAGATTTCGGCAAATAGTATTTGGAAGCGCCTCGCGGGCAACACGGCCATCGGCACGATGAAGGCCATCGTGAACG
>CAVFDV010000021.1:0-18211 GCA_963621315.1 Oscillibacter sp. MSJ-31
GCGACACCGTGCACTACTCCATCGTGCCGACGGTGCCCGACGGCGTGGTGGCCTATGAAAAGAACGCTGACGGCACGCCTGCCGCGCCCACGAAGGCCACGTCCGAGGACGCGAAGGTGAGATACGCTGTCACCGACACGCTCGATTCCGCACTCGACTACGTGGACGGCAGCGTGAAAGTCTACGGGCTTTCTGCGGGCGACGACGCCGCGACGGGCGGCGCGGCGGTGGACGCCGGCCTCTACAGCGTCACTTACGAGAAACAGGAGCTGAAAGTGGAGTTCTCCGCCGCCGGGCGCCTCGCGCTCTACGACGCGGGCTACGCGCGCCTGCGCGTGGACTTCGACGTGACGGTCAACTCCGGCATCCTCGACAAGGACAAGACCTCGGTGGAAAACACCGGCTACGTGAAGTTCACGAACAAGTTCGGCACCGAGAAGACGCGCAACTCGAAAGACGACTTCAACCCCGACCTGCCCACAGGGCCGGACCCCGACGACTCGGACAACCCCTCCCCTACCGTCCACACGGCGCACATCTCCATCGTGAAACGCGACGCGACCTCCGGCGCGGCGCTGCAAGGCGCCGGGTTCAAGATCGCCGCAAGCGAAGCCGACGCGAAGGCCGGCAAGTACCTGCGCGTGACGGAAGACGGCGCGGTCGTGGACCCGCAAGACGCGCGCTGGGCGAATGCCGGGGACTGGACGGCCACCTCGGGCGAGGACGGCAAGTTCTCCTTCGACGGCGTGGAGGACTACACGTCCGAGATAGGCGCCGACGGCGCCGAGACGAGAAGCTATTGCTCCTACTGGCTGGTCGAGACGCAGGCGCCCGACGGCTACAACCTGCCCGCCGCGCCGTTCAAGGTCGAGTTTTCCGAGGAGGCCTCCTCGGAGGAGACGAACTGGACCGTTGCCGGCGAGGTGACCAACACCAACGAGTTCACGATGCCGCTCACCGGAGGTCCCGGGCAGATGCTGCTCGTCGCCTGCGGCGCGGCGCTCGTCGGCGCGAGCATCGTCCTTCTGACCTGCGTGGCGCGCAGGCGCAGCCGGGAGGGGTAGCGCCGGCTTCCATGTCCGCACAGCCCGCCGGCCGGGGCCTTTGCCCGTTTTTCCACATCGCAAAGACTCCCTTGTTCAAGTAAAGGTCCGCGCGAAGCCGAGGGGGAAACCTCTTTTCATATCCTCCCCACCCCCTCGGCGCATTCCCTTAAACACCGCGCGGCCGGTTTCTTTTCCCTTTCAAAAGGCAAAGGTCCCGGCCGGCGGGCTTGCGGCGAGATGTTTTCCCATGATTTTGAGACGAGAAGAGGAGGGGGCGCGATGTCTACGGCGGCGGGGCGCTTGAACCCGCGGGCGGCCTTGGCCGTGCTGCTTTTCGCCGCAGGCCTTGCCCTGATGGCGTACCCGCCTGCCGCGCAGGTGCTTTCAGGCATGTCCAGCGCGCGTTACTCGGCCGCCTACGACGCCGCCGTGGACGCCGCCGGCGCAGACGAGACGGCCCGGGCGCTGGCCGAGGCCGCGGCCTACAACGAGAACCTTTCCGGAAACCCCGTCCACGACCCGTTTTTAGAGGGGTCCGGCATGGTGGTGGGGAACAACTACCGCGAGCTTTTGGACATCGGCGGCGACGGAGTGATGGGGCATATCTCCATCCCGAAGATCTCGGTGGACCTGCCTATCCGCCACGGCACCTCGGACGAGTCGCTGGCATCCGGCGCCGGGCACCTGGAGGGCTCGTCGCTTCCGGTGGGCGGCGACGGCTCGCATTGCGTTTTGACCGGGCACTCCGGCCTCGTGGGCGCCAGGCTCTTCTCCGGCCTCGACCGGCTGGAGGCAGGCGACAGGTTCTGCCTGAAAGTGCTCGGGCAGACGCTTTCCTACGAGGTGGACCGCGTCTCGGTCGTGGAGCCTTCCGACGTCTCGGGGCTGGCGCGCGTCGCGGGCGAGGATTTGTGCACGCTCGTCACCTGCACGCCCTACGGGGTGAACACGCACCGCCTGCTCGTGCGCGGCCATAGGGTCTATGGGGACGAAGACGGCGGGGCGGCGGCAGCGGCGGCGGCGGAAACGCCGGACGGCCCGCTTTGCGCGCCGCTTTGGGCGTATGTGCCGGCCGCCGTGCTGCTCGCGGCGTTTGCCGTGCGGGATTTTCTCGCGGATTCGCGTTTGCGCAGGTTTTTCCTGCGGTATAATCAGGGAAGGAAAAACGGCAAGGGGCATGTAGGCGACAATCCCGCCACGACTAGACGGCGTCGAGTCTTCCAATCCTCGGCGCAGGCGGAAAAGCCACACGGACACGCCCCTTTTCAAGAGACGAGCAAGGAGGGTTCAGATGAACGCCATCCATGCCCTGTTGCATAGTGTAGCAACGAAAAAGGGCGAAGGCAACAACAATGTTGCATTTTCCCGCATGGCCTGCGCGGTTGCATGTGGAAAACCCGCTTTCCGGCACATGGGCGGTGGTGCCGCATGACATGGAAAGCCAAGATAGCCTACACGGACGGCCGGCTCGACCTGATGGAGCCGGACTCGCTCGTCTCCCCCGACTCGCTGCCCGCGCTCACGTCGCCGCTCGCGCCGACGTGGCGCTTCCGCTTCGACGACCTCGGATGCGGCCTTTGGGTGGACGCCTACGCCTTTTCCACGGACAAGACGCGCGCCGTCCGCGGACGGCCGGCTCCGGCCGCGCCCTTCGAGGCGACCGTCTCCTTGCAGCTGCTCGCGGCAGGCGAGCTTGAATCGGTCCATTCCGTCTCCGTGGACGGCGACGTCTGCCTTCTGCGCATGCGCGGCGCGCTTTTGAACCTCATGCCGTTTCACATGGCGGCAGACGAACTTGCCGTCGCGCGCGACAAGCAGCCCGCCGCGCAGATCGTCTCGCAGGTCTTTCAGGAGCTTGCCGCGCGCCGCGACGAGACGAACGTCCGTTGGCTTTGCGAGGAGGCGGCGACAAGCCCTGAAGCCCGGGCGGTGCTTGAGGACATCGCAAAAAGCGCGGTAGCGGCGGTGGTGGAGAAGGATGCCGCGACAGACATCGCAGACGAGGAAAACGAGTAGAGAGGACAGGCGAGATGGCAGCACAGGATTTCGGCGACGAAGCCGGGGACATGGTATTGAACTTCTTCAAGAACAGGGCCAAGGACCTCGGCGGCGCGGTCTGCAACGTTGGCGTCCCCCTTGCCGGCAGCGCGGCCGTCAAGGCCGGCAGCATAGTCGTCAAGCCGGCGCAGCTTGCGGGGGCGGCTATCGGCGGGCTCGTGCTCGACCGGGCGCTGCCCGCCATGAGGGATATGTGGGAGGAATCGCGTCTGCACGCCGCCATAGGGGAGATGCTCGACGACATGAAGGGCCGTGTGGGCGCGCTTTTCGGGAAAGGCGCGCAGGCACCCGGCGGCGTGCAGACGGTCCAGATCTCTGTGAAGGGCGAGACGGTGGAACAGCGCTTTCACGATTGGACCATGTTGAAAACTCGTCTGGAACAGGCGCTTTCACAGCAGGGTCTGACTGAAAGGGACTTCATCTTCGACGGCCGGAACGTGGCGAATACCGGCGTCGGGACGTTTTCCTACAACTCGAAGTACGAAGACAAGGTCGTGGCCGCGATTGCGTCGGCCAAGGAGCAGCAGAAATCCGAGGTGCTCACCGTCTCGCTCAGCATGCGTGACCAAATGCCGGCGGGCTATGAGTTCGTCGCCGCCAATAAACCTGCGACGGCGGAGCAGAAGGCGGCGGTTGACAAGCTCGCCGCGCTCGGGGCGATCTCGGATGAGGACCTCGCGCTCGCCGGCGAGAAGGCCGGCTGGTCGGAACTCGACGCGTGCCGCCTCATGGCGGGCGCCAAGGTGAAGGTGAAGGTCCCCATGTGCGGTATGGACAGCGCGCAGATAGCGCGCGCCGCCGCCGCGCTGCGCGATGAATGGCTGGAAAAGGGCCTCGACGGCATAGACGTGGACCTCGACTTCAAGGGCAACGTCCTCACGGTGCAATCGACCAGCGTCGAGAGCTTCGAAGCGCTGGTGCAGGAGGCCACGCAGGAGCTGGCGCGCAAGGAAGCCGAATACGGCGAGCGGCAACGCGAGGAGCGGCGATACGACGAGCGGCAGCGCGGTGCCGAAGAGCCTTCCCGCAACCGCGCGCAAAGCCGCCCGCGCGCCCGGGGCGGCAAGGAGGACTTCGAGGAGAGGTGCGCGCGCGCCAAGCAGGCAAGCGGGGACGTGGCCGCAGGCAAGACGCCCGACCCGAGGCGCGGGCGGACGGCCGGCGCGCAAGGCGAGTCCCATGAGAAGGAAGGACGCGCCCGGTGAGACGCGGCTACGATGGCATGAAGACGACGCCTGCGGAGGTCGTGGTCGTGGCGCTTCTCAGCGCCGCTGCCGGCGCGTGCATATGGCGCGTCGGGGCCTTGGCCGCAGCCCGCGAGGACGCGGCAGACCCGCTGTCGTGCCTGCCGGGCGCCGCCAACGATTTCCTGAACCTCTCCGCCGCGATGGCGCCGGGAGATTCCACGGCGCTTGCCGCGGGCGTGGCCTGCGCCGTGGCCGTCTTCTGCCTGTGGGGCGTCAAGGCCTTCCAGGGGACGTTTCGGCGCGGCGAGGAGCACGGCTCGTCGCGTTTCTCCACGAAATCGGAGATGGCGCGCTTTGCCGACAAGGAAAACCCCACGGCCAACATCCTGCTCGCGAAGGACGTGTCGCTTCGCACGACGCGCGCGGAGAACTTCATGCTGCAACGCAACCGCAACGTCCTCGTCATCGGCGGCTCCGGCTCGGGCAAGACGCGCGGCTATGTGAAGCCAAACCTGATGCAGGTCGCGCACCCGCTGACGGTCTCGGCCTCCTACGCCCGCCGCGTTGCGCTCGCGCTAGCCGCCGAGAAGGCGGCGGGGAAGGCCGCGAAGGATGCGCTTTGCGGCGGCAAGGCGGCCGAGAAGCGCGCGCGCCTGGCCGCCCGGGCGGCGAAGAAGGCGCGCGGCGCGGCCGACGGCGCCCACGAGAAGGCCTGCGCGCGCGGAGGCGATCTGGAGCGGGCGCGAAAGCTTTCCCGTTCCTTCGTCGTCACCGACCCCAAGGGCACGACCTGCGCGGAGACGGGCTGGGCGTTCGCCGCGGCCGGGTACGAGATCCGCGAGCTGAACGTGGTGGACTTCTCGCGCTCGGCGGGCTACAACCCGCTTGCCTACGTGGAAAGCGAGACGGACGTCCAGAAAGTCGTGACCTGCCTCATCCGCAACACGTCCTCCGAGCAGGCCGCCGCCAACGCGGGCGACCCTTTCTGGGAGAACTCCGAGCGCCTGCTGCTCAACGCGATAGTGAACTACGCCTGCTCGCAGCTGCCGCCCGAAATGCGCAACCTCAACACCGTCGCGAAGCTCCTCGACATGGCCAGCTTCGACGAGAAGAACCCCTTCTCGCCGTTTGCCGGCCTCATGTACGAGCTCGAGACGGGCAAGGAGTACCGCCCGTCTGCCGCATCCGGCGACGCGGACAAGCTCGACCCGTCCGCCTCCATGCGCGGCGGGGAAGCGCCGGGCGGTGGGAAATGGGAGAAGACCGATGGGTCGGGCGACCCGTGGGTGAAGGTGCGCGAACCGCAGCCGGGGCACCCGGCGGTGCGCGACTGGAACGCTGTCACGTCCGGCGCGCCGGAGACGATCCAGTCCATCCTGATCTCGGCCAAGGTGCGCCTCGGGCGCATCCGCCCGCCGGAGGTGGCCGACATCCTCGCGCACGACGAGATAGACCTGGACACCATCGGCGACAAGCCGACGGCGGTCTTCCTCGTCCCCAACGACCAGGACCCGACCTTCAACTTCATCATCGCCATCTTCTTGTGGCAGATGCTCGAACGCCTTTACCGTATGTGCGCGACCAAGTACGCAGGGCCGCCCCACGACGGCGCGTTGCCGGTGCCGGTCGAGGTGATCATGGACGAGTTCGCCAACTATTTCGTCCCCGATATAGAAAAGACCATCTCCACGTGCCGCTCGCGCGGGATCGGGCTGCACCCCATCTTGCAGAACTCCGCGCAGGGAAAGGCGCGCTACGCGGACAACTGGCCCACCATCGTGGGCAACTGCGACACGCTGGTCTTTCTTGGCGGCAAGGACCCCGACACCACGAAGATGCTGGAGGAGGCCATGGGCCAGCAGACGGTGACGACCGACAACACGTCGCAGTCCAACAGCTGGCAGTCGTCTTCGACCTCCCAGGCGATCGCGCAGCACGCCCGCGCGCTCATGCAGGCCTCCGAGATCGAGCGCATGCCCAGAAACGAGTGCCTGGTGCTGGTGACCGGCGTGAACCCGTGGCGAGGTCCCAAGACCGACATAGCGGACCACGCGCTCTACCCGCTGGTGGACCCCGGCCACAAGGGCGCGCGCTGCCCCGCGCTCTCCTTCGTCACGCCGGCGTGGCGCGAGTGCGCGGGATACGCCTTCGAGAAGCCCGGGCTTTCGGCGGAGTTCGCCATGCGCGTGTCGCATGTTTTGCTCACGACGGGCGGAGATAGCGAGAACGAAAGCCGCGGCTGGCGCCTCGAGGTGACGTTTTTCTTGCGAAACGACGCGGACGCGGGGCGCGCCTTCCGGGTAGAAGGCGAGGTCTTCCCGCATGTCGGGAGCTTCTCGGCAAACGCGTCCTTCGAGTCTGCCATGTCCATGTCGAACCGCAAGGTGAAAGGCCGCGACGGCGAGGAGCACGACGTGCTGTCGTGGAACGAGTACGTGGGGGCCTACCGCATAGCCCCGTTCACCTTGGCCGCAGGCGAGGAGCTGAAAGTGTCCCTCGCGTGGGAGGTGACGGACGCCGCCCTGTCCTTCTACGCGAAAGACGGCGCGGGCAAGACGTGTTCCGCCGGCCTTGATGCCGAAATCAGGTGCGCCAACGCGCCCACATTGCGCATCGCGAAGACGTGCGCCTGCGAGCTGTCCTTTATCGAGGACGAGACGGCCGAGGCAATGGAACGGCAGTCCAAGGTCCGGCTCGTCGAGGACGGGGAGCAGGGCGCGTGATGGAAGAGGAGATGGAGGAGATGGCCGAGAAGAAGCTAGGAGCGCCGCGCCGGCCGGCCACAGCGCCGGCGGCGGCGGGCATGGCCGAAGCGTTCGCACGCCAGCGGCTGCGCGACGAGCGCGAGCGCTGGCGGCTCGCCAAGCTCGCCGAAAAGGAGGAAAAGCGCGAAGAGGAGGCGGCAGAGGGCGGGAAGGACACCGCGCCCGGGACGGGTATGGTGGACGCGGCGCGCGCGGCGCGCCAGATGCAGATCTGGAAGAAGGCCTTCCCGCTGGAAGACGCCGCCGTGCGCTTTCCCGCCGCCGCGGCCGTGCTCGGCCCGTCGCTTTTCCTCGACGTCGACGACCCCAAGGCCCGTGCCATGTGGGAGGGTCTGGACGAGGACGTGCGCGTGGACATCGTGGACTCCGCCGGTTTGGAACAGAGGGTGTTCGGCGAGCTGAACTCGCATAAGTGGCCCTCGACGGCCGAGGTCGCGCCCTGGACGGGCCTCCTGCCCCGCATCCTGCCCCCGGGCCTTTCCCCGGAGCACAGCCTCACGGAGCGCGACGACGGTCTTTCCGTCGAGCGCGCGGCGTTTGCCTGCGCGCTCGACGCCTGCGACACGTTTTCACGCGCCAAGGCCCGCACGGGGGGCTCCGCCGCCGAGCTGAACAAGGCAGCCGACGCCTTCGCCCAGGCCAGGGTGCAAGACCCGTTCGCCGCCCCCTCGCTTGGAGACGGCGGCTGGAAGACCCTTACGGACGGCCCGGTGAAAGACGCCGGCCTCGCGCGCGGGCTGCCGCCGGCGCAGGTGGCCCGGGCGAAGGAGAGCGCCGCGTGGATCTTGCTCGCGCGCAGCGCCGGCATCGTCGAGGAGCGGGCATGCGCCGCGCGCGCGCAGGCGCGCCCGGCGAGAAGCGGCTACGACGGCGACGTATGGGAGCGCCTGGAAGAGCTCAAGCGGGCGGGGCTGTCGAAGCCGGGCGGCAGGTCGCCGTAAGACGGCGACGATCTGCGCGCGGCATTGCACGCACACACGGACGCGAAGGCGAAGAGACGACAAGGACAAGGAGAAAAGACGATGAAGAAAAAGAAGAACACGGTGGACGCGCACGGCAAGATGCCCTTGATGCTGCGCACGCGCGCGGGGCGCGCGGCGGCGGGCGCCTACATCGGCGCGTGCGGGATGCTCGCGCCGCAGATGGCGTATGCCGCGGAAGGCGACGCCGCCCTGGAGCAGGTGAAGACGTTTCTGAACGGCGCGGCGACCATCTTGGGCGGCGGCCTCACCATCTGGGGCATATGGACCTTCATCATGGCGATCCGCCAGCACCAAGGGCCTGAAATCGTGCAGGGGCTGGGTACGGCGGCGGCCGGCATCGGCATCCTGATGACCAAGAGCATCATCGGCAACTTCATCACCTGGGGCTAGGTGGTGCGCCATGCTGTCGGTTTCGGTCCAGCGCGACATAGGCGCCTACCATCAGAAGATATTGGGCATGGAGTCGCGCACGCTGCTGTCGCTTCTGGCGGGCATCCTGGCCGCCTGCGCCGTCGTGTTCGGCGCGATGGCGCTTTTCGGCGGCAGCGTGGCCGACTACTCCTACGTGTGGATGCTGCTCGTGGGCGGCGGGTTCGCCTTGGGCTACCTGCGCCCCATGCACGTTTCCGCATCGGCCGCGCTCGCGGCCTGGGCCCGCGCGAAGACGGTGGACATGGCTCCCGTCGCGCACGTGCCGCAAGGCGAGGCCGCGCGCCTGCGCGCGGAAAAAGAGACGAGACAAGGAAAGGCGGAGAGGAAAGCGCATGTTCGGGAAAAAGACGAGTTCGACGCAAGCTATGCCCGCGCCGCGAGGCGCGGAGCCGGAGAACAGGCCCTTTCAAGGGCAATCGACGCAGCCGAGGCGGCTGTCGAGGAAGGAGCGCAAGGCCCGGGCGAAGGCGTCTGCTGACGCGCTCGCGCAAGTGCGCGCTGCTATAACGGCGGCGAGGAAATCGGCGGCGCAGGGCGGCGAGAACGCCCTGGGCGCCGAGTACGCGCCCGCGCGCAAGAAGACGGCGGCGGCCCGCACGCTATCCGGCGCCGTGGGCTTCGAGCGCATATTCGAGGACGGCACCATGCAGGTGACCGACTTGGAGGACCGCGCGCTGTTCTCGCAGACGCTGGCCTTCGACGATTTGTCGTACCAGACGGCCCGCGAGGAGGACCAGCGCCGGATGCTCGTCTTGCTCTCCGAGCTTTTACGCTCGGTGGGCGACGACGTGATGTTGCAGTTCAACCTCGTGAACTTCCCCTCCGAGCACGCCGGGCGCGAGAGGGTCTTCTTCGAGCCGCACGGCGACTGCGACCCGCAGCTGCCGGGCGAGTACAACCGCGTCCTAAATGACAAGATGAAGGAGGGCGTGTCCAACCTGCGCCGGGAGCGCTATCTCACCCTGTCGGTGAGCCAGGCCGGCTACGAGCAGGCCCGCGCGAAGCTCGCGGGCAAGCGCTCGGCGGTGACGGCGCGCTTCTCGGCGCTCGGCACGCAGGCCCACCTGCTCGACGGGTGCGCGAGGGTGGACCTCGTGCGGCGCCTGCTGCGCCCCGGGCTGAACCCGCCGCCGTTTTCCTACGAGCAGCTCTACCTAAACCGCGGCTGGACGACGAAGGATTTCTGCTGCCCGGCATCGCTTAGCTGGGCGCCGCAGGGCCGCCACGACATGTGGGAGGCCGACGGCAAGCTCTTCCGCGCTATAGCCGTGGAAGGCGTCGGGTCGCGTCTCACCGACATGGCGATACCCGCCGTCGTGGACCTGCCGTACTCCATGAACGTCTCGATCCACTTAAAGCCGCTCGGCGAGGCCCCGTCCGCGGAGTTCGTGCGCGCGAAAAGCGCCTACATCGACGGCGAGATCGTGCAAAGGCAGCAAAAGGCGGTGCAGAAGGGCTACGACGCGGCGCTTCTGCCCTCGGACCTCGCATACGCGAAAAACGACGCCGACGACTTGATGGAGCAGATAGAGCACGACGGCCAGAAGCTCTTCATCTACTCGTGCACGATCGTGATATGGGCAGACGACATGGAGGAGCTGGAGCGTGCGAGCCAGGCCGTGGCCGACGAGCTGCACAGCGCCTCGATCGTCTCGCGGCCCATGAACCTCTTCCAGCGCGAGGGGATGAACTCGGCGCTGCCCTGCGCGCACGACCACAGTCCGTATCACCGCTACCTCACGACCACGCAGGCCGCGCTCGGAGCGATGCCGTTTGCCACCGTGGAGCTCGACGATGCCGGCGGCGGCTATTACGGGCAGAACCGCGTGTCGCACAACCTCGTCTTGCTCAACCGCATGGAGCTGGACAACCCCGCCGGCTTCATCTTCGGCACGCCGGGCGCGGGCAAGTCGTTTTCCGTCAAGCGAGAGATCACCAACACGTACTTGCAGCACCCGGACGCCGAGATCGTCGTGGTGGACCCCAAAGACGAGTACTCCCCCATCATCCGCGCGCTCGGCGGCGCGGTCTTCGGGCTGGGGTCGGGGCAGCCGACGCACTTGAACCCGCTCGACTTGCACGCGTCCGGCGGCGCCGGGCAGCAGCGTATGGAGAAGAAGGTCGAGTTCCTCCTGGCGTTTTGCGAGCAGCTGATGGAGCGGCAGCTGTCCGGCGTGGAAAACGCGGTGATCGCGCGCTCCGCGGCAGACCTCTACGCGCGTTTTTCGGAGTCGTCCATGCAGCCGACCCTCTCGAATCTGCGCGACGTGCTCGCGGAGCAGCCGGAACCGGAGGCAGACGACCTGTCGGTGGCCCTCGAACTCTACTGCGGCGACCACTTCGGCTGCTTCGACCACGAGACGAACGTGCCCTTCTCGCGCAGGCTCACCTGCTTCGCGTTCAAAGACCTCGGCACGACGGCCCGGTCCATGGCGATGTTGATGACGCTCGACTACGCGTGGGCGCGGATGATGGCGAACTACAAGCGCGGCGTGAGCACCTGGCTCTACATAGACGAGGTGCAGTCGTTTTTCAGCGGCGGCAACGCGGTGTTCGAGTACTTCAACAGGTTCTGGTCCGAGGGGCGCGCCTTCGGCCTTGTGGCCACGGGCATTTCGCAGCTCCCCGAGCGCATTCTGGAGCACCCGGAGGCAAAGCACCTCATGGACAACTCGGAGTTCAAGTTGCTCTTGAAGCAAGGCGACAAGAACCGCCGCCTGATAACGGAGATGTGCGGGCTGTCCGACCAGCAGGAGCGCTGCATAGACTCGACCACACCCGCAGGCGCGGGCCTTCTGATCGCCGGCGGCGCGCGCGTGCCGGTGGAAGACGAGTGGCCGCGCGGGCAGCTCTACGACCTGTGGAACACCAAGCCCACCGAGACGGCGGCAGACCGCGCGGCGGCAGCAGAGCGGGCCGAGCAGGCCGCGCCGGCGCAGAAGCGGGAACCGGGCGAGTAGCGCGCCATGGCCGTGAAGGTGGACATAGACGAATCGAAGCTTTCGGGCGTGGCGGACGGCGCGCAGCGCGCCGCGCGGCTGAAAGCTTCGAAGAGCACCATCACCGTGCATGCCGACGGCATGTCCTCGCGCCTGGAGCAGACGGCGGCCGGCGGCAAGGGCGGGCGCCGCGCGGGCCGCGTGCAGGCAGGGCGCAGGTCCGGCGCGACCATGACCGTGAAGATTGACGGCGAGAAGAAGACGGTCAATGTTGCGAACAAGACGGAGATGTCGGACGCGCTCGACGCGATGGGCATCTCGGCGGCCGACAAGAAGAAGGTCTTCGCTGCCGCGAAGCGCTCGGGCGTGAAGACGGGGGCGGCGAGGGCCGCCGGGTGCGCGGCGGCGTCCGCAGGCGCGCCTGCGCGCACGGTGCAGAAGGCGCAGGAGATGAAGGCGAAGGCGGACAAGGCGGTACAGCGCGTCTCCTTCAGCGACTACGAGGACGCCGCCGACGCCGGCGACTGGGCGGGCGGCAGGATCGAGGCGCGGGCGAAGGAGCATGCGAAAAAGGAAGCCTCCAAGCTGGCCGGCCGCGTGGCAGGCGAGGCGAAGACCCGCGCGAAGCGCCGGCTGCTCGGGGCGAGGACGCGCGTGAGCTCGTCTGCCACGACCCAAAGGGAGGCCCGCGCGGCAAGGCAGGCCGGCAAGTCGGCCGCGGCCGGCGCGCGCCGGGCGCAGGCGGCGAGCGCGCGGGCGTCGCGCGCCGCCGAGACGGCGAGGAGGTCGGGGCAGGCCGTGAAGGGCGTCGTTGCAGCTGCGGCGAAAAACCCCTACGTCCTCGCCGTCGCCGGCGTCGCCGCCGCCGGCTTGCTGGCGGTGTTTTTCCTCATCATGCTTTTCAACGCGCTCGCCGCCGCCGTGACGGCTGGCGGCGCCTACGAGGAGGAGCAGCAAAGGCTCGCCTCGATGTCTTCCGGCAAGGCGTTTCTGGCCGCGTGCCAGGCCGAGGTGGACGAGGGCGAGCACCCGGGCGGCGAGAAGTACTGGCGCTTCATGGGCTTTTCATCGCGCGTGTCGTGGTGCGCGAGCTTCATGTCGTATTGCGCCGACAAGGCGGGCCTTTCCGAGGGAAACCCGCTGCCCAAGTCGGCCAGCGTGGCCACCTGGATGGTGGGCGTGAAGGGAAAGCAGCACTACGCGCGCGACTATGCGGCCGGCACGGAAAGCTACACGCCCAAGGCGGGCGACATCATCATCTGGTACAACGGCATCGGCGGCGGGCCTTCCGGCATATCGCACGTCGGGGTGGTGGAGGAAATCGACGCCGACGGCGTGATCCACACGATCGAGGGCAACACGTCCGACAAGTCGATGCGGCGCACGCACGGCAAGCTGGCCGACGCGCGCTACGACATCATCATAGAGCCGGAATGGCCGCAGATGGCAGGCGACGGCTCGCTCATGACCGACTTCTCCGAGTCCGAGGAGAGTTTCGTCGAGGGCTGGGGCAACGCGATCGACGCGATGTACGCCTCCTACTCCGGCGGGTCTGCGCCGCTTTCGGGCTACGGCAAGACGATGGCGCGTGCTGCCTACAAGTACAAGATCGACCCGCGCCTGTGCGCGGCAATATCCATCCAGGAGTCCAGCGGCGGCAGGTACTGCATCAAGCCTCATAACGCGTGGGGCTGGGCCGCCTACAACGACAACACGTCCGCCGCCGCGTCGTGGGGCAGTTGGGAGGAGGCCATAGAGGGCTGGCACAAGGGCATGGCGAACTCGCCCGCGCTTTGGCCGAAATCGAGCCTGCACGACCTGGCGCAATCCTACTGCGTGCCCCCGGATGCCTGGGAAGAGGCGGTAGGGCAGATGATGGGAAAGATAACGAGGTGAGAAGATGACGAAGAGAAGGAAGATGGCGATCGCGGCGTTTGCCGTGCTGGCGGTGCTGGCGCTCGTGGCGGTGCCGGTGTCGCGGCTCGCCGGCGGCGGGAACGCGGCAGGCGGCGGCGCGCAGCAGCAAGGGCAGCAGGAGCAGCAAGGCGGGCAGGAAAGCGGCGCGCGAGGCGTGCAAGACGGCGAAGGCGAAGACGAGGCCGAGACGGGCGGGGGTGCCGGGGCAGAACAGCAGGCATGGACGCCGAGCACCGGCGCCACCTCGCTTGTGCGCGACAAGGTCTCCGGCAGCTCGAACATCGACTCCGCCGGGCAGGGCGCCTGGGACAACTTCAACAAGACGGTCACGTCGATGCTCTTCGTGGCCGGCAAGGACCCCGACGCCGCGCAGGTGTCCGTCTCGGACGTGACGGCCACGGCCACCGGCACGGACGGCGAGAGCCGCGCCGTGCGCTATGTCTCGATAGACGGGACGTGGCACGTGTTCGAGTTCACGGCATCCGGCACCTGCACGCACTACGAGCTTTCCGACAAGGTGGCGGGCGTGAACGCCACGGCAGAAGAGGCGCAAGGCGACCTTCCCACCGACGGCGTGGGCGAGATCTGAGAAGAGACGAGGAGGAAAAGCGCATGACGAGAAGGACGAGAAGGCGGTTGCTGAAGTTCGCCGCGGCGGCGGTGGTCGCGGGTTGCGTTGCAGCCTGCGCGTGGTTTTCGCTGCACCCGCCGCAACACGACGCCGAAGACACCTGGACCGACCCCTTGAACGGAGCACAGCGCTCCCTGGTGTCTGCCTACGGGCAGGAGACGCGCGAGGCCGCCGACTTGCTCGCGGCGTCGAAGTGGCAGGCGGGGTCCGGGCAGGCGGTGCTGACGTTTTCAGACGACACGGCGGTCCTGCACGAGTTCGGCAAGGAGTCCTCGCGCTGCACGTGGGCGATTTCCAGCTACGACGCCGGCGCGTCTGTCACGACGGCAAAAAAGACCACGGCGACGCTGTCGGTCCTAGACGGCGACGGGCAGACGTTCACCATGAGCCTCTCCCGCACGTACAAGGACGGCGAGATGCAGGCCGCGGAGCTGTCCAGCTCGCGGTTCTTCTCCGGCGAGACGTTCAAGCGCGTCTCGACGGTGGCGGAGGCTACCGTCGAGGTGGAAGACGCGCCGGATGCCGCCTACGAGCTGACCAGCATCGGGAAGCAGGCGGCCGTGGAGAAGGTGCGGGACTGGGCCGGGCGCAACGCGCCGGCCTGCAAGAAGGCCACGTTTTCCGGCGAGGCGTCCGTGACGGCCTCGGCGGCCAAGCTCACGTGGAAGCTCGACGACGCCAAGGGCACGAAGGTGACGTTGACGTTGGACAAGGAGACCGGCGAGCTTTCGGCCGGTTGAGAAGAGACGGGAAGAGGAGCGCGAGGCGCATATGAAAGAGACGATGGGCACGGTTGGAAAACGCGTAGACAAGGGAAAGGACGCCTGCAATGGGAAGAAAGAAGCTCTCCGAGCGAAAGATAAGGGACAAGGCAGACCTCGCGCGGGCGCTGCTTGTAGGCGTGCCGGCGGCCCTCGTGGCCTCGTGGCTGCTCTCGGCGGGCCTTTCGGCGCTGCTCGGGCTGTTCCGCTGAACTCGCGCAAGATGCTTTTCTGCGCGCTGGGAGCGGCAGCCGCGCTGCTTGTCCTCGTCGCGGCCTTCCCCCAGGGTGCGCACGCGGGCTGGGCCGAGGAAGCCATCAACGCGATTAACGACACCGTCAAGGACTGGGCAAAGGGGATGATGGCCACGGCGTTCGGGTGGATCTCGAGCGTGAACACGGGTATGCTCACGAACCCGTTCGACTCGCTTTTCTCAAACGGCGGCGACGGCGCGATGGCAGGGCCGGGGCTGGACTCGACAGACTCCGTCTACCGCAAGGTCTCCCAGGTCGCGTCCGGCCTGACCGGCACGCTCGGCTACTCGATCCTCGCGATCGCCACCATCGTGCAGATCTGCAAGATGGCCGGCCGCGCCGACGGCAACCAGCAGCTCGCCTCCGTCAAGGAGCTTGCCTTCATACTCATCTACTTCGCGGTCTTCAAGGCGCTCATAGACAACGCCGTGCCCTTCTGCGAGGCGTTCTACAACGTCTTCAACGGGCTGTTGAAGACGTATTTCACCATAGGCCAGGCTACGGGCGTGGACAACGCGGACGCGCTGGCGCAAACCGCCGTGGACAGCTTCGACAACAACGGCGGCGCCGCCGTGATTTTCGGCCTCATCGTCATGGTCGCGTGCCTTCTCGCCGTCGTGATCTCGTATGCGGTGGTGTTCTTCCGGTCGGTGCAGATCTACCTCTACACGGCCTTCGCGCCCGTGGCCCTGCCCCTGCTGGCCCTCGACGAGACGCGCAGCTTCGGCACGGGGTTTATCCGCAACTACATAGCGCTGCTGCTCTCCGGCTTGATAATCTCGTTCATGATCATCGTGTTTCCCTACATCCTCGCCGCCGCGACGTTGAACACGAACGGAATCCTCGACATAGCCGCGGTCCTTGCGGCCTGCGTCGTGCTCTGTCTCGGCATGGCAAGGTCCGGCGGCATGGCAAAGGAGATACTGGGTGGGTAGGGCCGTTTTGCGGCATACGGCCGGGTGGGGCTGCGCAAGGCATGCCCCGCCCGGAAAAGCCTCCCGGGCTTCGCGCGCAGGCGGTCGCGAAGCCCGGGAGGCTTTCACCCCTTTCGGCGCGTCAGGCTCCGACGACGCGTATGCTCGCCATTACCATCCTCTTTTCCCATGATGCCAGTGTCCAAGTCGAAGGTGATCCCATACATGTCGATTTCCTCCCTGTTCTTGAGGTACCCGCAATCTAGCGTCATTTTACCCTCCTTCCCCACTTCGCCTTTTTCCCAAGAAGCCGCTGCTAGGCGGCCTCGGTTTCGTATTCGTGCCCGAACAGGAAATTGCTGATCTCGCAGGGTGCGACCTTCGCGCAGCTTTCGGGTACCGAGTTCGTGTTTGCCGCCAGCCATTCTCTGACGGCCTCGTCGGTCTCGACCGTGTCCGCGAACTGCTTGCCGCCGTTTTCGCGGCACCATTCGGCGAACTCTCCTGCCAAAAAATCCGCGTCATCGTCGCGTTCCCGGCACTCCGCCATCTCGATGACGAATTCTGGCGCGAGGACGACCGGCGCATGGAACTCGTTGTCTTCGTCTATGAACTTCCCGGCGGGGTATTCGGCAATGTTGTTGCCCCAGCAAGTCGACATTTGCCTGCTTCTGGTGGGGTCGAGGTAGAAATCGCTGTCGCCGCAAAAAGTGTCCGATGTACCGAGGAACCGGAGCTTTCCCGACCCTGTCCGCTCAGCCTTGATGCTGAATCTATACGATTCGTCCGTGTAGTAGAACACTCCGTAATCGGAATCGATCATGTCCCAGTCTTTCGGTTCGATGGTATACGCCGGGCTTTTCCGGATCCTTTCCGCCACAGTTTGCATACGTTCATTCCACGTCATTTCCATCAACAACCTTTCTTTTTCCCTCGGGCGTCCTCTTGCGTGGGCGCCCTTTCCGTCGAAGCCGAAGACGCACGCGCGCAGCGCGTGCGAAAATCGGCGGAGGCGGAAAGGGCGGCTGCGCAAGAAGGGCAAGCGCTTGCCGGCAACTTTTCCGCGTGCTATTGGCTCTGTCCGCTTTTTGCGGGAAAATCCCGGTATCCGGATGTATGGGCGGATATGGCGAAGGAGGGGGCAGATGGACGCAGACGGGAACTTGACGGCAGTCGAGCTTTTCGCGGGTGCGGGCGGGCTCATGCTCGGCTCGGCGCTCGCGGGCTTTCGGCACCTCGCTGCCTGCGAGAGGGAGCGCAACTGCTGCGAGACCATGCGGATGAACCAGAAGCGCGCCTATCCGTTGGTGGACCCCGGCATGCGCATCATAGAAGGCGACGTCCGAGATGTCGATTGGTCGTTTCTCCCGGATAGGGTGGACCTGCTCGCAGGCGGGCCGCCCTGCCAGCCGTTCAGCCTCGGTGGGCGTGGGAAGGCCGCAGGCGACAGCCGCGACATGTTCCCGGCTTACACGGCGGCGCTCGCCCGCATCAAGCCGCGTTCTTTCATCTGCGAGAACGTCAAGGGCCTGACGCGCCAGTCGTTTGCCAACTACTACAGCTACATACTCCTACGCTTGCAGCATCCAGCTATGGCGGCGCGTGAAGGGGAGACATGGGAGCAGCACGCGGAGCGCCTTAGCCGAGAGCACACCTCGGCGTTTTGCGACGGGTTGCGCTACGAGGTAGTGCCGACTGTGGTCGATGCGGCGGATTTTGGCGTGCCGCAGCATAGACACCGCGTAATCGTCGTCGGTTTCAGATCTGACGTGGAGGCGTCGTGGTCGTTTCCGGCCAAGACGTACGCAAGGCACGGCGCAGGCGGCTTGAAGCCGTGGAGGACGCTTTGGGACGCGATAGGCGACCTGCCGCCCGCTGGCAGCGCGTACATGAGAAACCACAGCCGCCGCGCCGGCGCGAAGGCCTATCCCGGCCACACGGGCTCGTCTCTTTTCGAGCCGTCCAAGGCCATCAAGGCGGGCGTGCACGGCGTGCCGGGCGGGGAGAACATGATCCGCTACGAGGACGGCTCCTTGCGCTATATGAGCGTGAGGGAGGCGGCGAGGGTGCAGACGTTTCCGGACGGCTACGAGTTCGCCGGGGCGTGGTCGGAGGGGATGCGCCAGGTGGGAAATGCCGTCCCGGTCGAGCTCGCGCGCAAGGTCGCGGCCTCGGTTGCCGTCGCCTTGCGGGAAGACGACGCCCGAAAAGAGTTCGGCAGACAGCTTTCGGCGGTAGCCGGAACGTCGGATGGAAGCCCGCCTCCTCGTTTTGCCTTGCCCGGTTTCCCATTCTAGCAACTTCCCTTCTCCGGGATTTTGCGC
>CAVFDV010000022.1:0-18026 GCA_963621315.1 Oscillibacter sp. MSJ-31
ACCAGGTGTGCTCGAGGTTCACCACGCTCTCGTCGACGCCGTAGTACAGGTCGGCGACCTCGCGGATCTTGCCCCACTCGGTCTCGATCCACACCCAGTCGCCTTGCTCGATGCCGTACTTCGCGGCGGTCACGGGGTTGATCTCGATGCGCGGAACCGGCCACAGCTCGCGGCACCACGGCAGCTGGCGGTGCTCGGAGTGGAAGTAGCACGGGATGCGGCGCCCGGTGGTCGCGGTGAGGGGGTACTCCTTGATGCGGTCGCCGTCTTTGGGCCCGTGCGGCGGCTCCTTCCAGGAGGGCAGCCACCATTCCTGCGTGTCGGGGTAGTGCGACTCCATGACGGTCGACCAGATCTCCTGCTTCATGGTCGGGGTGAACCAGCCGGGCTTCCAGTCGCCGATGCCGTTGCCGGCGGTGTAGTCCAGACGCGCCCACACGCGGTCGCGGGCGCGCATGGCGCCGGTCTGGTAGCGGCGGTAGGTGCCCCAGTTGCGCGGCTCGATGTCCTTGGCCTGCCACCAGCCGTTTTTCTGGAAGTCGGCCACGTAGTCGTCCCAGTGCGGGTACTTGGGGGTGACCTTGTCCATGTCCACGCCGTGGCGCACCTTGGAGACCTTGCCGCCCTGGACGGTCCACTCGGTCCAGGTCAGCTCGTCGTCGGTGAGCAGCTTGATGGAGTCGTCGAGCTGCCAGTTGATGTCCGGCCACTCGTTGCCCGGCTCGTTGTTCCAGGGCACGCCCATCTGCTTTGCCACGGCCATGACGATCTCGGGGTCGTACTTGGCCTCGGCCGGCGGCTCGACGCACTTCACGGTCGCGCCCATGGCGCCTGCCGAGCCTTGCGACGCGCGCGGCGAGTTCAGCTCGATCCAGTGCGCGACGGGCAAGATGATGTCGGCGGCGTCGGTCGAGGGCGCGTGCCACAGGTTGAGGTCGACGTAGAAGTCGAGGTTGCACAGCCCCTCCCAGGCGCGCGTCGTGTTCGCGAACGCCATGAAGTTGCCCGACTCGTTCCACAGCGCGCGGATGGGGTAGGGCTCGCCGGTGACCATCGCGTCGTAGACCGTCGGCCCGTCGCTCCAGTACTGCCACCAGTGCAAAAGCGGGAAGCGCTCGACGCCCATCTGCTTTTCCATGACCTCCGCGGGCGGGGTCGACGAGCCGGGCGCCCATGCGGAAAAGCCCTGCAAGTCGCCGTCGATCGGCACGATCGTAGGCCCGCGGTTGCCACCCGGGGTGTCCATGTTGCCCGTGATGCCCACGAGGTTGTCGAGCGCGCGGGAGTTCTGGATGGCGTTGCACGCGTGCTCCTGGGCGAGCATGTACTGGATGCCGCCGTTGCCGTAGCCGGTGGACGGGTCGATGCGGGTGGCGTAGGTCGTGGCCGCCGCCTCGATCTCGCTTGCCGGGATGCCGGTGATTTCAGCCGCGCGGTCCAGGCTGTACTCGGCCGCCGCCGCCTTGTAGTACTCCCAGACGGGCTTGACCTTCACGGTCCTGCCGTCTTTGAGCGTGATGTCGAACTCGCCTTCGAGGGCGGGGTCGATGGCGGGGTCGAATCCCAGCAGGTCGGGCACCCAGCCCTGGGTCTGGCCCGGCAGCAGGTTGTCCTGCGCGGCCGGCTTGCCCGTCTCGCGCGCCTTCACGGAGTTGTAGTTCTCGCCTTCCCAAAAGCCGCCCGTCTCGTCGATGCGGCCCTCCTGGTCTGCGTTGAACCAGGTGAAGGCGCCGTACTCGTGCGTGACGCCCTGCTCCTTGAGCTTTGCCCAGTTGTTGTCGTAGACGAGGAACTTGAAGGGGCTGCCGCCCTCCTTGATGTCGCTTTCCTTCAAAAGGTGCGTCTTCACGTCCCAATACGAGCCGTCAGTGCGCACGGAGGGAAAGCCGCTCGGCTCCATGTCCATGCACACGAGAAACGGCGCGTTGGTCCACTTCTTCACGTAGAGGTCGTCGTAGAGCTTCTTTTCTATGATGACGTTGGTCCACGCGAGCGCGAGCGCCCCGTCGGTGCCGGGACGCAGGCTTTGCCAGTAGTCGGCCTCCTTGCCGAGGTTTGCCATGCGCGGGTCCACGGAGATGTGCACGTCGGCGCGCGCGGCCACGTCCACGGTGGTGCGGCACGAGTCGTCGTAGTTGGACAGCTCCGAGGCGCCGGCCCATTGCACGAACACCTTCGGGCGGGTGATCGTCTCCATCCAGCTCATGGCGAACTGCGAGACCATCGTGGTGGCGAAGTGCCGCGGCCCTTTGCAGATCTGCCAGGCCTCGATGTTGTTCGGGGTGCCGAGCAGGTTCTTCAAGATGGACTCGGAGTGCATGCACCAGATGCGCGAGGTGCCCACCTGGCAGGCGATGGCCTCCGCCCCGTACTTCTCCTTCACCGCCAAAAGCCCGTCGACCGTCTCCTTGATGGCCTCGTCCCAGCTGATGCGCACCCAGCCGGGCTCCTCGCCCTTGGGGTTCGTGCGCTTCATCGGGTAGTGCAGCCTGTCGGGGTGGTAGGCGGCCTGGATGGACGACTGGCTCTTCGAGCAGCAGTTGCCCATGGACTGCCATGCGCCCTCGTCGCCTTCCACGCGGATGGCGCGCCCGTTTTGGACGATGACCTTCACGCCGCACTCCATCTTGCCGCAGCCGCGGCAGCAGCTCTTCACCTCCACGGTGTCGAGCCCTGCGACCTCGGGGTAGGTCTTTTCGGCGAGCGCCGATTCCGTGCTGCCCGACAGCGCCGCCGCCGCAGCGCCTGTGATGGCGGCTGCCTTGACGAACGTGCGTCGGGACATGTTCAGCTTCACGCCCATACGTTCCTCCCTTTCCTCTCGTTGGCGTACCTGTCGCATCGCGTTTGCGATACGCGCTACTTTGCCCTTCGGGCCGGGCCGGAAACATCTGGGTAAAATCGTGAAATGCCGCGCCGGCGGGTCATAAGTTCGCGGGAATTTCCGCATCAGCGTTTTTTATGATGGGGTCTGAGCTGGGGTTTTGTCGGAGCCCCTGGAAAAGCCAATCATTATTCTTTAAGTAAAATAATCGAGAAGCGCGAGTCTTTCTCTCCATGTCAATATAATTTCCATGTTTTCGGGAAACGCGCAGCTAGGGGGAAAGGTGCTCGCGATGGGTGAAGGGGAAGGCGGGGTGGAAGGTCTGTCCGCGCGCCGGCACGCAGACGTCTTCTCGTCGTTGTCGCCTGCGCGCATAGCGGGCTTTGCCGCAGAGCGCGTATGGGTGCTCATCATCTTCTACAGCATCATGTTCTACACCGGCTCCGACGACGTGGACGTGGTGCTGCAGCTGCTCTACATGAACCTCAGCCTGTCCATGGGCGTGATGGCGGCCGTCTTCCTCTTGGCCTCCGCCGTCTTTCGCATGCTTTCGCGTGTGGGCTTCGTGCCGCAGGCGTCGCGCCCGCTCGTGTGGTGCGCGGCCGCGCTCATGTCGGCCGGCGCGGCGCTTCTGGCGGCCAGCAGCCTCGCCAACGCGCAAGGCACCGTCACGCTCGTGCTCAGCTCCACGCTCACGGGCACGGGCAGCGCCGTGCTCATGCTGTGCTACTTCGGGGCGTTTGCCGGCGCGGGCTCGCGCGTGGCCTGCCTTGAAGTGGGGCTTGGCGCCGCCGCCGCGCTGGTCGTCTCGTTTTTCCTCGTGCTCCTGCCGCCGCTCGTGGCCGATGTGGCCATCGTGGCGGCACCGCTTGCCTCCGCCGCCTTCCTGTGCCGGGCATGCGCCGCAGGCGCCGCAGGCGCCCCGGACGCTGCAGGCGCCCCGGACGCCCTAGGCCGCCCGCGCGACATGCGCGACATGCGCGAGGCGAGGGCGCGTTTTTCCACGCGCACCCGCGCGCTCATCGCAAAGGCGCTCGTCGGCGCCTTGCTCATAGGCCTGATCCAGGGCTTCTACGACGCGTTTTTCGGCAACACCGAGCAAGCCGCCTCCATCGTCTACGACGCGACGTTGTTCATCGTGGGATTCACCGCCATCGTCATACTCGTCGTCATCGCCTGCGCGGCGGTGCGCGACATGCTGTTTCTCATCTACAAGATCTCGATGGGGCTGTTCGTCCTCGCCTGCGTGCTGTCGGTGTTCCTCGGGCGCGACGGCCTGTACGCGGCGGCGGTGTTCTTCGCCGGCTACATGTGCTTCACCGTGCTGCTCACCTGCGTATGCATCGAGATGGGCAACAACTTCGGCATCTGCCCGTCCGCCGTCTTCGGCGTCGCGTTTGCCGTCCTCTACGCAGGCGAGCTGGCCGGCTCGAATTTGAACGAGGTCCTGGCAAGCAGCGAGGTCAGCGTCATGCAATGCTGCCTTGTCGCCATATGCGTGCTCTTTTGCGTCGTCTTGTTCCTCTTCACGGAGACCGACCTGATCGCCGTCGGGATAGGCGAGGTGCGCGAGGCATGCGCGCCGGATGCCGGAAAGGCGGGCGCCGCGCGGGCGCAAGCAGAGGCGGGGGCAGGGGTGAAGGCGGGCGCGGCTGCGGATGCGGCTGCGGGCGCAGGCGAGGTCGGCGCGCAGGGTGCCGACGCGCAGGCTGCCGACGCGCAGGGCGCGGCTTTGAGCCTGGAGGCCGTGGTGCAGGCCATGGCGCGCGACTACTGTCTGTCGGCGCGCGAGACGGAGGTGCTGCCGCTGCTGCTCTCGGGGCGCACCATCAGCCGCATCCAAGACGCGCTCTTCATCTCGGCGGGCACCGTCAGCACCCATATCCGCCATATCTACCACAAGACGGGCGTCGCCCGAAAGCAAGAGCTTCTGGATTTGGGCGAGCTTTACGCGCAGGGCAAGGCGCCGAAGCCCGGCGCCGGGGCAGGCGACGGCGGGGCCGGACGCTGATTGGGGCACGCGCGCGGCGGGTGCGGTGCGGATACCGCGGCCGGGCACGGCGACGGGCGGCGCATGGCGCAACATGCGGGAGCCGGGGCGTTTTCTTCGCGGCGGGCCGGCCAAAGGAAGGGAGGCGTGCATGGACACCGAGCGTCTGGGGGAGTTCATCGCCGTGGTGAACGCGGGCAGCATGAACCGCGCCGCGCGCGAGCTGTCCTGCTCGCAATCCATGCTCAGCAAGCACATCGCCTCGCTTGAAACCTTCCTGGGCTGCACCTTGCTCGTGCGCGGCAAGGACGGGGTGAAGCCCACGGCCGCCGGGCGCGCGGTCTACGTCCGCGCCGCGCGCGTGCTCTATGCCGTCTCCGAGATGCGCGCGGCGGCCGCGGCGGCGGGCGCGGAGGGAACCGTGCCCGGCGACGCGCCCGGCGGTGCGCCCGGCGGGGAAGGGTAGGCGCCCTGAAGCCGGGCGAACGGCTGCAGGGGGCGCGGCGCAGGCCCGTGATACGGGTGCGGGCCCGGTGCAAGCCTGCGGCACGGATGTGCGCCCGGCGGCACGTCCGGCGGGGAAGGGTAGGCGCCCGCACCCCCACGCGCGCCCGGCACGCATATTCCAAAACGGAATCGATGTGGCGCAGCCGGGCGCGCGTGTGGCATACTCGCCGCTGTGAGACATGCCGAAGCCGGGGGGCTTTGCGACAGAGGGCTTCATCCACGACACGACGAGGATGGAGATCTTCATGGATGTTTCCACATGCACGACGCCGCGGCAGCTGTCCGACGGGCTTGCCGCCCTGCAAGAAGGCACCGCCGCCGTCTGCGCGCCCATCACGGCCCGCATCGAAAACGCGATTCTGGACATGCTTTCCGCCCGTGCGGCCGCAGGCGCACGCGTGCTGCTCGTGTGCCCGGACGGCATACGCGCATCCGAATACGGAAAAGCGGCGGCCCGCATGGACCCGGCGCCTGCCGTCGAGGTGACGACGGTCCGCGAGCTTGCCCTTGGCATATTGCGCGACGGGCGGGCATACGAGCTGTGCGGACGAGAGGCGCGCGTGCTCGACGGCAACGAGAAAGACGTGCTCGTCGAGGACGTGAAGGTGACGGGCGTGAAGCCGCGCCGCCTGCGCGAGATGCTCAAGTTCTTCTACAACAGCATGGCGAACTGCACCGACGACGCGCCGACCTGGATCGCCTCGGAAGAAGAGCAGCGCGTCTACGGCGTCTTGCTGGAAAACCTCGAGGCGCGCCGCGCCGTGCTCGACTGCGAGCTGTCCGCTATGGCGGGTAAAGTCCTGGCGGGCCTGGGCGCCGCCGGCGCGGCGTACGGCGCAGACGTCGTCGTCGCCGATGCCTGCAACCTGATGAGCGCCACCTCGCAAAAGCTCGTGCGCGCGCTCTCGCAAGGGCTTTTCATCGCCATAGGGTCCAAGGACAAGGTCGCCGGCGCCGACGAGCCCTACCCGGACCTCGAGGGCTTTTCCGCCCTGAAAGGGGAATGCGACGCCGTCTTCGAGCTGGAGGGGGGCAGGCCCTCGATCGCCGCGACCCTGCGCCGGGCGAAGACGCCTGCCGGGGAGTTCGAGTCGGTGGCAGACGCGCTGGCCGAGATGGTCGGCGCGGGCGAGGAGCCGGGCGGCATCGCCGTGGGCGTGCCGAACAAGCTGTGGGCGGTGAAGATAGAGGCGGAGATTCGCGCGCGCGGCATCGCGGTGCGCTGCGACATGGGGCCTGCCAAGGTGCCGGGCGACCCGCGCGACCCCCAGAAATGCGCCGCGATCGCCACGCGGGCGTTTTGCAAGCTCGTCCAAGACCCCGACGACCTGACGGCCTTGCGCACGTGGATAGGCCTGGGCGAGTGGCTCTTGTGCTCGGAGGCCTTCCTGGAGGTGCTGGCCTGGGCGCGCACCCACGGCACCGACGCGCTCTCGGCGCTGCGCCATTTGCACGCGCACCCCGGCGAGGCGGCCGAGATGGTGCTCTTCTCGAAGGTGGAGACGGCGCTTGCTGCCCTCGACGAGCTGCGCGCGGCGTGGGAAAGCGGAAAGAAGGCGGACATGGAACGCGCTTTTGCCGCCCACCACATCGAGCTGGCCGGACACGCGGCGGAGCTTTTCGACGAGGCGGGCGCGCAGCTTGGCGAAGACGCGCGCCGCCGCATCGCCGCCGCCGTGCTGGACGCGGACGCGGGCGGGGAGGTGCATGCGGCGGACGCGGCCGGCGCGCAAAAGGCCGGCCCGGCCGAAAACGGCGCCGTGCTCGTCGCGCCCTACCGCCGCTGCATAGGCCGCTCGTGCGCGCACCTGTTCCTGACGGGCATGGTCAACGGCTTCATGCCGAGCCTGCGCGCGGTAGACGACCGCTACTCCATCGACGAGCGCGCAAAGGCCCGCGTGCGCGAGGAGGCCGTCTTCGACGTGCTGAAGGCGACGCCGCAAAAGAGCCTCGAGCTGAGCCTGTTCACCGAAGACCTGCTCGACAACGCGGGCAAGCTCGGGATGGAGACGACGCGCATATTCGCCAAGGACGGCGCGCGGCGCGCCTATATCGCGCCGTCGCTTTTCGTAGAAGAGATAGAGGCGCCGCAGCCCGCGAGCCGGGCCGCGCACTAGGAGAGGAGAGGCGAGGACATGAGCAACGACGAGGTCTACGAGCTGGAAGACGAGTTCGACCCGCTGGCAGGCGACGCCTTCGAGGACCTGGAAGACGTCGAGCCGGACAACGACTACTCCGCGCCCGTCATCCCGGACGCCGAGCGCAGCGTCGTGCCGGAAAAGACGGAGGCGCCCGCAGCCGAGCGCATCGAGCAGCTGCTGAAGGGCATGCCCGGCCAGCAGTTCCGCATCTTGAGCGCGGTCGAGGCCTGCGTGGACGCGCCGCAGCCCTTGGGGCAGGTCATCGCATATGCCGACGAGAGGTTCCCACAGGGCGCGAGCGTCTACACGACGGGGCGGCTCGTGCAGCTCCTCGAGCGCGCCGGCGCCATCGAGCGCGTCGGCGAAGGTGGCGGTGAAGATGGGGGCGCCGGTGAAGGTGGAGGCGGAGGCGCCGGGGAGGGCGCGGACGCGCAGCCGGCCGGCAAGACCCGCGGCGAGAATGCCGGTGAAGTCGGGGATGCAGACGGGGGCTATGGCATCCGGGCGGCGGATGCGGGCGGCGGCGGCGCCCATGTGACGCGCCACGCGCCCGTCTCCTACCGCGCCACCGACGCGGGCGCCGAGGCGCTGCGCGCGAGGACCGGGATGGCGCAGATGGAGCGCTTCCTCCAGGAGGAGCCGCGCTATATCCCGGTGTACAAGCGCATCCTCACCATGTGCATGGCCGATACCGGCCGCCTGGTCCAGGAGGTGAACGCCGTGGTGAACGCGGACCCCATATGCGCCGAGCCGAGGCGCTACAGCACGTATTTCCTGCGCCGGCTCGAAGGCGTCGGCGCCATATGCTATACGGACGCCTGGCGGACCTGCGATTACGGGAAGCGCTCGCTGGAGCTGGGGCTTTTGGCCGACGCGGACGAGGCGGGCGACCTGTCCGCCGCCGCCGGCGCCCGCGAGCGCCAGCTTGCGGAAAAGGCGCGCTTCGAGGCGGAGAAAGCCGAGCGCGAGCGGCAGGCGGCCGAGCGCGCCGAGATGGAGGAGGCCCAAGAGGCCATGCTGGCCGCGCAGGCCCGGGCGCGCGGCGAGGAGCCGCCCGAGCACGAAGAGAAGAGAAAATGCGGCTCGGGAGGGCCGGTGTTCGCGTTTCCCTACACCCCGCCCGACGACGAAGACGGGGGCTGCGGGGACGCAGCGCAGGCCGCCGAAGAGCCGGCAGGAGACTGGCCGGCTGGAAAAGACGACGGAGCCGCAGGGCCGGATACCGGCGCGGCATGCGAGGACTAGAGGAGGACGATATGCACGACACGACCACCGGATGCGACGCGCGGGACATGCGCGGGGCGGGCAACAGCGGCGCGGGCCGAGGCAGCGCCGCCGACGCGGGCCACGACAGCGCCGCCAACGCAGCCCACGATAGCGCCGCCGACGCGGCCCGAGACAGCGCCGACGCGCGCGCCTTCGCCGAGGCGCTCGAAGGGCGCACGCGCACCTACGACTTCATCTCCAGGCTTTTCCGCGTGGAGGTAGACGACGTGCTGCTCGAGGAGCTGCTCGCGATGGAGTACCCGACCGCAGCCGAAAACGAGGACATCGCCTGCGGCTACGAGCTGATGCGCGCGTACCTGGCCGACACGGACGAGAACACCCTCACCGACCTGGCCATCGACTACGTGCGCACCTTCATCGGCTCGGGCAGCGACGGCTTTTCCGCCGCCTACCCCTTCGAGAGCGTCTACACCAGCCCGAAGCGCCTGCTCATGCAAGACGCGCGCGACGAGGTCCTTGTCCTGTACCGCAGCGCCGGACTTGAAAAGAAGGAGTCGTGGAAGGAAGGCGAAGACCACATCGCGCTCGAGCTCGAGTACCTGAGCGTGCTGGGCAACCGCGCCATCCGCGCCTACGAAGACGGCGACGAGGAGCGCTGCGCGGAACTGCTCTTGCAGCAGCGCAACTTCATCGAGGACCATCTGGCGCCGTGGTTTCCCATGATGGCCCAGGACATGCTCAAGTTCGCGAAAACCGGCCTCTACCAGGGTCTTGCCCGCCTGACCTCGGGCGTGATCGAGCAAGACCTCGCGTTTTTGAACGAGGCCGTCGAGGACGCGGGCGCGCAGCCGGGCGACGGGGCGGACGGCGAAGGCGGAAAGGTCGTGCACATGGAGGTGGACCTGACGCCGCGCAAGCCGGATACCCCCACGGAGCAAGACGTGCAAGACGCGCTCGCGGCGGCCGAGGCGGCCAAAGAGGCCGCCCGAGGCGCGGACGCGGCAGACGCGCCAGACGCGGAGGACGCAGGCGGGGCGAAGGCCGCGGGCAGCGCATCAGGCGCGGACCCGGCAGACGCGGAGGGCGCGGTGCACCCAAACGAGGCCGCGGCATGAAGGCGGCAGGAAGCGAGGTGGAGAAGATGAACGGGAAGAAGAAGGACGCGGCATCCGGCGCGTCCATGACGAGGCGCAGCTTCACCGCAGGCGCCGTGGGCGCATGCGCCCTTTTCGGGATGGGCGCCGTGAAGCTCGCCCCGACCGCGGAGCTTTTGCGCCCGCCGGGCGCCCAAGACCAGACGCGCCTTTTGGCCACGTGCATACGCTGCAACAAGTGCCGCGAGGTCTGCCCCCAGCGGGCCATCGGCGTGACCCACATAGAAGACGGCTTCATCAACGCGCGCACGCCCTCCATGGACTTCAAGAGCGGCTATTGCAATTTCTGCCAGGATAAAGACGGCGGCCCTTTGTGCGCCTCCGCGTGCCCCACCGGCGCCATCGAGCACATAGCGAAGGGCGCGACCCCCATCCTGGGCAAGGCCGAGCTGAACCGCGACTGGTGCCTGGCCGCGCGCGGCATGGGCTGCCACGAGTGCGTGGACAAATGCCCCTACAACGCCATCGAGCTTGGGGCGGACAAGGTGCCCGTGGTCGACTACGACGCGTGCAACGGCTGCGGGGCATGCGAGCTGTACTGCATCAGCATGTCGTCCGGGGCGCTCATCGACGGCGCGACCGACAGGGCGATCCTCGTGAAGCCCGAAAGCGTCGCCCGGCGCCCCGAGGAGCAGGGGCGCAGCATCCGCGATTCCGTCACCTACAACGACTAGGGGGTCCACGACCATGAAAAACATCAAGAGCCGCACCCTGCGCATCATCTGCATGCTCGTGGTGCTCGTCGTCGTAGCCGTCGGGTACTTCACCACGACGGGCATCGGCAACACATGCGGCGTCGGCTTCGGCGACATCACCGCGCTGTGCCCGCTCGGCGCGCTGCTGTCCATGCTGGCGGGAAAGACCTTCCTGCCCGTCGCCGCCGTGTCCATCGTCGCCACCTTCGTCGTGTGCCTGCTGCTGGGCAAGGTCTTTTGCGCCTGGGCCTGCCCCGCGCACTTCCTCTCGCCGGCCAAAAAGCAGGGCGCGCGGCGGCGGGCGTGCACCAAGGCGGCATGCGCGACCTGCACCGGCGGCTGCGGGAAGAAGGAGGGCGTCCATCTCGACGGGCGCCACGTCGTGCTCGCGGCGGCGCTCGTCAGCTCCCTCATATTCGGCTACCCGGTCTTTTGCCTGGCCTGCCCGGTGGGGCTGTCCTTTGCCACGGTGCTGCTGGTCATGCAGCTTTTCGCCTTCGGCCAGACGACCTGGACCATACTCGTCTTTCCGCTGATCGTCGCCGTGGAGCTGTTCGTCTTGCCGCGCTGGTGCCACAACCTGTGCCCGCTCGGCGCGCTGCTCTCGCTGTTCTCGGCGACCAACAAGACCTTCCGCCCGCGCATCGACGGCGAAAAATGCCTGCAACGCGACGGCAAGACCACGTGCAACCTCTGCGTCGAGGCATGCCCCGAGGGCATCAACCTGCACGACGTCTGCGCCGGGCGCACGACGCTGGCCGATTGCAGCAAGTGCCGCGCGTGCTCCGACGTCTGCCCCGCGCACGCGATCTCGTTTCCCTTCCTTGCGCCGAAAGACGCAGGCGAGGGGAGCGGCGCTTCGGGCGGGAAGGCGTCGGCCGGCGTAGATGCGCCGCATGGTGAAGAGGACGGCGCCGCCGCAAGCGGGGCGCATGGTGAAGCGGGCGGCAGCGGCGCGGACGCGGTGCATGGTGAAACGGGCGCGGGCGCGCCCCGCGCAGGTGAAGCGGACGCCGGCGCATCTGGCGAGGCGCGCGCAGGCGAGGTGGGATGATGGCGCTGAACTTGGAAATGGCGGCGGCGCTCGGCGGCATGGACGCGTCGCGCATACGCGTCGAGCCGAAGCGCTGCATCTCCGTGCGCAACCGCAACGCCGCCTGCCAGCGCTGCGTTGCCGCATGCGCGGGCGGGGCGCTGCACGTCGGCGAAGACGGCGCCGTCTCCGTGGACGCGGGCAAGTGCATGGGCTGCGGCACCTGCGCCAACGCCTGCCCCACCGACGCCATCGTGCTCGAGCACCCCTCCGTCTCCGAAGTCGCGGCCGCCTTCAAGCGCTCGGCAAAGGCGCTGGGAGGGTATGCCGTCGCCTGCTGCGAGCCCGCCGCGCGCGCGCACCGCGCCGGCATGCGCGCCTTGCAGGAGGCCGGGGTATGCGTCGTGCCGTGCCTGGGTCACGTGGACGAGGCGCTGCTCGTCGAGCAGGCGGCGCGTCGCGAGCGGGGCGTCGTGCTCGTGCACGCAGGCTGCGCGTCGTGCGCGCATCAATCCGGCGGCGATCTGTGCGCGCGGGTATGCGAGGACGCATCGGCGCTGCTCTCCGCATTCGACAGCCCCTGCATGCCGCAGCTTGCAGACGTCTGGCCGGATGTCGTAGAAGAGAAGCTCGCCGCGCGATGCGGCGCCGCTCCGTCCGATGCGGCGCCCGCGTCCACCCTCTTCGGAAAGTCCTGCGACGACGGCGCGGGCATGGACGGCGGCGCGCCGGACGGTGCCGCCCCCGCTGCCCCCGCCGCCGCGACCGCCTCCGCCGCATCTGCCGCCTCCGCGCCGGCGCCCGCCGCAGATGCCGCGCCCGCAGGCTCCGGGAGCTGCACCCCCTACTGGAAGGTCGGCGACGACGGCACCCTCTCGCATTGCATCCCGCTTGCCCGCACGCGCCTCTACAACTGCCTGGCGCACCTGGGCGCGCCCGCGGCCCGCACGGTGAGGACCCGCCTCGTCGGCCGCGTCGAGGTCGAGGCGGACAAGTGCATGTCGTGCCGCATGTGCGCCGTCTTCTGCCCGACGGGCGCCCTGCGCAAAAGCGCGCCGGAAAAGCCCTTCGGCCTCCTCCACCGCCCGAGCCTGTGCATGCAATGCCGCTGCTGCGAGCAGATCTGCCCCAAAGACGCCCTGCACGTGGCCGACGAGATGCCCGTCGCCGCCTTCCTCTCGCGCGAGGCGTCCTTCATCGAGCTGCCGAAGCCCACGTGGACGCCGAACACCCCCACGTCCATGTACGACCGTTTTGCCGATATGATTGGACGCGACCTGGAGACGGGGCATTTCTAAGGGGGCGGACCCGGAAAGGGAGGGGGGAGCGCACGCGCCATGATCGTCTACACGCTCGCCGACTTCACGCAAAACCTGGGGCTGAACCTCTTCTTCTGCCGCCTTTTGGCCGCGCAGCCGCACATGTGCCGGCCGGGCGTGCGCGTCGGCAGCATCTACGGCTGCTTTCCCGGTTGCGCGCTCAACGGCGGGCGCGCCGCCGTGCAAGAGCGCTACAGCGCCGCGCGCATCGCCGAGACCTACCGCATACTCGGCGAGTACGGCCTGGTTGCGCGCCTCACCCTGACCAACACCCTGGCGCAAGAGCGCGACCTGTCCGACCCCTACGTGGAAGAGGTCCTCTCGCAGGGGGCGGAGGCAGGCGCCTGGGCCATCGTGGCAAACCGCCTCGTCGCCGATGCCGTGAAGACGCGCTACGGCATGAAGACAGTACTGTCCACCACCGCCGCGCCGGCAGGCCTCGCCGCCTTCAACGCCGCCTGCGAAAGGCACGAGCTCGTGGTGGCGAACTACTCCGTCCACAAGGACCCGGCGTTCCTCTCCGGCCTGGCATACCCCGCCCGCGTCGAGGTCATGGTGAACGAGTATTGCGTGAAAGACTGCCCGCGCCGCGCCGAGCACTACCGCCACAACGCGCACGACCAGCTCGAAGGGCGCCTCACCCCCTTCGCCTGCCCGCACGGAAAGGCCGATTTCTTCAAACACGAGCCGGGCCACCCCGTCCTCTTCACCGCCGACGAGGTCTGCGCGCTGCACGAGCGCTACGGCATCTCGAACTTCAAGATAGTGGGGCGCGGCACGCCCTTTGCCGCCAACCTCGAGGCGCTGTGCCACTATCTCGTGCTGCCCGAGTTCCAGGCGCAGGTGAAGCAGGCGGTGCTGCGCAGCGCCCGTGCCTAGCCCGAAGGCGCCTAGCCCGAAAGCCCCGGGCCTGATGCGGCGCGGCGGCGCGGCGTGAACGGCGGGAGCGGGCTTGAGCGGCGCCCGCGCGGCGCGGCGGCGCGGCGTGAACGGCGGGAGCGGGTTTGGGCGGCGCCCGCGCGGCGCAAGGCCCGCTAGCAAGGCTCGGTCAAGGTCTCTGCAAGGCGCGCGCGCAGGCCCGTGTCGATGCCCAGCTGCCGCTCGATGAAAGGCCCCATCCCGCCGTAGCGCCTGTCCACCTCGTCGTAGAAGGCGCCGAGGTTTTGCGGCGAGGCGCGGTGCGCGTCGCACAGCTTCCGCGCGCGCCCCTCGTCGCCTTCGCACAGGCGCAAGAAGCGCTCGTAGGTGCCCCGGATATGCGCGTCGCGCGAGGCGTTCGTGGCCAGGTAGTCGGCCATCACCGCCTCCGGGCCCGCCCCCAGCACCTCGAGCACGAGCGCCGCGACTATGCCGGCGCGGTCCTTGCCGCCCGTGCAATGCACGTAGACGGGCGCACCCGCCGCCGCGTGCGTGAAAACCGCCTCCAGGGCGCGCGCCATCTGGGTGACGGTGGCCGGGTTGGCCGTGGAGCGGTAGAAGTCCACCTGGTCGCAGGCGAAGTCGTGCCCTATGCGGATGGTGCCCGGCACCTTCTTCGTGTACTCGATGCCCACTATGTCCTTGTCGTAAAAGGGGATATGGAGGTTCTCGACGCCGGCGACGTCCGGGTCCGGCTTCGCCTCGCGCTCCCAGCCGCAGCGCACGTCGACGACGCACTTCACCGCACGCGCGCCGAAAATGTCGTCGAGGTCTGCCGCGCTCGCGCCATAAAGCGCCGCGCCCCGAAAGACAAGCCCGCTTCTCACGCGCCGCGCCCCCCCGCCCGCAGGCAGCGCGCCCACGGGCGTCCCGCCCAAATCGCGCACGTTGCGCACGCGCTCGAAACGCACCCTCTCCGACATCCGCGCCCCTCTTCACCCTATCCCGAGCTCTTCGGCAAATCCCACGCGGTAGGCGGAGAAGACCACGCTGCCCTCTTCTTGCGTCGCGTCCAGGTCCACGTCGCCGGCGATGCCGAAATCGTCGTCGCCGTCTGCGTCGTGGACCATCTGGCGCACGTGCCACACATGGGCGGACTTCTCGTCGCCTGTGTCGATGTGCAGGTAGCGCGCCGAGCGCGCGTCGCCGTCGAGCAGCACCTCGTCGTGGGCCTCGTAGAAGGCGTCGAGCGCCGCCGTCCACGCCGCCTGCCCAAAGTGCATGTCCTCGTCCATCTCGGCCAGGGCCTTCGCGTCCCCGCGCGCCATCTGCACCACGCGCGCGACCAAAGCGTTGCGCACGAGCAGCTCCACCGCCCGCCTGTCGCGCACGACGGCGTCTGCCGCCTGCGGCGCGGCCAGCCCGGCGCCCGCGCCGTCCGCCTCGCCGCCCGCGTCGCCCGCAAGGCCCGCCCACTCGTCGACCAGGCTCGAGTCCGTGGTGCGCACGACCAGCCCCAGCCACTCGACTATCTCGTCCAGGCGCTCGTCGTAGGCGCTATCCGGCACCGTCTTGTCGAGCACGCGCCACGCATCCGACAGGTAGCGCAGCAGCGTGCCCTCCGAGCGCGCTATGCCCAGCCGCGCGATGTAGCCCTTGAAGTCGCTCGCGCTTTCCACCATGTCGCGCACGATGGACTTGCAGCTTAAAGAGAAGTCGGCGGCCCAGGGCACTTTCTCGCAATAGGCGCTAAAGGCGGGCTCTAGCAGCTCGGCCAGGGGCTTGGGGTGCTCGATCGCCTGCAGGCGCTCGATGCGCTCGTCGTAGTCGAGCCCCTCGGCCTTCATGCTCGCCATCGCGCGGTCGCGCTCCTGGCGCTGCTGCGCGCGCAAGATCTGCCACGGGTCTTCGAGCGTGGCCTCCACCATCGAGATCAAATCGAGCGCGTAGTCCTCGTCTTCGCGGTCGAGCAATTCGATCGCCGCGAGCAAAAACGGCGAGAGCGGCTGGTCCAGGGCCAGGTTGTCCGGCATCTCGCAGGCCAGCTGGTAGTACATGCCCTCGTCGTCGCAGCCCTCCTCGACCACGCCGGCGGCCATGAGCGTGGCGAAGATCTCGGCCGCGCGCGTGTGCAGGCGCTCCTTTTCGGCGGGCTCTTGCGCGGAGTCGTCGATCAGCTTGTCCACGCGCGCGCGGGCGTCGCCCCCCTGGACCACCTCGTTTAGCACCATGGAATGGCTCACGCGCATGTGCGCGCGCAAGGTCTCGGGCGCCGCGGCCACGAGATGCTCGAAATGCTGCCGGTTCCAGCCGACGAAGCCCTTCGGGGGCGTCTTCACCTTCGCCCGCCGCGCCTTCTTCGCGTCCCCGCCGGCTTTCGTCAGCGCGCGCGCCCGCTCTATGTCGTATTCGGTGGCCTCGCACACGACGCGCCCTTCGGCGTCGAATCCGCTGCGCCCGGCGCGCCCTGCTATCTGGTGGAACTCGCGCGCGTTCAGCCGCCGCGTGCGCCGCCCGTCGTATTTGGCCAGCGCCGTCAGAAGCACGGTGTGTATGGGCACGTTTATCCCCACGCCCAAGGTGTCGGTTCCGCATATCACGGGTAAAAGCCCCTGTTGCGCGAGCTTTTCGACGAGCAGGCGGTAGCGCGGCAGCATGCCGGCGTGGTGGATCCCGACCCCGCACACCAGCAGCCGGCGCAGCGCCTTGCCGAAGGCCGTGGAAAAGCGCACGCCCGCGATCGCCTCCTTCACCCGCTCGCGCTGCTCCTTGCTCGACACGCCGTAGCTTGCCAGCGCCTGGGCGCTCTTGTAGGCCGCGTCCTGGGCGAAGTGCACGACGTAGATGGGGCTGGCGCCGCTGCGCAGCTCCAGCTCGACCGTGGCCTCCAGCGCCGTCTCGACGAACTCGTATTCCAGCGGCACGGGGCGCTCGGCCCGGTCCAGCGTCTCCACGTGCCGGCCTGTGCGCGCGGCCAGCGACGCGGCGATGTCGCCCGTGTCGCCCAAAGTCGCGCTCATCAACAGGAATTGCGCATGCGGCAAGGCGAGCAGCGGCACCTGCCAGGCCCAGCCGCGCTGCGCGTCGCCGTAGTAGTGGAACTCGTCCATCACGACGCAGCCGATGTCGGCGCCGGCGCCCAGCCGCAGCGCGTCGTTTGCGAGTATCTCGGCCGTGCAGCACACGACGGGCGCGTCCGTGTTCACCGCCACGTCGCCGGTGATCATCCCGACGTTCTCGCGGCCGAGCACGCGCACCATCTCGAAGAACTTCTCGGAGACGAGCGCCTTGATGGGGGCGGTGTAGTAGGCGCGCCGGTCCGTGCATATGGCGGTGAAGCACAGCCCTAGCGCGACGAGCGACTTGCCCGAGCCGGTGGGCGTGCCGAGTATGACGTGGTCGCCTGCCGCTAGGGAAAGCAGCGCGTCTTCCTGGTGCGCCCACAGCTTCGTGCCGCGCGCCTCCACCCAGCCCAAGAACAGATCGAGCGCCTCGTCTGCGGGGATGTCCGGCCAGGCGTTCGGGTCGTTCGGCCACGGGATCCGCGCGCCCAGGCTGCCCGCTTCCTCCGCGCCCGCGCCGCCCGTCTCCGCGCCCGCCGCCCCGCCGCGCTCCTCGCGCTCCATGTCCTGCGCCTCAGTTTTGCAGGCCATGTTTCTCCATGATCCTCTCGGTCGCCTCGAACGCGTCTTCAGCCAGCCCGTGCTCGCGCTCGTATTCCGCGATGCGCATCCTCGCGCGCAGCTTCGCCGCCGCCGCCTCGTCGCACTCCTCGCACGTCTGCGTTTCGAGGTGTTGTGCCGTCTCGTTTTCCATGCAGGCGATTCTACCAGCCCGCCGCCGCCGTGTGCGCAGCGCATGCCCCGCGCGCGGCGTGCGCTATACGAGACGTGCGTAATCTTGCTTTTGGTGAAAGACGTGCGCGATCGTGCGTGTGCCGCCTTTTTGGAAGTAGAGGATGGCGTAGTCGTTGAAAAACATCGTGTGGTACCCCGCTTTGGCAAGTTCTTCAAAGCGCGAGAGGGCGTAGTCGACTAGCCCCTCCTTTAAGCTTGCGGTGCATTGTTTGAGGCTTGTGTAAAACGTGTCGGCTGCCGGAGGGTTCATGGACAAGAGATATGCAAGGATGGCTTCGACGTCGCTATGCGCCGAGTCTTGTATTTCAATTCTGTAAGCCATATTTTTCGGCAATCTCGTCGAGCACTTCGAAGGCGTCGCGCGCTAGCCCGTGCTCGCGCTCGTATTCCGCGATGCGCATCCTCGCGCGCAGCTTCGCCG
>CAVFDV010000023.1:0-14507 GCA_963621315.1 Oscillibacter sp. MSJ-31
GGATATGGACGGCGCCGCGCGCCAGCCGGCCGGCTTCGACGCGCGCCGCCTGGGCTTCCGCGTCTTGCTCGGCTGGCACTATTGCGTGCTCTTCGCCCCGCTGTTCGCCGCGTCCGAAACCGAGGGTTTCGCCCAGGTCCTCGTGGCACGCCAGTTCTCCATGTACCTGGCGCTCGCCTGCACCTTCGCCGTCCTGTTTTTCATCGTGCGCCGCGGCGGGCGGGCGAAGGCCGCCCTGACGGCGCCGCCTTTGACGATCGCGGCTTGCATCGTGGGCGCGGCCTGCACCTTCGTGGCGGGCTCGGCGTATGGATGGGACACCGGCTTCTATCTCGCCGCGACGGCCGTCCTGGGCGTCTGCGAGGCCTTGCTCATGACCGTGTGGCTGCTCATGTTCACCGTGCTCGCGAAAAAGCAGAGCTACCGCATTCTGGGCACCGACGTCGTCACGGGGGCGCTCGTCGCCATGCTCGTGCAATGCCTCGTCTTTCCGGCAGACCTCGTCGTGGCCTCCTGCCTGCCCTTGCTCAGCTCCGTGTCGTTTCTGACGCTCAAGCGCAAATACGACGTGCGCCAAGGCGAGTCCGGCGCCTCCGACCCGGCCCCTGCCGCCGACGGGCCCACGCAGCCGCAGGAACAGGAAGGTGGAAAAGCGACGGGTCCGAAGACGGTGGGCGGCTATCTCGCCCGCCGCGCCATCCCTGCCGCGCTTTTCGCACTGGCTTTCGGCATCTTGCAGGGCAGCTTCCTCACGGACGGCACCGCCTTTCTCGTAGCCTTCAACCCGCTGCTGTTCGTGGGCGTCGCCTTGGCGGGCGTCATCATCTTCTTCACCTCGGAGCGCTTTTGCACACATGCCGACGTGGACAGCATGTACAGGTTCTCGCTGGTCTTTTTCATGATCGGCGTCGTCTTGCTCATCGCCATGGAGGTGACGGGCGCGCAGCAGGGCACACACGCGCGCGGCATCTGCCTGGCCGTCGCCGACATCGCGGTGTTCGCGGGATTCAACCTCTTCGATTTCGGCAACATGATGCTGTGCTTGGGCATAGTGCGCACCTACCGCGGCCGCCACGGCCACCTCGTCTTGGCGGGCCGCCTCGTCGTCTATGCCTTCATGACGCTCGGCGTCGGCGCGGGCTTTGCCATAGAGACGCTCGCAGGGCCTGTGTCGAGCATGGACGCCCTCGTCGTCACCTGCTGCGCGACCTTGCTCGTCTTGATATTGACGGTCAGCTTGACGGCGACGACAGACGAAAGCTACGTCAAGCTCCTGACGGTGGCGGGCAAGGGGACCGAGCGGCAGCGCGGGGCGGAATTCGAGGACATCGACCCGTGCGAGTTTTGCAACTCGGCGGCAAATTGCGAGATGCGCCCGATGATCGAGGGGCAGGTGAAAGATGGGGCGGGCGCGGAGGCTGCGAGCCAGGACGCGCCCCGGCATGACGTGCAGGCCCCCGCGCAATCCGACGCGAAGAGCGCCGCGCGGGAGGGCGGCGCAAGCCCTGCAAGCCCCGCAAGCGCGAATGCGGCGGCACGCGCTGCAGGGAAAGCCGCTCCCCCGGGCAAGCGGCAGGCTCCCTGGCGTGCCGCTTGCGAGGAGGTCGTGCAGCGCTACCGTCTCTCCAAGCGCGAGGCGGAAATCTTTTCCCTCATATCGAAGGGGCGCAACGCCGAGTATGTCTCGACCGAGCTGGTCATATCCATCCACACGGCAAAGACCCACATCGCCAACATCTACCAAAAGCTCGGGGTGCACTCCTCGCAGGAGATGCTCGACCTGATAGACGCCTTCAGGGCGGAAATCGAGCGGGAAGGCGAGGGCGTCTGAGGGCGAGGCGCCCGAGGAGCGGAGGTGCCTGAGGGCAGGGCGCCCGAGGAGCGGGCGCCCGAGGGGCGGTGTGCTCCCTAGGACGCCTGCTTTTCGTGCGCGGCGCGGCGTTCGGCCAGCATCTCCCGGTCGCGGTTGAACATCTTGGAAAACGGCAGCGCGGCGTCGAGCAGCGCGAGCACGGCCATGACGGCCAGCACGGTGAAGGTCGCGACGCGCATGTCCGTGCCGAGCACGGCCTGCAAGACCACGTTCAATATGGAGCCCCACACGATGGCGAAGTTGCACAGCGAGAGGTTCAGCGGGTAGTTCTTCGCGCCGAAACGCTGCCGCCCGAACGCCGAGGCCACCACGGGCACGCCGCCATAGCAAAAGCCGCAGCAAAACGCGCCGACGACGTAGAGGACGGGGACGTTCGCCGTGAACGCGCCGATGATGCACAGGGCGGCGATGAGGCCGACCAGCCCGTCGATGACCATCGTCACCTTCACGTTGGTCTTGTCGTAGATCATGCCGACGATGACGCGCCCGACGCCGTTTAGGACGGAGACGAGGCCGACGAGCAGCGTGGCGAAACCGGCGTCCCAGCCCACGCTTTGGGCGTCCGAGGCGCAGTTGCCGATCGTGGCAAGCCCGATGGCGATGACGATGGTCGCCCAGATCCAATAGACGTAGAACAGCGGGGTCTTCAGCGCCTTGTCCTCGTCGCCCGGGTCGTAGTCCGAGCCGCTTGCCTGCTCGGGCGCCATCAGCTCGACGATGTTTGCTGGCGGGCGCTTCACCACGAGGCCTTCTATGCCGATGACGACAGCCGAGACGATGCCGACGACGATGAGCACGCCTTCAAGGCCGAAGCTTGAGGCGAGGTTCACCGAAAGCGTGCCCAGGATGAGCGAGCCCAACCCGAAGCCCATCATGAGGACGCCGCTGGACAGGCCCACCTTGTCGGGAAACCACACGTTCGTCGTGGCGATGACCGTGTTGTAGCCGATGCCGACGCCCAGACCGCAGATGATGCCGTAGAAGATATAGAGGGCGGCGACGTTGGAATGCGCGAAAAGGCCCGTGCCGATGAAGCCGACGGCGAACATGACTGCCGCGACGATGATCGAGCCTTTCACCCCTATCTTCTTCTCGATCTGCGAGCCGATGACGGCGCCGACGCAAAAGGTGATCATCATGATGTTGAAGGTCAGGCCCACGGCCGCCTTCTCCAGCTCGAAGGTCTTGCACATGGGGGCGGCGAACATGGAAAACGCGTAGATCAGCCCCAAGAAGAGCAGGGTGATGGTGGAAAGCGCCAGATAGACGATGCGTTTGCCCTTTATCTGGCTTGCGGTCATTTCGCTTGTCTGAGTCATGTAGGACGTTCCTTTCGTTTCGCGGGCGTGTCGTTTGCGCGCCGTGTCCTGCCATGTGGGAGGGGTGAGCGCGCGCAACTGCGGGCATGCGCCCTGCCCGGTGCCTCTTTCGCGGCTTGCGCGGCGGCGACGGGCGTGCGCATGCGCATCGGGCACGGCAGGCCCGGCGCGCTGCCTTGGCGCCTTCGTGGAGCGGGAGCGCGTCTCCTTCAAGCCCGCCTCCCCGCCCGCTGGGCCTTCGCGGCGGCCTCGAGCACGGAAAACCCGTCTGCGTCGAGTACGGCGCCATCGGAAAAGACCGCGGCGTTTTCCTCTAGCTCGCGCGTCGAGCGCATGTTGCAGCTGACGCTTGCCACCGCGTCGATGGACTTGGCAAACATCAGCGCCCACGAGACGCTGGAGCGGGCCGGCTCGGCCTCGCGCAAGATGTCGAGGGCGGCAGGGGAGAGGGTGGAGTTCGCGGGGCAGCGCAAGGCGCCGTGGGCAAGGACCGGCACCCCGGCTTCGCGCGCGGCCTGCATGGACGCCTGCAGGTCCTTGCAAAACCAGTCGTGGTAGCTCACCTTCATGCGCACGAAGTCCCAGGGGTAGCGCGCGAGGTAGGCGGCGAGGTTTTCCGGCGAGAGCTCCGAGGAAAAGCCGAGCGCGCCGATTTTGCCCGCCTCCTTTTGCTCGAAGAAAAAGTCCACCGCCCCGGAGTCGATGTCGCGCATGCGCGTGTGGTCGCAGACGCCCTCGACGAAGTAGAGGTCGACGCGGTCTGCGCGCAGCTTCTTCAGCTGCTTTTGGAAGACGTAGGAAAAGCGCGGGTCCACAAGCTCGAAAAAGCTCGTCGCCACGTGGGGGCGCGCGCATCCGGCGCCCGCCGCGCCCTTCTCGCCAAAGGTCGAGCCCAGAAAGTCCTCCGCCTCTCCCTTGATGTCGGAATAGGAGCTGACGACGAGGTTCATCCCGTGCCCTGCGGCCGCATCGAGCATGTCGGCGGCGATGTCGCGGTCGAGCCTGTCGACGCGGCTCGTGTCTTGCATGGGCCATCTCTTCGTGCCAAGGGCAAGACGCGACAGCGCGATGCGGCCGATGTTCCTTTTCTCCATGTCCCTTTCCTCGCTTTCTCGTGGATGTCCCTTCGCCTTTCCCGGGCGCTCGCGCGCGTGCTCGAAGGCCCGTTCGCACATCGGCGCGTCCGTACGCGCGCCCGTGCGCGCGCTCGTTTTCCCGTGCGCTACATCAGCGCGTACACCGCCTGCGCGTAGGCGGGCAGGTCGTCTATCTCGAGGCCTTCGGCCAAAAGCGCCTGGCCATGCAGCACGCGTGCGTAGCGCTCCACGGCCTCGCGCTCGCCGCCTTCCCACAGGCGCTGCAGGGAGGAGAAGACGGGATGGTCGGGGTTTAGCTCCAGGGCATGCTGGACTTGAGGGCCTCCGGCGCCCGCCGCCGCCTGCGAGAAGTAGCGCTCCATCCCCAGGCTCACCGCCCCCTTGGCGACGATGCAGGCAGGCGTCTCGGACAGGCGGCTCGTCGCATGCACCTCGACGACGTCGGCGGGCAGCGCGTCGCGCATGAAGGCGAAGAGCCCGGCGCACGAGGCGTCCACCTCGGCAAGCCGCGCGGCCTCCTCGCCCGTCTCGAGCACGACGTCGCCTGCGCTCACGTTCTTGATGGGAAGCCCGTCGTACTCGCGCAAGGTCATGAGCGCGAACTCGTCGACGCCGTTCGTGCACAGGAGCACGTCGTATCCGCGCGCCCGCGCCGCGGCCACGCCGGGCGACGCCTCGAGCTTTTCGGCGTCGCCGCCGCTTGCAAAGAGCAGGCAGGGCTGCTCGGGCGGCATGGCGTCGCGGTACTCGCGCAACGTGGCGGGCTCGTCGCGCGCTGCGGTGAAAAACAGCAGCAGGTCTTCGAGCTCGGCGTTTTGGGCGCCGAAGGTGGCGTAGATGGCGAACTTGAAGATGCGCCCGAACTTGGCGAAGAACTCGGTGTAGAGCGCGCGCTCGGAATCGCGCATGTCCTCCAGCTCGGCTTTCACCCGCCGCGCGATCTGCGCCGCGATCGCCTTCAGGAAGGGGTCGCTTTGCAAGGTCTCGCGCGAGAGGTTCAAGGAGATGTCGGGGCTGTCCACGACGCCGCGCAGAAAGCCGAAGGCCTCGGAGAGCAGCTCGCCGCAGCTTTGCTGGATCAAGACGTTCGAGCTGTAGAGCTCGAGGCCTTTCTTGAACGTCTCGCTGAAGAAGTCGGCGGGAGGCTCTTTGGGGATGAAGAGCAAGACGTCGCAGTTGTGGCCGCCGCGCGCGTGCATGGATATGGTGCGCAGGGGAGGGTTGGCGTCGTCGAACTCCTTCATGTAGAAGGCGTCGTACTCGCTTTGGGCCACCTCGGATTTGGGACGCGTCCAGATGGGGGTCATCGTGTTCAAGACGACACGCTCGCTGTAGTCCTCGAAGACGGGCTCGGCGCCCGGCGCGTCTTTCACCTGGCGCCTGCCGTGCGTCTCCATGACGATGGGGTAGCGGATATAGTCGCTGTAGCGTTTCACCAGCTCGGAGAGGGCCGCATGCGAGAGGAACTTGTCGAAGTCGAAGGCCGCGTTTGAGGGGCGCAGGTGCAAGACGACGTCGGTGCCGTGCGTCGCGCGCTGCGCGTCGCCCACCTCGAAGCCCTCGACGCCGTCGCTTGTCCACAGGTGCGCCTCGTCCTCGCCGAGCGCGCGCGAGCGCACCTCGACGCGTTCGGCGACCATGAAGCAGGAGTAGAAACCGACGCCGAACTGCCCGATGATGTCGACCTCGCCCGAGGCGCGCACCTCCTCCTGGTTTTTGAGGGCAAGGCTCGAGGAGCGCGCAATCGTGCCGAGGTTTTCGACAAGCTCTTCTTTCGTCATGCCGATGCCGTCGTCGGAGACGGTGACGGTGCGCGCGTCCGCGTTAAAGGAAAGCCCGATCTCGTGCAAGGCGCTTTCGGCAGCGCTTTCATCGGCCGCGCCTCCCGTGCCGCCCGCGCCGGCCGTGACGCCCGCCTCGCCGCTTGCGAGCGCGAGCTTGTCGTAGGCGTCCGAGGCGTTCGATATCAGCTCGCGCAAGAAGACGTCTTTTTCCGTGTATATGGAGTTGATGACGAGGTCGAGGAGTTTCTTGCTCTCGGCTTTGAACTGCTGCATGGAATATCATCCTCTCTTCCCGGTTTCCCCGGCCGGCTTCCCGCCGCCGGGCTTTCCCCCGCTTGCGCTTTCGCGGGCCTGCGCGCGGCCTGCCTGCGCTTCGCCCGCCTCTCCGTCTATGCGCGCGAGCAGCTCTTGCGCGGAGTGGACGCCGAGCTTGTGGTAGACGTTGGACATGTGGGTCTTCACCGTGTGGATCGATATCCACAGCTCCTGCTGGATCTCGCCTGCCGCCATGCCGCGCGCCAGAAAGCCGAAGATCTCGCGCTCGCGCTTGGACAGCCCGCATTCGGAGGCGATCTGCGCGATGCGCTCCTCCCGGCTGCCCGCCGTCTGCACGCCGGCGCCCTCGTCTGCGCGCGCCAAAGGCGACGGCGCGGGCGGCCTTGCATTGGCGGCGCCTTTCTCGAAGGAGGCGAAACGGTCGAAAAGCGGCATGGTCGAGGCCATGAGCAGCACGGTGATGCCGCCGACGATGGCGAGGACATGGTTGGGGATGGCGCCTGCGAGCGCGCCGTCGAGGCCTGCGCCCGCCGCAAGGCCCAACCCCATGGCCAGGTAGAGCAGCGCGCGGTTGAAGCCTATATAAGGGCCGATCTCGCCTTTCAGGTGCGAGGCCTGCGAGAAGGCGAAGATCATGAAGCCGAAGTCGAAGGTGTTCAGCCCGGCAAAGCACAGCATCTGGCCGCTGAGGTTTTCCAGGGTAAAGGCCGTCTCCTCGAGGCCGGAGCGCGAGGCGATGGCGTAGAAGGACAGCATGAGGCCTGCCATGAAGAGCAGGGCGCTGAAATGCTGTATGGAGTGCGCCCCCTCGGCGTTTATGCGCTCGGAGGGGATGAGCGATATGACGAAGGCGGACAAGGCGACGCCGCATATGGGCCAGCTGCTCCCTATCGCGTAGAAGACGATGCCGCCCGCGCCCGTGGCCGTGGCCGCCGAGAGCACGTATTGGCATATGCCGAAGGAGGCGCCGTAGAAGGCGAACTTGCCGTTTTCCAAAAACGCCGCGCCGAAGGAGATCTTCGCCGCCCGCCTGCCCTCGCCGGGGTCGCTTCTCTTCACGCTCGCCTTGTCGCGCGTGGCCACCAGCGAGATGTTCGCGAGCAGGGGCAGCGCGCACAGGGCCGCGAGATTGTAGGGCGAGACCAGGTTGCCGATGATGAAGGCGATGCAGCCGCCCAGCCCCATGTTGAAGACGAAGTTCAGGGGGTTGCCCATCTTGCCCGCGCGGGTGCCGAGCATCTGCAGCCAGGGAAACATGAGCAAGGCCTCCGCGGCGGCGACGACGATCCAGGAGGCAAGGCCTACGGCAAAGGCCATCTCGCGTGCGAGAAGCACGAAGACCGTCGCGGCCGAGGCAAGACAGCCGAAGGCGATGTTGCAGCGCCGCCAGCTCGTAAGGCCGTTGCGGTGGAAGAGATGCGTGACATGCTGCGAGAAGAGCATGAGAAGCGCGTAGGTCGCGGCAAGCGAGAGATAGAGGGCGAGCTGGAAGGCAAAGGGGCGCCCCTGCTCCGTTTGCGCGCCGGCGGAAAACACCGGGGAGAACAAGACGAGGAAGCGCCATGCGCAGATGATGGAAAAGCCCGTCACGCTCAGGTTGTCGAGGACCGACAAGGCGCTTTTCGCGGCTTTGCCCGCGCCCGGCTGCGCCCGCCCCGCGTCGCCTCCCCTCGTGTCCGCGTCCACGCGTCCCATGGCTTTTCAGGCGCCCTTTCGCTTCTCGAAGCGCTCCTGGGCTTTCACATCCTCCTTGGACAGGCCGTGCTCGCGCAGGTAGTCCTCGTAGAGGCGCCGCGCGCGCGTCGCCTTCACGGAAAACGTGCCGACGATGATGGCGACCACGAGCACGACGGCAGAGGAGAAGGGCGATTCCTGGAAGGCGCCGGCGAAGAGCGCCAGGAAATAGGCGACGAGGGCGATGGCGCACGCAAAGGCGAGCGCGACCATGATCAGGCGCTGCTTTCTCGCCTGCGCCTTGAGGCGCATGGCATGCCGCAGCTGCTTGTGCTTGCCTTTTGCCAGATTTGTGTTTCGAGACATGCGAACCCCCTCTTCGTCCACCTGCCTTTGCCTTGCGTTGCGCCGAATGTATGGCCCGGGCGCGAAAAGCAGTCATATGAGGAGATGTAAAAAAGGTATGAGTGATGAAAGCGAGTACCAAAAATCAGGTGAAAATGGGTTTTTTAGTATGAGTTTTCGTGTGCCCGGGTGCGTGATACTCGCCTATGTCCTGGTTTTGCCCATGAAAAGGAGGCACCCCATGTCCGGAGGATGCTGGATTTGCAACCCCATGTGCGGGAGATGTCAGCCCGCTCCCATGAAATCGGGAAAATGCCCCGCGTGCGGGGAGACCACCATATTCGAGCGCCGCCGCATCATCGCCGGGGAGCGGCTGCTGTGCAAGAAGTGCGGGCACGACATGTCCGAGCTTGTGGTGCCCAGACCCGTGCGCTGCAACTACAGCGGGAAGGTCTGCGCCTACCCCTGCGGCAAGTCCTCCTCCCCCAAGCACGAGCACGGCGACTTGCCCTGCGAGCGCAACACCCCGCTTTCCCCCGAGATGGTGCGCGCCTACCCCTTTTTGGGCTGAGGGAGCTTGGGAAAGGGGCGTCTAGTACTCATACCGAAGTAGTGAACTAGTGCGAATAGGCCCCCTTTTCATACTCGCAGATTGAAGCCGCAGGCCTCCAAGCGCCTAGATTGCAGTCATCGCGCTTGCACGGACCTGCAACGAGGGCGGCTCCTTCAGGCCTTCCGTTTCGCGAAAGCGAAGAAACCGTCTTGCCGCGAGAAGCGTACGAGCTAGTTGACACGAGTAAGGAGTCCAATCATGTGTTTCAGGCCACCGTCTTTCGATGAGATGATGAAGAAGTGCGAGAAGTGCGGCAGCTTCAACCCGCCCGAGAACACCAAGTGCAAGAAGTGCGGCGCCGACCTGCCCGAGGGCGGCGGCGACGACGCGGGCACGGGCGCCCCTGCGGCTCCCGGCGCCCCGAAGGCTCCCGGCGCTGCTCCTGCAGCCCCCGGCGCTCCGAAGGCTCCCGGCGCCCCTGCGGCTCCCGGCGCGCCGAAGGCCCCGGGCGCCTAGGTTTTGGTTTCCGCGCGGCGCGTCTCGGCAGGTGCCGGGCACGCTGCGGGAGGCATATACGAGGTTTTACCCGACAAGAGAGGGATGTTTGCCGACTCGCCGGCGGCAAGAGGGGATGCGAGAAACGAGAGGCTCGCGTCAAGGCCGCCGGCAAGTGGCAGGGAAACATCAGGGATTCCCAAGGCGGCATTCTACTCGAAATCGGATAGGACATAGTTCGTTGCACGTGTCATATATGTTTCGAGAGAGAAAGGGAGGGGAGATTTCATGATCAACGAATACAACAAAGATCTGTACAAAACTGATGATTGGCGTTGGTACGAAGACGGTTATGAAGTAACCCGAACTTCCGTCTGGACAGGGCCTGGATGCCACAACGGCTGCGGTGTTCTGACCTATGTCAAAGACGGCAAACTGGAGAGGGTTGAAGGCGACCCGAACTTCGCCTACAACCAGGGCAGGCTGTGCCTGCGCTGCATCAACATGGTCGAGCAGATCTACAACCACGACCGCCTGAAGTGGCCGCTGCTCCTCGACGGGCCGAAGGGCTCGAACCAATGGAAGCGCGCCACCTGGGACGAGGCCCTCGACTTCATCGAGGAGGCCTTCGCCGACGTCTGCAAGATCATCAAAGAAGAGTTCGGCGGGATCGGGCCTGAGGGCGTCGTCGCCCTGTCCGGCACCGGCCGCAACGCCATGTGGCAAGGCGCCATGGTCTTGCGCACCGCGTTCGGTTCCCCGAACATGTCCTTCGGCTTCCTCTCGGCCGATTCTTGCTACCAGCCCCGCATGACGGCGAACCTGCTGCAGGACGGCGATTGCTGGATTCTCGACAACGCGCAGCTGCACCCGGATCGCTACAACAACGAGGAGTGGGTGAAACCCGAGGTCGTCATCGTCTGGGCAAACCAGCCGCTGGCCTCCAACCCTGATGGTTTCGTCGGCCACTGGCTCATCGACCTCATGCGCATGGGCACCAAGTTCATCGTCATCGACCCGGCCTTGACCTGGCTGGCCTCGAAGGCCGACATCTGGTTGCAGATCCGTCCCGGCACCGACTGCGCGCTCGCGCTCGGCTTCCTGAACGTGATCATCAACGAGGACCTCTACGACCACGAGTGGACCGAGACCTGGACCTATGGCTTCGAGTCCCTGGTCGAGCGCGTCCAGGAGTACCCGACCGACAAGGTCGCCGAGATCTGCTGGTGCGAGGAGCAGCTCATCATCGACGCCGCGCGCATGTACGCCACGGCCAAGCCGGCCGGCGTCCAGTGGGGCCTTGCCATCGACATGCAGATTTCCGCCATGGAGGCGTCCAACGCCATCGACGACATGGTCGCCATCTGCGGCAACCTCGACGTCCCCGGCGGCAACGTGCTCGTCCGCTACGCCTACAACTCCTCCAAGAAGTACGGCGCAGGCCTCGAGTTCATCTCCGAGGAGATGCTCGACCGCCGCATCGGCACGAGCCAGTCGCCCATCCACAAGGCAGGCTACACGCCCTTCATCCCGCCCGACCTGTTGGTCGAGGCCATGGAGACCGGCGTGCCCTACCGCCCGCAGCTCATCTGGGTCGAGCAGACCAACCCGATCGCCAACATGGCAGGCGACGCGCCGCGTGTCTACAAGGCGTGGAAGAAGGTCAAGTACACGGTCGTGGCCGACTACTACCTGACCCCGACCGCCGTGGCGTTCGCCGACTGCGTGCTGCCGATGGCCATGTCCGTCGAGCGCGACTCCTACCGCTCCTGGTGGCAGCCCCTGCGCACGATCACCGCGTCCGCGGGCCGCTACTACGAGTGCAAGTCCGACGAAGAGCTCGTCATGGCCATGGGCAAGCGTTTCAACCCCGAGTTCTACAACCAGTTCGAGACGACCGAGGACTTCCTCACCTGGATGATCCAAGACGAGGGCAACGGCGTCGACTACACCTTCGAGGAGCTTACCCACAAGGTCTACGACTGGTGGGATTGGAACGAGACCTACCGCAAGTACGAGAAGGGCCTGCTCCGCGAGGACGGTAACCCCGGCTTCGTCACCGCGACCGGCTTGTTCGAGATCTACTCGCCGCTCTTCGACGTGTGGGGCTTCGATCCCCTGCCGCATCACATGGAGCCCTACGAGTCGCCCTACCGCACTCCCGAGCTCTACAAGGAGTACCCCTACATCTACACCTCCGGCCACCGTCACATCGGCCTGTTCCACTCCGAGCACCGTCAGCTGCCGCATATGCGCCAGTTCCACCCGACGGCCATCGCCGACGTCTCTCCCGAGATCGCCGAGGAGCAGGGCATCAAAGAGGGCGACTGGGTGTGGTTCGAGAACCCGCGCGGCAAGTGCAAGCAGGTCGCGCACATCGCGCCGGGCTTGCTGCCCAACCTGGTCCGCGCGCGCCACGGCTGGTGGTTCCCCGAAGAGGAGGCCGCGGAGCCGCATCTGTACGGCGTGTTCGATTCCAACGCCAACAACCTCACCACGATGGGCGTCTACGGGCCCACGCACTACGGCGCCCCGTACAAGTCCACGCTGTGCAAGTGCTACAAGGTCACGGAAGAAAACGACTGCAGCATGAGCGCCGAGATCACGACCAAGCCTCTCAAGGGCTACCACTTTACTAGGTTCGAGGGGGTGTGATTATGCCTACAGCAGAAGAGATGAACCGCGGATTCGACGCGATCAAGTACTGGGCGGACTTCAAGGACGCCAACGCCGAGGGCTCCACCCACGGCCTGCTGATCGACTACGAGTACTGCACCGAGTGCCACTCTTGCGAGGTCGCCTGCCAGATGCACCTTGGCCTGGCTCCCAACGAGTGGGGCATCAAGGTCGCGGAGTACGGCCCGATCAAAAACGTCAACGGCAAGTGGGAGTGGACCTATGTGCCCATCCCGACCGACCTGTGCGACGGCTGCGCGGACCGCGTCGAGCAGGGGCGTCTGCCGAACTGCGTGCACCACTGCCAGTCCGGCGTGATGTTCTACGGCACCATCGAGGAGCTTGCGAAGAAGGCTTCCGAGAAGAAGAAGATGGTCCTGTTCACGCTCTAGGCGTTTGGTTCCAAGCCCGGCCCGGGCAATCCCGCCCGGGCCGGGTTGAAGACAAAGGAGGAAAAGCATGTCTCAGCAAATGAAAGGCGGGTTCCGTCCGCCCCCAATCGGCAACATCCTGTGGAAGTGCCCGGAGTGCAACACCTTCAACGCGGCCGAAGCGGACACGTGCAAGAAGTGTGGTGCGGCAAAGGTCATCACCGACGACATCGCCGGCGCGACCTACAAGCCCATTGACGAGTCCGAGCGCCGCAACCAGGACAAGAAGTTCAAATAGGCGCCTGTGCGCTTGAAGGAGGGCGGCCGAAGAGATACGCGCAGCAAAGGGGCACGTGGTCTTTTCGGCCGTTTTCCGTTTGAGACTTGAAGTGGTCGGTTGAAAGAGATGAGGGCCGCCGCGAACTGTTGGAGAGTTCGGAGCAGCCCTGCATCGACCATTGTTGCTCTACCTGTCTGAAAGCAAGCGATTTTGCATTTCCTCACTAAGGAGGGGGTTATGGCAGAAGCAAACAACGGTAAATTTACTATATCCCAAGCGGTCGATTCGCTCGGGGTGAGCAAGTTCACCATATCGATATTTTTCCTAGTCGGCATAGCCATGATGTTCGACGGCTACGACTACATGATTATCTCGTACACGAACACGCAGATCATGAACGACTTCTTCCCGCTGGCAAGCTTCGGCGGCGATGTCGCGGCCCAAAACGCCGCGACCGCCGCGCTGAAGGGCGCCTTGTCGTCGTGGTCTACCATCGGCATCGTCGTCGGCTCGTTTTGCGCAGGCCCTCTGTCGGACCGTTTCGGACGCAAGAAGGTCCTCACGGCCGGCACGTTTCTCTACGGCCTGTTCACCATTCCGTGCATCTTCGCGCCGACCTACGAGTCCTTCGCGGTCTTTCGCGTGATCGCCGGTTTGTTCCTCGGCGTGTGCACGCCCATCGTGACGACGCTGTTCACCGAGTTCACCCCGACCAAGCAGCGCTCGTTTTTCATCACCTTCGGCATGGCGTGGATGATCGTCGGCTGGGTGTTCGCCGCCATCATCGGCACCGTCGTCGTGCAGGTGACGACCTGGCATGTCTGCTACGCGATCGGCGCGTTTCCTGTGATCTACGCGTTCATATTCGGGTTCTTCACGCCTGAATCCGCGCACTGGATGTCGGTCAAGGGCAACCCCGAGGGCGCGATCAAGACGCTCGAGCGCATCCAAAAGCGCGCGGGCAAGCCCATGCCCTTCGACCTGAAGGCCCAAAACATCATCGTCCCGCCGGTGTCGGAGAAGGCCAGCCCGGCCGAGGTCTGGAAGGGCAAGTACCTCAAGACCACGATCGCGCTCGTCGTCATCTACTTCGCGGGCAACTTCAGCATCTACGGCGTGAACGCCTGGCTGCCCTCGCTCATGCTCGAGGCGACCGGCGGCGCCGTCACGGCCTCCTACATGCTGGCCATGGCGCAAAACGCGGCCTCCGTCGTCGCGAACTGCTCGACGGGCTACGTCTCCGAGGCCATCGGCCGCAGGCGCAACCTGGCATTCGGCTACATCTTCGCCACGGCGATGTGCATCATCACGGCGCTCGTGGTCACGCTGCCGGCCGAGACGAGCTTCTGGCCGTACCTGATCGCGTTCGTCTTCATGGGCTTTGCCCTGAACTACGGCATCACGGCCGCGCAGCCGATGATGTCGGAGTCCTATCCGACCGAGTTCAGGAACTCCGGCGTGGCGACCATCGTCGCCTTGGGCAAGTCGGCCGGCATCCTGTCGCCTATCGTGCTCGGCGGCCTGAAAGCGGCGGGCTGGGCGTTCACCCCGCTCATCGCGATTTTGGCCATCCCGATGTTCATCGGCTTTTTGGCCACCTTCTTGCTGCCTAAAGGCGCGAAGGGCATGGACATCGACGATATCTCGAGCGAGAGCAACGAGTAGCCAACGCTTCTCGTATCGAGTTTCGAACGTCGCGGGCGTGCGAGGCAATCTTCGCACGCCCGTTCTTTTTCCTTGCGTTGTGTGGTGAAATACGGGGGT
>CAVFDV010000023.1:14517-16993 GCA_963621315.1 Oscillibacter sp. MSJ-31
ATGGGAGAGGTGATCTTCTCCCCCTCCCCTGCCGGGGCGGCGGGCGCGGGGGCGCCGGGCGCAGGTGTCTTTCGCGGGCGCCGCAGCGGACGGCGCAACGGGCTGCCCCTTGCGGATGGCTTTGCCGGGGAAAGGCGTGTGTCTGTTCGTCCGTCTCCCGGGCTTTGAAACGGAGCGCCTGCGGCAACAGTGCCTTGCGATGGCGGGCATGGCGTGGTGAAATACAGGGGTTTTCAAGAGGGAAGGTGTGTTCGACATGGGATTGCTCAAGACGAAGCCTGCCGATGTGCCGCAGATGCCGGAAAACCCCATCGTGTGCCCTTTTTGCGGCAACCGCTCGACCAGCGAGAAGTTCTGCTCGAGCTGCGGCGCGAAGTTCACCAAGGAGGTCTTGCGGGTGGCCTCGCGCGAGAAAGACGATGTGCGCGACGACCATATAGGGCCGTTTACCACCAAGACGGCAAAGCGCCTCGTGTGGGTCTTCATCATCGTGCTGGTGGCGCTGTTCATCTTCCTCACCGAGCGCCTGCGCGACAACCCCCTGTTCAACTAGCAGGCCGCCTGTCCGCTCGAACGCCGGCGCGAGCGGATTTGGATGTAGCCGGCGCGTCTTTTGCCGCACCGTTTCGCACATCTGCGCCGGGGCGCTTTTCGCATGGCGCCTGCCGCCGCTTTCGCCTGCCGTGCCGGCCTCGTTGCGGGCGGGCCGCCGCACCTGCGCGGAGTCGCCGTTTTCCCGTGGCCGGGCAGCGTTTTTCCAGCTTGCGCTTATTGCAGGGGGCGCAGCATGCGCACGGCGTCGTCGGCAGGCGAGCTGTAGTAGCCGCGCTCGACGCCCGCCTCGGCAAATCCCAGATGCTTGTAGAAGGCGCGGGCGGGCGCGTTGGCCGCGCGGACCTGCAGCTGCATTGCGGCGCATCCCCCCCGCTCTCGCGGCCTGCGCGCAGGCGTGCTCGAGCAACAGCGTGCCCACGCCGCAGCGGCGCGCCTCTTTCGCGACGGCTATGTGCATGATGGTGGCAAGCCCCGTCTCGGACAGCTCCCACCAGCCCGCGTATCCGGCGATTTTCCCGCGCGGGTCGCGGGCGACGACATAGCGCGCGGCCGGGTTGTGCCGCAGTTCCATGGCATAGGCAAGCGGCGTCCACGGGTCGGGGAAGGCGCCCGCCTCGATGGCCATGACCTGCCCCAGGTCGTCTTCTGCCATGGGGGAGAGGGTGAAGGGGGAGGCAGCCCGGCCTGCGCCCGCCGCGCCCGCGCCGCAGCGCCCGCCGTCTTCACCGCCTGCGCCGCCCGCGCCTGCATCGGCTGCTTCAAGATGCGCGCCCCCCTCGCCCTTTCCGGGCTTGCGCGCCGTGACCATGAAGGTGTTCGAGCAATGGTAGTAGTCGTCGCGCTCGAAAAGCGCGCGCCATGCCTCCAGCAGGCGGGCTTGCTCGCGCGCGACGCTATCCGGCAGGCCGTCCGGCACGTTTTTACGGAAGTAGGTGAAGCGCTCGAAGAGGTCCAGGCGCTCGGCGCGGGTCTTGCCCAGGGTGTCGGTCGTGTGGATGCGCACCGCGACGTCGGAAAAACCCGCCCGGGCCAGCAGCGCCGGGCATTTTCGGCCGTTGTCGCGGTCGGTGTGGCGCGTATGCGGCGTGCGCGGCAAAATCTCGGTCTCGTAGAGGGCGAAAAGGCGGCGCATGACGTCGTCGGGGTCCGGCCAGGAGATCTTGCACGAGTCGTCGAAGGTCTTGATGACGATGTGCCCGCCCGGCTTCAGCAGGCGATACGCGTTCGCGAGGGCCGCGTCTTTGTCGCGCACGTGCTGGAAGACATGCGAGAAGTAGACGAGGTCGAAGCTTTCCGCAGGACCTGCCCAGCTTTCCGCCTCGCCGCGCTCCCAGGAAAAGCGCGCATCGCGCGTCTGCGCGCGCGCCTCGGCCAGCGCGCCCTCTTCGGGGTCCACGCCCACGATGGCGGCGACGTTTGCATAGCACGAGAACTTCAACACGGTGTTGAAGCCGTCGAAGCAGCCCATGTCGAGCACGCGCGCGTCTTCAAGGCCGTCGAGGCCGACGCGCTCGAAGGCGGCGAAGTCGCATGCCGCGCTGTCGAGCGCCACCTGGTCTATGCGCGCCTTTCCCCAGCCCATGGACGCTCCCTTTCGTCTTTGAAGGCCGCCGCCTCGGTTCCGTCTTGCGGCGTTGCCCTACGCCGCCTCGATGCCGCCTCGGCACCGCCCCGCGACGCTGCCCCGCGGCCCTGTCCCTACGCCGCCTTGACCTCGGCCCTCTCGACGAGCAGCTTGCCCGCTTTCAGGCGCAACGCGGCGCAACGGGCGGCGTACATCTTGCCCTCGCGGCGGAAATCGCCCATGGCCTGCTTGGCCTGGCCGGGCGCGATGGACTCGAAGAAGGCGTCCAGGTCTTCCTCTTCCACGGAAAGCCCCTCGTGCTTGGCATAGGCGTTCAACGCGAACTGGCGCGTCAGC
>CAVFDV010000024.1:0-16392 GCA_963621315.1 Oscillibacter sp. MSJ-31
CCATTGGCCGTTGCTGTCGCGCACTTGCGCCAACTGCTTTGCCGACAAGGCCGGCTGCGGGTGCTCGCCTTTGGCGATGCGCTCGAAGAGCCGTATGGTGAAAGGCTCGAAGGCCGCGCGCTCGGCGCCCGGGAAGGCCACGACGGCCACCTCGCAGGTGTAGCGGTCCTTGGATTTGTCGAAGACGACGAGCGAGGGGCATATGTGCACGTCCCAGCCGTCTTCCTCCATCGAGACGACCTTCTCGGCCAGCTGCGGCTCGAGGAATCCGGCGGCCATCTTGGGCGTGGCGGCGACGGTGACGCGCGGGCGCTCCTTGCCGCGCGAGGTCACGCGCATCTCGGCGACGAAATCCGCCTCGCGGCCTATGACGCAATAGTTGCCGTCGAGCTTCACCTCGGTCGTGTCGTCGGTGTGCCGCAGGGTCGTGTAGACGCCGAAGTATGTCGCCGCGCGTGCCATGGCTCGCTACTCTAGCACAGGGGGTGAAGGCGGGCTCGGCGCTTCAGAAAGACGCGCGCGATGCGGGGCGCCTGCGCTTTAGGGCCGCGCGCCCCGCACCCTTATCCCGCACCCGCGCGCCTTATCCCGCGCCCGCGCGCTGCGGAACTTTCCTGCATCGTCCGCGCGCCGCGCCCCTCTTTCCCGCCCTACTCGCCTGCCATGTCGGCAAACGAGACGAGCTCCATGTCGCCGCGCGCCGCCGCGAACTCGGCGCACCCCGCGCTGAACCCGGATTTCGAGAAAAGGTAGAGCTTTTTCGAGTCGGCGCGAAACAACTCGGACCTGTCCACCAGCTTTTTCGCCACGTCCGCCCCGCACGGCTCGTTGCGCCACTTGCACTCGCACAACGCCAGCGCGCCTGCCCCGTCGCTTACGACGATGTCGACCTCTTCTTGCGATTTCGTCCTGGGGTCGTTGCCCCACCAGCGCCCCATCGCGGCGGGCGCCACTGGAAACGCGCCGGCCTTTGCCCGGGCCACGATCCATTGCGCGCATATGCGCTCGAACACCGGCCCCATGAACTCGGGGACCTCCGGCTCGATGCGCTGCCAGGCCTCGGCCCCCATCTCGTTTTCGACAAGCCCGATGTTGGCAGGGACGAAACGGTACCAGAAACGAAACATCGAGTCTTCCAGCGCGTACACGGCCCGCTTCGCCGCGTCGTCGCCAAAGGGCAGCTCGCGTTTCACGATGCCGATGCTCTCGAGCTTTTTGAGGTAGGTGCGGGCGTTGCTTTGGGGGATGCGCGCAAGCGACGCTATCTCGCTGAGGCGCGAGCGGCCGCGTGCGATGGCCTGCACGATCGCGTCGTATTGCTCCGGCGAACGGCACTCCTGCAACAACAGGTTGCCCGGCTCCTCGTAGAGATAGCCCTCGGGCTCGAAAAAGAGGCTGCGGATGTTGTCGGCGGCGCTTTTTTTCGGGTCGACCATCTCCATGTAGGCGGGCACGCCATTGGTCACGCCGTACATCAGCGCCGCATCGCGCGCCCCCATGCCCTGCAGGAACTCGCGCATAGTGAAAAAGTCGAGCGGCGCCACCTTCATCTGCGCCGTCCTGCGCCCGTACAGCGGGCTTTGGTAGCCCAAGACCTGCTCCTCCATGAAGGAAAGCGACGAGCCGCAAAGGACGAGCATGAGCTGTGTCTCGTCTTTGAACACGTGGTCGATCTTGTCTTGCAGCAGCGAGGAGATGGCCGGGTCTGCCTGCGCGAGATACGGGAACTCGTCTATCACGACGACGAGGCGCTCCTTGCGCGCGAGCCGTGCCAGGGCGTCGAACGCCGCATCGAAGGAGTCGAAGGAGCCGGACGTGCCGTCGGTCACGCCCGCCGAGACGGCAAGCGAGAGCATGTCGAGGTTCGCCTTGGCGTTCGTGCGCCGCGCCTGGAAGTAGACGGCGCGTTTGCCGTTGATGAACTCGCCTATCAGACGCGTTTTGCCCACGCGGCGCCGCCCGTAGACGACGGGCATCTCGAAGCGCCCCGAGGCATGCAGCCTCTCGAGCGTGGCAAGCTCTTTCTCGCGTCCGATGAACATGTTGACCGCCTGTGTTTTATAGATACGTATATTATTCGTATCGATATTATACATATCTATAAGAACAACGCAAGTTGGCCGTTAGCCGCGCCGCGCGCCGCGTCCCCTCCCCGCCCTACTCGCCTGCCATATCGGCAAGCGAGACAAGCTCCATGCCGGGTGCATGCCCGAAAGGGGTAAACGCGGAGGCTAGCCTACTCGTAGGGCGTCATGTCGATGGCGTAGGAAAGGCCCTGCGGCATGTCGTGGGTCTCCACGTTCACGTCCTTCTCGAAATCGGCCATCCAATCGCCGAGCACCTTGGACTGGCGCGACTGGTCGCAGACCTCGCGGTAACGCTGCACCACGTCGTCGGGGATCGCGGACAGCGAGGTCGCGTCCTTGTAGTCGAGCGTGTAGGTGGCGATATAGTCGAGCACGTCCTCATCGGAGGCCGACACATCCCCTGCCACCTTCGTCACCAGCGCCTTTTGCAGCAAACTCGACTCGGTGTTGGAGCGGTACGCCTGCTCGCTCATGCCGGCGTCGGCAAGCGACTGCCGCCATGCCTCGTCGCTTCCGGCGGACTGGCGCGCCGCAGACACCGCCGCGTCCACGTCGGCGGCGCTCACCTCCACCCCCTGCTGCGCGGCGGCCTGGCGCACGAGCTCCTGGTACACGTAGGTGGACAGCGTGGAGGCGCGCAAGGTCTCGGGCGTCTCGCCGCGCTCGGCCAGGTACGTGCCCCAGGCCTCGTCGCTTTCAAGCCCGGAAGCGGCGCGGAACTGCTCGATATTGGAGGTGATGGCGTTTTCGCCTATCTGCGTCTCGCCCACCACGGCCGCCACGCCGCCCGACAAGTCGCCCGTTTCCAGCGCCGGGTCGCCCGCGCACGAGCCGAGGGCGCAGCAGATGCCGATCACCGCGGCGGCCAGCACGCACACGCCCGAAAGCGCCAGGGGTGCCAGATGCACCTTCTTGCCCTTCAGCTTTCGCTTGAGCCATTTCGCGGGCGCGCCCGTCGAGGCCGGCTTTTGCGCGGCCTTCGACTCGGCTTTTGGCGCAGCCTTCGCTGCGGTTTTCGGTGAAACATCCGACGCGCCTTTCGGTGCAGCTTTTGGTGAAGCTTTCGGCGCGGTCTTGCCCCCGGCCTTGCCGTCCCCCGTTTTCGCCGCGCCCTTCGCCTTCGGCGCGTCGGCGTCCGCCGCAGGCTTTGCCTTGGCGTCGCCGACGGCGGGTACGCCCTTCTTTACGGGCGCGGTCCTCGGCTTCGGTCTTGCCTTGGGCTTGTCCTCGCCGGACCCGCCTTCACCTTTACCCGCAGCCTCGGCGGCCTTTGTCTGCTCCTCGTCCATGAACGTCCTTTCCGTAAAGCCGGGCGTGGCGCGCCGCTACAGGCGCCAGAAGCGCCAGAACACCCACTTCGGCCACATCGTGGCTTTGAACGCGTTCTTGTAAAACGCCCGGTAGTAGCCGCGCACGCGCTCGACTTGCTCGTCGCCGGGCTCGCAGCCGCCAAACACGGCCTGCTGGTAGAGGTCGGTCACCTCGACGAAGTCCACCCCGTCCGTACCGCGCGTGTAGGAGTGCATGGTGCGCGAGAACCCCTGCGCGAACTCCATGGGCGTCAGGTGCGCGGGCTTGCGTATGCGCACGCGGCGGAAGCGCTCCAGCAAGAACATGTACAGGAAGTACACCTGGTAGGCGTTCGAGCGCTTCGCGATGCGCTTCAGCCGCAGCGTGCGCCGGTAGCGCCACAGCGCCAGAAACGCCACGACGGCGGCCACGGCCAGCACGGTGTAGATGATCCACAGCAGCTGCCAGGCGAAATGCAGCGCCGAGTTGTCGCTGCTGGAGTCCACGCTGTCGGGGTCGATCCCGGCCAGACTCGACGCGAGCTTGCCCAAGATCGTGTCGGGTAGCGTCGCGGTCCCGGACTCGACGTTCGGGTCGCCGCCCTCGCCGGCGTCTCCCGTGTCGTCGGTCTCGTCGCCGGTGTTGGAGGTCGTCTCGTTGCCGCGGATCTGCGTCTTCTCGTAGTCGCGCGCCTCGTCGGTCACGGGCGGCGAGACGTTGCGCTCGAAAAGCTTGATCTCGGGCGTCTCCATGTCGGTGGCGGCCACCACGCCGTAGAACACGCCCACGCCCACCAGCACGCACACGGCGCCGATCAGCGCGGAAAACGCGAAGGCGCCCGCAAACGAGGTGCGCTTCACGCGGTTGGCCGAATACACCGACTGCTTGTAGCATTCGTACACGAACATCATGCCGATGCCGAACAGCATCACGACCGCCGCGGGGATGCCGGGGCCTTCCACCGCCCATTCGCGGTAGAGGAACTGCACCAAACCGGCCGCGATGGTGGCCGCCAGCAGCAGAAACACCAGGCCGACCGGCCTGCGCGACAGCAAAAACACCACCACCGGCACCACGAAGCACACGATGGCGAAAATGCCATAGCAGCCCTCGGTGTCGGAGATCGCGCCGTCCACGATGAAGGGCTCGGGCGAGATGGCGACGGCGGCGGCCGTCATGCCTATGCCCACGACCGCGCACGCGATGGCCGCAGGCCACACGGCGCGCTTGGACCAGCTGCCCGCATACAGGCACACGAGCGTCGGCAGGGTGAGCAGCGCCACGAGCGCCGCGTCGCCGCGGTAGGCCCACGCGCTGTGGAAGCCGTAGCTGATGGTGAAGGAAAGCGACGCCGACACGAGCAGCACCAACACGAAGTCGAGGATGCTCGACTGGATGAAGAGGCGCACGCGCGTCTTCTTCTTCATGCGCGCGGAGAGCCTGGAGCGGTCCTTCATGCGCGTCGAGCCGACCGCCGGCTTCACGCGGCCGCCCTGCTTGGGGCCGCCTTGCCTCGCAGCGGCCTGTCTCGCGCCGCCCTGCTTGGCGCCCGCGTGGCCGCCCGCGCCCGGGCGCTGCGCCGGGCCTTGCCCGCCGCGCCGCCCCGCGCCGCCGCGCGCCGCGCCCTTATGTCCCGCGCGCCCGCGGCGGTCCGCGCCGCCGCGCGGCGCGGCCTCATGTCCGCCGCCCTTGCGTGCGGCGCCCTTGCGTGTCTTCTCGCTACTCGCCATTGCCCGTCACCGCCTTTCCCGACAGCTCGTCTGCCTCGCAGATCACCTTGTAGGGGATCCCCTCGGAGTCGAGCCGGGCCAGCGGCGCCAGCCACTGGTCGCGCTCGCGCCCCTCCAGCCCGCGCGGCACCACCGCCACGAGCATCGGGTCGCGCCGCCGCAGCCGCGCCTGCACGAGCACGTCCACCATGCGCGCCGACAGGTTCGCCGTGCACACGACCACGTTGGACTGGCCGTAGATGGAGTTCACCTGCTCTTCGACGAGCCTGATGGCGTCTTCGGCGCGCGCCGGGTCCGCCGAAAACCTCGGCATCTCCGACACGATGTCGGGCAAATCCGACTGCCGCCACGAGATGCGCCGCACGTGCCCGCCCGAGCGGTCGCAATAGTGCACCTCGGAGTCCATGCCGCGCCATTGCGCGTAGCGCGCGATGGAAAAGCCGCTTTCCACCACGGCGTCGAACATGCGCATCAGCGCCGTCGCGCTTTGGCCCGGCCCGTAGAAGTCCAGCATCACGGCCACGCCGGGGTTGGTGTAGGTCTCGAACAGCTTGGTCATTAGCCCCTCGCTGCGCGCCGAGAGCTTCCAGTGCACGTTTTTCATCGGGTCGCCGTAGGCGTACTCGCGCACGGCGGCGTAGTCCATGGAATCGGACAGCACGCTGCGCGCGGCCTTCGTCGTCTCCACCACAGCGTCGTTGGAAAACTCGAGGTTCGAGATGGGCACGAGCCGCGGGACGACCTGGATGCGCTGGCGCTTGGGCCCTTCGATGGAGAAGCTGAACAGGCGCAAAAAGTCGTAGACCACCACGCGGTCGAGGCCTGCCTGGTAGATGCCGATGTGCTCGAAGCGCGTGGTGAAGGGCATGTCGTATTTCTCGAACGGTGCAAGCGAGATGGTGGTGGCGCGGTGGCTGACGGGGTTGCCGTAGAGGTCTGCGGTGAAGAAGTGCGCCTCCATGCGGAAGAAGAACAGCGGGCAGCGGTTGGCGAAGCGCACCTTGAAGGGCACGGCCTCGTCGCGCTCGCAGTCGGTCACGTTGCTGCGTTCGAGCAGCTTGATGGAGCGGCGCAGGATCTGCAGGTAGAGGAAGGCCAGGACGATGGCCGTCGCCACGCCGATGAAGGGGATCCAGCCCACCGCCGTGGGGCGGTACTCGTCGTTGCCCACCACGAGGGCGAGCCCGAGCGTCACCAGCAGCACGCACACGCAGGCGACGGCGCGCAGCACCACGCCGCGCCGCGCCGCCTTGCGCTCGTCGGAGGACATGGCGAAGCGGTGCTTGGGCCTTTTGTGCCGCTTGCCCGCGCCGGGCGCCACACGCCCGCCGGCCGACACCTCCTGCCCGCCTTGCGCGCCCGCATCCCGGCGCCTGCTACCCCGGCCGCCCCGGCCGGCATGCCCGCCGCGCCGCACGCCCGCACCGCGCGCGCTACCGCGCTCCGCGCGCCCGGCGCGCGCGGCGCGCCTCTTCTCGTCACGCGCCATCGGCTACAGGCTCCTCGCCTCTTCGCCGCTCAACATGGGCGTGGCGATGGTGTCCAGCAGCGACGCCACCACGCTTTGCTGCGTGCGCCCGTCCATCTTCGCCTCGTGCGTGAGCGCGATGCGGTGGCACAGCACGAACGGCGCGAGGTACTTGATGTCGTCGGGGGTCACGTAGGCGCGCCCGCGCATCAGCGCCCAGGCGCGCGCCAGGCTCACAAGCGACTTCGACCCGCGCGGCGAGGCCCCGAAGGTCAGCTCCTTGGCCTCGCGCGTGGCCATGGTGATCTGCACCGCGTAGCGCGCGATGGGCGCGGCCACGTGCACCTGCTTGGCAGCCGCGCGCAGCGCCATGACCTCCTCTGCCGCGCACATGGGGCGCAGCGCCTCCTTGGCGTCGTCGGCCTCCATGATGGCGCGCACCTCCTCGTCCATCTTCAGATAGCCCATGGACAGCTTGATCAAAAAGCGGTCGAGCTGCGCCTCCGGCAGCGGGTAGGTGCCGTATTGCTCGATGGGGTTTTGCGTGGCCAGCACCATGAACGGCTCGGGCAGCTTGTGCGTCTGGCCGTCGACCGTCACCTGCCGCTCCTCCATGGCCTCGAGCAACGCCGACTGCGTCTTTGCGCTCGCGCGGTTGATCTCGTCGGCCAAGACGAGGTTTGCCATGATGGCGCCGTTGCGGAACTCGAAGTCGCGCTCCTTTTGGTTGAAGATGGAAAAGCCCGTCACGTCCGAGGGCATGACGTCGGGGGTGAACTGGATGCGGCGGAAGCTGCAATCGATCGAGCGTGCCAGCGCGCTCACCAGGCTGGTCTTGCCCGTGCCCGGCATGTCCTCCAAGAGCACGTGCCCGCCCGCGACCAGCGAGCACACCACGAGCTCGACCGCCTCACGCTTGCCCACGATCACCGTCTCGACGTTTTTCACGATGGCGTCGAGCTTTTGCTGGGCCTGCGCCCCGGTCGTGTGTTCCATGCTGTCCAAACCTTTCGAGATAGATACGTGCATTGCCTGTATGTCGTGCCGCCGCGCCGGATGCGCCCGGGCGGGGCGGGTGAATGGGTAAACGAGGAAACGGGGAAAGCGGGGGATACGCCGCGCGCCCTCACCCGTCGCGCACGCGCGCGCCGCCCCCTGAAAGACCGCCTCCCACGCCCCTATTCCTCGTCCTCGAACTCGGGGGCGCACATGCGCATGGTGAAGTTGTTGTCGTGGGTGAACTCCACCAGCTTCACCCCGATGCCGTAGGCGTCCTTGATGTTGCTGCGCGTGATGATCTGGCCCGCCGTGCCGAACTTCATGGGCTGCGCCTTGGTGAACAGGGCCACGTTCGCGCCCGTCATGAAGGCATGGTCGGGGTTGTGCGTGATCATGACCACGGCATACCCCATGCGCGCGAGCTTGCGCACCTTGCCGATCACGCGCACGGCGTTGCCGTAGTCGAGCGCCGCCGTGGGCTCGTCCAAGATGAGCATCTCCGGCTCCTGGGCCAGCGCGCGCGCGAACATCACCATCTGCAGCTCGCCGCCGGAGATGTCGCTGTAGGGCGCGTCGCGCAAATGCCAAATGCCCATGTCGTTCATCGCGTTTTCCACGACGCTCCAGTCCTCGGCCGTGGGCTGCCCGCCCAGGCCGTCCACCTTGTTCACGCGCCCGAGCATGACCACGTCCTTCACCTGGAAGGGGAAGGGCTGGTCGTGCTTTTGGGCTACGTAGGCCATGGAGCCTGCCAGCCGCCGCGCACTCCAGCGCGTCACGTCGTCGCCGTCCATGGAGATGCGCCCGCTTATCAGCGGCACCATGCCCAGCACGGTCTTCACCAGCGTGGTCTTGCCGCAGCCGTTGGGCCCCAGCACGCAGCACACCTCGCCGCTGTCCACGGTGAAGTTCACCATGCGCTGTATGGGCTTGTCGCGGTCGTAGCCGATGGCCACGTCTTTCAGCTCGAGTCTCACTCTATTCCCAGCCCCTCATGTACCTCGCGATGATCAACAGAAACAGCGGCAGGGCCACCGCGCTGACCGCGCAGCCTATGCCTATGCCGTCGCCGACGAACGGGATCAGGTCCACGATGCAGCGGCACGCCACGAGGAGCACCGTGCCCACGCACACGCTCCCGACGAGCTGCTTGCGAAACTCGCACCCGAACCACGCGCGCGCCATGAACGGCACGATCAGCGACACCATGGCCACGGCGCCGATGTGGATCTGCGCCGCCAGGATCATGATGGCCCCGCAGATCAGCGCCACCGCGCGAATGGCCGTCAGGTTCACGCCCAAAAGGCGCACCTCCTGCTCGTCGAAGGCCAGCACGTTCAACCTGAAACGCAGAAACCACACGGGGACCAGCGAGACGGCAGAGGCCGCTCCCAGGCATATGTAGGAGACGAGCGAGGTGTCGACGTTGAGCATCTGCGAGAGCGTCATGAACACGGCCAGCTTGTCCGGGTCCATCACGAACATGGTCATGTAGGTGGAGATGAAGCCGATCAGCTGCGAGAGTATGGCGCCGATCAGCAGCATGGTGACGATGTCGAAGGGCCGCCCCTTGCCCGAGAGCTTGCGCCCGGCCAAGATGACGAACGCGAGCACCGCCGCGCCCAGCCCGTAGCACAGCGCGTAGCGCTCGCCGGCCAAGCCCAGCGCCTCGGCGCCGCACAAATAGACCAGGATGGTGTTGCCCAGGGTCACGCCGCTGGACACGCCCAGCATGCCCGGCCCTGCGATCGGGTTTTTGAACACGCTTTGGTAGAGCATGCCCGACACCGCGAGGAGCACCGCGCACAAGATGGTGATGGCGATCACGCCGAAGCGGTCGCCCAAGACCATGTACAAAGGCCATGTCTCGTAGTAGTGCGAGGTGTCGTGCGCGGGCACGAGGCCGAAATCGGCGATGAAGTTGTAGATGTGCTCGCCGATGGCCGCGAACACGTCGAGGGGGCTGAACACCTGGTAGTGGATGCCCCAGCCGGGGTCGGCGCCGTATATGCACATGCCGGCGAGCACGGCCACGGCCAGCGCCGCCATGCTGATGCCGACCTTCTTGCGCATGCTGCGCGCGTCGGCGGCCAGCAAGGCGTCGGTCGTGTCGATGTCGATCGCGCGCGTCGTGGCGGAGGCGCGCGCCTCGGATGCGCCCCATGTGGACGTGCGCGACGTGGCCCCTGCGCGTGTCTCGGGCGCGCCGGGCGTGCCGGATGCGGCGCCGGACGCGACCTCGGGTGCCAGCTTAGGCGAAGGTCCCATTGCGCACCCCCTTTCCGCGCAAGGCGGTCACCAGAAACACCGCCGCGCCGCCGATGGAGATGAACATGCCCACCATCTGCGCGTAGTCCACGCCCGCCGTGGCCTCCAGCAAAACGTAGGCGCCCAGAACGAAGACGGCCCCCAGCACGGTGGACGCCGGGAGCAGGTAGCCGAAGTTGGGTCCCACGAGCCGGCGCGCCAGGTGCGGGACCAGGAAGCCCACGAAGCCCACCGTCCCGCAAAACGAGATGATGATGGCCGTGAGCAGCGTGCACAGCGTGACCACGGCGAAGTTCATGGCCTTCGTGTTCACGCCCAGCGAGCGTTGCTCGGTCTTGTCCAGGGCAAGCGTCATCATCTTCTGGCGCAGGCGCATGACCACGAAAAACGTCAAGGCAAGCGGCACGCCGATGGCCACGATGTCGATCCAGGTGAACTCGCGGATGAAGGTGGCGACGGCCACCTCCTGCAGGAACTGCGCCGCGTCGCCGAAGGGGTCGGTCGTGACGTAGTAGTAGCGCACGAGCGTGCAAAACACGCCGACGATGCCGCCGACGACCTGCCCTGTCACGATCATCATGATGCCCGAGGTCCCGCGCGCCACGCGCAGCGTCAGCAAGACGAGCGCCACGACGGCAAAGCAGCCCAGAAAGGAGCAGAAGGCCAGCCCGTACGACGACGAGAGGTAGTCCACCCACGAGCTGCCCTCGCCTGCCTGCACGGCGGCAAGCGAGAGCGTGCCGCCCGTCTCGGTGATGACGAGCACCCACAGCGCCATGCCGAACTGCCCGCCCGTCATCACGCCCAGCGTCGAGGGGCTGACCAGCGCGTTGCGAAACGCCCCCTGGTAGACGGCGCCCGACAGCGCAAGGCCCGCGCCCGCCAGGGCGATCACCAGGTAGTGGATGAACAGGCTCGCCGATTGCGCGTCGCCGGCGAAGAGCAGCACGAGCGTCTGCATGTTGGCGGAGAACTGCGTGACGAACCACGACGGGGTCCACCAGCTGGCGCCCACGGCGTCGTTGGACTGCATGATGCCCGGGTTGAGCATGTTCTTCGGGACGAGCATCGCCACGAGCAAGACCACGAGCAAGACCACGAAGAGGATGAACACCTTGCGCGCGCGCCAGTCGCGGGCGTGCCCCTCGTCCACCGCGTCCGCCCACAGGTTGTCGCCCTCGTCGAGAAAGCCGATGTCGGCCGACGTGGGATCCGACAGGCGGCGCTCCTCGTCGGCCCGCCTCTTCTTTTCCAGAAAACCCATTCCCGAATGTCCCGCTTCCCTACTCCGCGCCCATGAAGACGGTGTCGCCGTCGTCCCAGAAGTCGTCGTCGTCATCGTCGTCGTAGCGGCGGCGCAGCAGCCACCAGGCCAGGACCGAGGCCGCGGCGATCAGCAGCAGCAGCACGACGACGACCAAGACCAAGTGGTCCTTGAGCCATTGCAAGACGCCGCCGTCCTTTTGGGCGGCATCGCTAGAGAGGGAGTCGCTGCCCGTGCTGTCGCTTGCCAGCTGGGTGGTGGAGCCGGACAGGCCGTCGGCGCCGTCCGAGCTGGAAAGCCCCGAGCCCGAGCCGTCCGACGCGCCCGACGACGACAGGCCGGACCCGCCGGAAGAGGACAGCCCTCCGCTCGACGACAGCCCGCCGCCGGAGAGGCCGGCGGTCGAGCTCAGGCCGTCGCCGCTGGAAAGCCCGCCCGCGCCCGCGCCGTCGGCCTCGACGGCGGCCATGGCGACCAGCCCGTCGGATGCCGCGGCGGACGCGTCGGCGCCCGTCTGCGCGGAGGTCACGTTGCCCGTCGCCGTGCGGTAGGCCTGCGTCAGCGCGTCCCAGTTGGCCAGGGAGTAGTCGCTTGCGTTGTAGCCGGCGTAGGCCTCGGCCAGCTTGTAGAGGGCGTCGGCCTTGGCCTTGGCCAAAGCGCTCGCGCCCTCGACGGCTGCCATGCCGTCGGCGCTTGCCTGCGCGGCGCTCTTCACGTCCGCGACGCTCGTGGCCGCCCTCACCTTGGCGACGCCGTCGTTGTAGGCGGCCACCAGCTCGCCGTAGGCGCCGCTGTCCTCGTCGCCCTCGTACTCGCCCTGGTCGTAGAGCGCCTGGTAGGCGCTCATCAGCGTCTTCAGCTGCTCGAGCGCCTGGGACTTGGCCGTGGCCAGCGCGGTGTCCGCGCTCGTGGCCTTGTAGGCCAGCACGACGTTGCCCGTGGTGGTGGCGCCCAGCGAGGACACGGCGAAGGTCGCCGTCGCGCTCGCGCCCGCGCCCCCCACGCTCGCGTTCACGCCCGTGCCCTCCACGGTGCACTTCACGCTCTTCGTGGTGCCGTCGGCGGCCAGCACGTAGGCCCACAGCTCGCGGTTGGCGTACGCGGCCGGCACGGGGACCATCAGCTTCACGGTGCCGAACCCGCTGTCCAGCCGGGTCTTGACGCTGCCGCGTTTGATGTAGAAGGCGGCGTTGTACGTGCCGATGGAGGTGTAGCCGCTCGAAAGCTTCACGGCCGCATCTGCCGCGCCGGCCTTCTCCACCGAGACGACGGCGCCGCTCGCGCCCAGCCCGGCATCGCTTGTCACGCGCGCGCTGCTCGTGTCCACGGCACAGCCCGTGGCCGCGTCGGCCAGCACCTTCACGTAGGAGGCGTAGAGCTCCAGGTCCGCGTTGGGCACGTTGTCGCTTTCGATGCTAAAGGCGCTGCCCGTGCCGTCGGCTGCCGTGTTCCAGCCGGTGAAGACATAGCCCGCCTTGGCGGGCGCGCTGTAGCCCTCCAGCGCCTTGGCAGACACCGGCGCAAACGGCGCGACGTTCGAGATCGTCTTGTCCGCGCTCCAGTTGCCGCCGTTGGCGTGCAGCGTCACCTTCACCGGGTCGGGGTCGCCAAACGAGGCGTAGTAGCTCACCGAGACCTCGGTGCCCTCGCCCTTGGCAGGCTCGGTCAGAGACGGGCTGGCCGAGAGCTTGGCCATGGCCTCGCTCGTGATCACCTCGCCCTTCTCGGCCTTTTCCGCAGAGGTCGCCCAGCCCTTGAACACCTTGCCCGCCGGCGCCTCGACGTCCACGCCGCCTGCCGCGCTCAAGGCATCGGCCAGCGATTTGTCGCTTGCCAGCGTGGCCGTCTTCACCGTCTCGCCCTGCGCCACAAACGACACGTTCGCGTCGGCGGTCTTCAGGTCGTAGATGGCGTAGTAGTCGCTCACGCCGTGCCCTGCCGTGGGCAGCCCCTCGCCGAAGGCCTGCTTGTCGTTGTAGCGCACCGACCAGCCCAAGAACTTGCCCGACTGGTAGACGGTCACGCCGTTTACCGACGTCTTGTTCGTGAAGTCGAAGGGCTTGCCGTCTTTCAGGTAGTTGCCGTTGGACACGGTGTTCACGTCGGTGCCGTAGGGCACGTTCACGCGGCAGCTCATGTCGTCGGAGGTCACGTCCTTGTTGAAGGTCCACGTGGAGTTGTTCCAGTAGTTCCAGTAGTGCAAGACGATGGTCACGTCTTTGAGCGTGGGGTTGGCGTACACGGCGGTGTAGCTCGCCGTCTCGCCGCCCGCCACCGCCTCGGGCAGTGCCTGGGCCGGCGTGTAGGAGGCGCTGGGATAGGTCCCGCCCGAGACGTCCGCGTAGCCTTGCGCCCAGCCGCCGAAGGTCCAGCGCTTGCCGTCGTCGTCGAGCTTCGCGCCGGGCGTGGTCCAGGAGACGTCGGCCTTCGAGTCGATGGTGGCCTTGTAGGCGTCCACGCAGTTCGGGTACTCGCCGCCATCCAGCGCGTAGGCGTAGAGGAAGTCCTCGACCTTGAACTGCACCAGCTGCTGGCCGGCGCCCACCAGCACGTAGTAGGCCGAAAGCGTGTTCTCGGCCGCCAGCGGCTCGTAGGCGCCCACGCGCGCCGGGTCGAACACGCGGGTGACGAGCACGGCGCTGCCCGAGACGGTGGTGTCGGTCTCGCTTTTCACCTTGGTCTTCCAGCCCACGAAGCGGTAGGTGCCCGCGCTCGTGCTGTAGTCGGCGGGCGCCGGCGCCTGCGCGGCCGCCTCGCCCAAGGCCACGCCCTGCGCGCCCTGCACCGTCACGTCGCCCATGGCGCTGCCGTCGGCGGCCTTCGCGCCGATGAAGGTGACCGTGGCCTCCTCGGCATACGAGCCGTAGTTCCAGCTGGCAGACGCGCCGCCCTCGTCCAGCTGCGGCATGAACTGCCCCGTGGCGTCGGCGAAGGCCTCGGCCTGGGCCTGCGCGACCGTCCCGCCCTCGGCGGCCGGCACGGCGAACTTCTGCCCGAAAGACGTCGTGCCGTCGTAGCCGGTGGCCGTCACGCTGCCCGCAGCCGCGTCAAAGCTGCTGTCGAGCTGCACCTGGTCGCACATCACGCCCGCCGCGAAACCGGCCTCGGCCGTGGCCGAGACGCTCGTCGCGCCCGACAAGACGAAGACAGGCGCGCCGTTTTGCTTCACCATGTCCTCGCCGCCGTAGATGGCCGCGGCCTGGAACTGCGACTCCTCGACGCCCTGGGTGGTGCTCGACCCGTAGAAGTTGAAGCCGTGGGCGCCCATGGCCACCGAGATGCCCAGCTTCTCCTTCAGGTCGGGCGCGTGCCCGATGTTTTTGTAGTAGGTGCCGCTGCCGTCGGTGGAGGCCGACAGCGCGGCGCCGTCGATATTGAACGTGGACGCGGCGCTGGCCTTCAGGGCGTAGGCGTTGCCCATGGCGGCCGTGGCGTCCACCGCGCCGGAGACGCCCACCGTGTTGCCCGTGCCGGTGGAAGGCGAGAGTATGCCCACGGCGTCGCCGCACACCTGGTAGTCGCTCGTGGTGTAGATCAGCTCGGGCACGATGTTGGCGTCCTCGCCCGCCTCCTCGGCGGTCAGGACGCGGGAGAAGGCCCAGATCTTCGTGCCGTCGTCGAGCGTCATGGGCGCCACGTAGTAGACCATGGCCGCGTACCCCGTCGCAGAGCTCATGGACGAGCCGGCCTTCTCGTCGAACTTCGCGTTCAGCTTGAACTTGGCGAGTATCTCCTTGTACAGGTCCGAGCCCTTGTCGGGGTCGATCTGCTTCACATACATCTGGTCGCTGGCCATGCTGGACGAGCCGCCGGCCGAGGCCACCGTGCGCAGCGTGGTGCTGGGATTGTGCGCCACGACCTTGCAGCCGTTTTGCACGTCGACAGACAGGCTGTCGCCGGCCAGCGATATGCCGGCGACGCTCTCGACGCTGCTCAGCTTGGAGGCGGCCAGCTTGGCCGCGGCGGCCGACGTGCCCACGGACAACGTGGCGCCTCCCTGCATGACGAGCAGCTTCTCGCCCGAGCCGCCGCTCGTGCGCGAGACCGTGACGCCTGCCAGCTGCGCGACCCTGCCCACGCCCGTATAGTCCACGGCAAGCGCCGCGCCGTCGAGCACCAGCTGCCCGCCGCTCACGCGCACGCCGCTGCCGGCGCTCGACGCCTGGGGGAAGTCCACGGAAAGCGCGCCCTTCTCGTCCGCGCTGTCCACGACGGTGAACGCGGCGGACACGGCGATACCGTCCTGGCCGCTCGCGCTGACCGCCACCTGCCGGCCGTTCAGGTCCAGCCGCAGCTCCTTGTCCACGGAAAACGCGGGGGTGCGGTCGTCGGCGAGCATCTGAACCGTGTCGCCTGCCTGCGCGGCGGCGACGGCGTCGGCCAGCGTCTGGTACTGCCCCACGGCCTGCCCGGCGCGCACGACCTGGGCGACCGCCTCGTGGCTCCACAAAAGCGCGCCGTCTGCGGAGGCAAGCGCCTCCCACCCCGCGTAGGCGTTGCCCGGGGTCTGCGCGGGGGTGAACAGGCCGGCCTTGTCGGCGATGGAGTCCGTGCCCTCGGCGGGCGTGGCGAACACGTTGCCCGCGATGTCGGCGCTGTGCACGAAGAGCTTCGCGCCGCCCGCAGGCGAAAAGTCGCCGGCGACGGAAAGGGCCGTGCCGTCGTGGTAGATGCTCGCCTCGCGTGGCACGGCGATGGAGCACGCGCCCGAAAGCGCCACCTGGGAGTCCACGGCATAGACCCCCCAGGCGTCGAGCGCGGGCAGCGCGTCGGCGGCAACCGACGCGTCGGCGGCCACGGCGACGCTTGCCCCGGACAGCGCCACCGTGGCGTTTTCAGCAAAGACGCCGCGTGCCGCCGTGGCAGACGCCGCGCCCGAGACCTCCAACGACGAGGCGCCCAGGAAAAGCGCAGAGCCCCTGTCGGCAGACGCGGCGCGCAAGGTGGACGCGTCGCCTGCGACGCCGACCGTGCAGCCGCCGGACACCCTGGCCGCGGCCATCGAGCCCGAGGCCTCGACGCCGGCGGCCGTGCCGGTCTTTGCCTGGACGGAGACGCTGCCGCCCACGAGCTCCAAGGTGCCCGCCTCGGCCTTCGCGCCGGCGGCGCTCGCCCCGACGGCGGCCACCTGCACGGCGCCGACCCGCACGGTGGCGCCCGAGAGCACGAGCGTGCCCTTCTCGTTGGCGGCCAGCGCGCCGACGGCGTTCGCATTGGCGTTTTGGATGTCGACGGATATGCCGTCCAGCGACAAGGTGCCCGCGCCCTGCTGCACGATGGCGGCGA
>CAVFDV010000025.1:0-9677 GCA_963621315.1 Oscillibacter sp. MSJ-31
GCCTATAGCTCGGTCGATGGCGTGCTCTACACCGCCGACATGAAGACCCTGCACACCTACCCGATGGGCCGCGACGCCGATAGCTACACGGTGGCCGACGGCGTGACCAAGGTCGAAGACGAGGCCTTCCGCTGCGACCCGAACTCCACGCGCGTAAACGAGCACGGGGTGAAGGAGGTCGTGCTGCCCGAGAGCGTGACCGAGATCGGCTGGGCGGCGTTTCGCTACGCGAAAGACCTCGAGAAGGTGAACGTGCCCGAGTCGGCCACGACGCTGGGCACCTACGTGTTCGACTGCTGCTACAAGCTGGCCGACACGAATCTGCCCTCCACCATCACCGCGATCCCCGAGGGCTTCTACTACGGATGCGAGGCTCTGGTCTCCGTCGAGATCCCCGCGACGGTGAAGACGATCGGCGCATGGTCTTTCGACCGCGTGCCCCTCACCGAAATCGCGCTGCCCGCAGGGTTGCTCGAGGTGGGCGAGAAGGCCTTCGAGAACACGAAGCTGGCAAAGCTCGAGATTCCCGCGTCCGTGAGGGAGCTGGGCGACCACGCCTTCTACAGCATCGAAGAGCTGGCCGAGATCGATTTTGCCGAAGACGGCGCGCTCGAGAGCATCGGCACGGGCTGCTTCGCGCAGGCGGGCGCGCTCACGCAACTCGAGATCCCCAAGTCGTTGAAAGAGGCAGGCAACGCCGCGTTCGGCACCTGCACGCAGCTGACGAGCCTCACCTTCCAGGAGGGCTGCCAGCTTGAAGAGATCGCGCCCTCGATGTTTCAAAACGACGCGCTCCTCACCGAGGTCGTCATCCCCGATTGCGTGACGAGCGTGGGCAGCTGCGCCTTCTGGAACTGCCTTGGCCTGAAAGGCGCCGACGGCGGCAAGGTCGTCTTCTTGAACCAAGGCGAGTGGGAGCTGGGCGAGAACGCCTTCACCTACGGCTATACCTACGACCCACTCGAGGTCGAGGCCTACGGCTACAAGAACTCGAGCACCGCGACCAATTTCGACGCCGACCACTTCCACCCGATCGACGTGACCTTGAGCCTGCCCGCGACCGCCGAGGCGAAAAGCGGCCTGCCGCTCAACCTCGAGTCCGGCGCCGCGACCGAAAACGGCGACTTGACCTACGCGTGGACGCTCGACGGCAAGGCGATCGCCGATGCGAACCGCAAAGACCAGCAGGTGCGCTTCTTGAAGCCCGGCACCTACGAGGTGGCCGTGCTGGTGACCAACTCCTACGACCCGCAGCACCCGACGACGGCCACGTGCACCGTCACGGTCACAGGCGAGGACCTCTCGCTTGTCGATATCGCGACGGCCACGGTCGAGCCGGTGGACGACTGGTATGCGACGGGCGAGGCGATCTGCCCCGAGCCCGTGGTTTCGGTCGACGGCGTGCAGCTTTCCTTGGGCGAGGACTACGAGCTGTCTTACAGGGACAACGTTGAGCCCGGCCAGGCGACCATTGTGATCGCGGGCAAGGGCGACTACACGGGCACGAAGGAAGTGCCGTTCACCATTTTGGACGCGACGCTGTGGAAGCGCCTGGCGGGAGCCGATGCGCTGGGCACCATGAAGCAGATCGTGGACGAGGGCTGGACGAGCAGCGAGTGGGCGGTCCTGGCCACGAACAGGGGCTACCACGACGCGCTGTCGGCCGCCGGGGTGGCCGGGCTTCTCGATGCGCCGGTGCTCATGACCGCGCCGGACTCGCTGTCCAAGCAAACGCGCGCCATACTGGGCGACAAGGGCGTGAAGAAGGTTCTCGTCGTGGGCGGCGTCTCGGCGGTTTCGGCGAACGTGGAAAAGCAGCTTCGGGCCATGGGACTTGAGGTGGAGCGCGTGGCCGGCAACACGGCCATCGGCACCGCGAACAAGGTCTACGAGTACGGCAAGACCATCGGCGACGGCTGGGGCGGCGACGCGATCGTGGCCACCTCGGGTAGCTTCCAGGACGCCTTGTCCATCGCTCCGTACGCGTATGCAAAGAAGGCGCCCATCTTCCTCGCGAGGGGCGGCGCCACGACGCCTGCAACCCTCGTCGACAGCACCCTTTCCAAGCTGCGGGCCGGCGGCTTTACCCGCACCATCATCGTGGGCGGCGAGAAGGCCGTGGCCTCCTCCGTGGACAAGCAGGTTGTGAACGCCAAGCGCTTGCAGGGCGCCACGGCCTACGGCACTTGCAGGAAGATTGCGGACTTCTGCCTTTCGGAGGGCATGACGGCCGAGCACATGGGCGTGGCCACAGGTCGGGGCTACCAGGACGCGCTGGCCGGCGCTGCCTTGTGCGGCAAGAAGGGGTCGATCCTCGTCTTGGCCGACGACAGGAACTCGAACAATGTCGACGCGGTCGTGAAGGCGCACAAGACGTCCCTGAAGCCGAGCTGCTACATCTTCGGCGGCACCTCGGCGGTGTCGGATAGCGTGGCAAAGAAGATCGACGGGGCATCGAAATAGCCATGGGGTCGAGGCGCGCGCGGGCGTTGGTGCCGTGCGCGCCTTGCCTCTACCTCCGCGCCCGCGTTCGCGCATGCGTCTTGCGCGCGGCGCCCGGGCGCGGGTGCGGGGGGCTGCGTGCGCATCCCCTTTCACCCCATACGAGAAAGGGACATCCCATATGCAGATCTTGAGCAAGAAGAGGGCAACGTCGCACGTCTTCGGGGCGGCAGCTGTCGCGGCGGCGCTTGCCTTGTGCGCGCTGGCATGTGCCGCATTCGCTTGGCCTGCGGGCGCGGCGCAGCAAGGTGCGGAAAACGCGGGCGCAGGCGCGCAGGACGCGGGCATGCAAGAGCAGGCGGCTGGCGGGGAACGCGCCGTGCAGGAGACCGGCATTGCATCTGATGCCGCCGTGCCGGCAGGCGACGACGCCTTCCTCACCGTCTACGAGCAATACGGCGTGAACGGCAAGCTTGTCGAGCGCAGGTCCTATCCTGTGGAGGAGTTCGAGGCGATGGGCGTCGAGAACCGCGACCCCGTCTCGGGCATGTACTACAAGAACGGCGCGTGGTGGGCGACGTCGAGCGACTACTACGTCACGCTCGCCGAGCTGCTGCAAGACGCGGGGCTAGACGAGCAATGGCAGGACAAGGCGACCCTGCTCTACGGCGCGACCGGCACCAGCGGCCTGTCGTCTGTGGCCTACAGCACCTTCAAGCAGCAATGCTTCTTCTACCCCGAGGCCACGGGCAGCATACTCGGCGGCACCACGAACCCCGTGACGGTCGAGCCTGTCTTGTCCGTGACCGAGTATTCCGATCCGCTGTCCACGACGATGGCAGACCTCGAGGAGAGCAACCTCAGGAACGCGAACTACAAGTACGAGCCGCAGCTGATCTGGGGCATCACCAAAAACGGCTACAAGACGGCGGGCTATAGCAGCGACCCGGTGGACAACGTCTCCGGCGCGCGCTACCTGCACAACGTCAACGCCATCGTGGTGCGCAACAACATCGAGATCGCGGGTGGCGTCGAGAGCAGCTACACCTACGCCGGCGAGCCCATCTGCCCGAAGCCGCAGGTGGTCTATGGGGCCGTGACGCTCGAAGAGGGCAAGGACTACAGCTTGTCCTACAAGAACAACGACACGGCCGGCACGGCCACGGTGACGGTCACGCCGATAGGCGACTACGCGGGGGCCATGCCCGCGACCGTCGAGAAGAAGTTCGAGATCGGCTACGGCGACTTCACGAAGGCGCAGATCGCGCCGATACCCGACCAGACGTGGACAGGCGCGAAGCTCAAGCCCGCGTTGCAGGTGAGCTTCGAGGGCAAGGCGCTCGAGAAGGAAAAGGACTACGTGGCCGTCTACGAGAACAACGTCAACGAGGGCACGGCCACGGTGACGGTCGCCGGCTTCAACAACTTCGCGGGCGAGCAGACCGTGCACTTCAACATCGTGAAACCAGGCGACACGCCCACTCCTGCGCCGACTCCTGCAACGAGCGTGTGGAAGCGCCTTGCGGGCCAGACGGCCATCGGCACGATGAAGGCCATCGTGAACGAGGGGTGGAAGGAAAGCGAGTGGGCGATCGTGGCCACCACGAATGGCTACTACGACGCGCTTTCCGCGAGCGGGCTGGCCGGCCTGCTCGACTGTCCGGTCCTCATGACGGCGCCGGACAAGTTCACCAGCGCGACGAAGGAGCTCATCCAGTCCAAGAAGGTGAAGCATGTGATCGTCGTGGGCGGCACGTCCGCCGTCTCGGATGCCGTGGTCAACCAGATAGGGGCACTCGACGGCGTGGCCGACGTGGAGCGCGTGGCAGGCGGCACCGCCATCGGCACCGCGAACGCGATCTACAAGCGCGGCAAGACGGCGGGCGAGGGTTGGGGGTCTGATGCCATCGTCGCCACCGCCGGCGGCTTCCAGGACGCGCTGTCCATCGCGCCATATGCCTACGCGAAGGCCGCGCCGATATTCCTCGCGGGTGGCAAGCCCGGCACGCTTTCCGACAAGACGCGTGCCAAGGTGCTGGCCGGCGGATTTACCCGCACCATCATCGTGGGCGGCAGCTCCGCAGTGGCGCAATCGGTGCAGGACGTGCAGCTTGCGGGCATGGCCTGCGAGCGGCTTGGCGGCAACACGGCCTACGGCACCTCCAACAAGATTGCGGCCTTCTGCCTGAAAAACGGCATGACAGCTCGGCACATGGGCGTGGCCACCGGGCGCGGCTACCAGGACGCGCTGGCCGGCGCGGCCTTGTGCGGGGCGAAGGGCTCGGTCATCATCTTGGCCGACGACGGCAATTCCAACAACGTCGCCAAGGTGGTAGGCTCGAACAAGAGCGCGCTGCAGGAGAGCTGCTATGTGTTTGGCGGCGAGAAGGCCGTTTCAAAGGCCGTGTACAGCGCGATTGAAAAATCAAGCAAGTAGGCGCCGCGTGTCCGCGGGGCCGCGCGGGAGCTCGCGCGCCGCATGCCGCGTCTTTTCGCGAAGCGCGTGGCGCTTGCGCGGTGCATGCCCCGCGCGTCTTCATGGCGCGGCATGCATGCGCCGAAAGAGAAAACGACAAGAGAGACACATGGACGGGAAAGAGGAACTGACGATGAGAAGAAGGTGTGTGTTGGTCGCGCGCGTCGTGCTTGCGGCCTCGCTTGCGATGCTCATGCTGCCGGCGGGTTTTGCCCAGGCGGCAAGCTCCGCCGTCGCCGACGCCGCTGCCGCAAACGCGGACGCGGCGTGGACGGGCGACACGGGTGCGGGAGGCGCGGGCGTGGGCGATGTCGCAAGCGGCGAGGGTGCCTCCGATGGGGTGCGTAGCGCATCTGCCGTAGACGGCGCCGAGTATGCGAAAGACGAGATCATAGTCGTCTACGACGCGGACGTGACGGCGCAAGAGGAGCGCCATGTGGACGATGTCGCGAGTGCCAAGGCGATGTCGTCGGCCTCGGAGCTTTCCGATGCCGTCGCGCCGTCGGAAAACCTCGGACGCGCCGTGAAGATGCAGGTGGACGAGGACAAGGCCGACGAGCTGATCGACGAGCTGAACGCCACGCCGGGCGTCGCCTGCGCCCAGCACAACTTCATCTACCGTCTGGTCGACGAGACGGTGCAGGTCGATGAAGGGGCAGACGGCGCGGCGACGGTTTCGAGTGAGGACGCGGGCGCGGATGTGGATGCGGATGCGGACTTGACGGTCACGTCTACAGCCGGCGTCCAATCGCAGGCAAGCCCCGCTGCAGACGAGGCGCCCTCGTGGGCGATCCCGAACGACACGAAGCTGTCGAGCCAGTACTATCTGGACCCGTGGGAGAAGACGACGAGCACCTCGGGCGCCAACCTCTACAACGCCTGGACCTTGGCGCGCACCGAGCAAAGCGTCTCGATCGCCATACTCGACACGGGGGTGAAGACCGACCATGAGGACCTGAAGGCCAACATCGACACCGAGCACATGGCCAGCCTCACCCAAAACAGCGACGGCTCCGTGACGGTGGCCAAAGGCGAGATGTCGATGACGGACGGGCATGGCACGCACGTGGCCGGCATCGCGGCCGGCGCGGCGAACAACGGCAAGGGCATAGCCGGAACCTCCTGGAACGCGCGCATCGTCCCCTTGCAGGTCTTTTACTACGAGACGAGTTTCTACAGCTCGGATTTGGTTACGGACTCGGCCATGCTGCTCGCGGCCTACCAGTACCTGAAGGAGCTGATCGACGCCGGCGAGCTGAGCGACTTGCACGTCATCAACATGAGCCTCGGCGGATATGGCGAAGACGACCAGGACACCGCGTTTCAAAAGGCCATCCGGACCATGCGCGACGACTACAAGGTCTTGACGGTCGTGGCAGGCGGCAACGGCGAGTACGGCAAGGCCCTGACCGACAAGTCCTGGCCGGGCGATTTCGACGAGTGCATGAGCGTGACCGCGCTGAACCAAAACGGCACGAACGCGACGTTTTCCGACTACAACGAGTACAAGGACATCAGCGCGCCGGGCGTGGGCATCTACTCGACCTACAACAAATCGACCAGAAGCTACGAGAGCCTCAGCGGCACCTCCATGGCATGCCCGCTCGTCGCAGGCATCGCCGCCTTGCTGTGGACGGTGCAACCCGACCTGACGGTAGCCCAGGCCTTCGAGGCCATGCAGAAGACGGCGCATGCGCTCGACCCGGACGGCGCGAACTACCACGACGCCACGCAGACGGGCAGCGCCGGCGCCATCGACGCCTACGAGGCCGTGAAGTACGTGATCGACAAGTTCGGCGGCGAGGCCAACGTGGACGACCCGACGCGCCCCATCTACCTCACCGACGAATGCGTGACGCTGGAGGCGGACACGGCGATTTACTACGGCACGCCCGTCACGCCGGCCGTCACGGTGGTCGCGGAGGGCACGACGCTGGTCGAGGGCACGGACTACACGCTCACGTACACGGACAACGACGGCGTCGGCACGGCCACGGCCACGGTCGAGGGGTTGGGGCGCTACGTGGGCACGGTCTCCAAGACCTTCACCATCGAGCCAAAGCCGACCAAGCCCATCACGGCCTCCGACGTCACGATCTCGGGCGACACGACCTATACGGGCGCTGCCGTCACGCCGGCCGTCTCGGTGCGGGTGGACGGCACGACGCTGGTCGAGGGCACGGACTACACGCTGGACTGGAGCGACAACGTCGAGGTGGGGACCGCGCATGTCGTCGTCACGGGCATCGACAACTACCGCGACAGCGTGGACGCGACCTTCAGCGTGGGCAAGGCGGCTGTCGCGTGGAAGCGCCTCGCGGGCGGCACGGCGCTGTCCACCATGCGCAAGATCTCGACGGAGGGCTTTTCGAGCAGCCGCTATGCCGTGATCGCCTCCTCGCAGGGGTATTGGGATGCGCTGTCGGCCTCGGCGCTGGCAGGCGTCTACGAGTGCCCGATCCTGCTGACGAGCCCGAACTCGCTGTCGTGGGACGCCGAAAGCGAGGTCTTGCGCCTCGGGGTGCAGCGCGCCTTCATCGTGGGCGGCATGTCGGCCGTCTCGCAAAACGTGCAGGACTATCTCGAGAACCTGGGCACGGCGGTCACGCGCATCGCGGGCAACACCGCCGTGGGGACCTCGCTGGCCGTCTACGATTTCGCGAAGGACAAGTGGGGAGGCGACGCGATCGTCGCCTCGTCGGCAAGCTACCACGACGCCTTGTCCGCCGCGCCCTACGCGTACGCGAAAAAGGCGCCGATCGGCCTTGTGCGGGGAAGCGACAAGAAGCTCTCGGCGAAGGGCGTGCGCGCGTTGCAGGATGCGTCGGTGGAGCGCGTCGTCGTCGTGGGCGGCACGGCGGCCGTGGCAGGCGCAGTGGAAAGCTCGCAGCTCGCGGGAAAGAGTTGCGTGCGGCTTGGCGGCGCGACGGCCTACGGCACCTCGAAGCTCGTGGCGAACTGGTGCATCGGGCAGGGGATGAGCGCAGACAAGGCCGGCATCGCGACGGGCAAGAGCTACTACGACGCGCTGACGGGCGCGGCGCTGTGCGGCAAGAACAACGCGGTCTTGTGCCTGGTGGACGAGGGCAAGGAGGCCTGCGTTTCCGGGGTGCTTGTCAAAAACAAGAACAAGATGCTGTCCGCCTACGTGTTCGGCGGCACGGCGGCGGTCTCCGACGTGGTGGAAAAGGCCTGCGAGGATGCGGTGAAGTAGGGCGGCGCCGGGCGCGTCGGGCGCGGGCGCGTCGGGCGCGGGCGCGTCGGGCGCGGCGTTGCAGTCGCGCCGCGTTTAGGCGGATTTGGACGCCGCCGCTCTGAAAGCGCGCCGCCTGCTTGCCGCCGATGTGCGCCGCATTTGCAATGACGTGCGTTTCCGCCGCCGCACGACGCCCGCCACCCGCGCGTCGTGCGACAATGGGGCGCATGGAAGCTATCGGCATCATGGGGGGCACCTTCGACCCGGTCCACCGCGGGCACATCGCCTGCGCGGGCCGGGTCGCCGACGTGCTGGGCTTGCAGCGCGTGCTCTTCATCCCGACGGGCAACCCGAACTTCAAGCAAGACGTGCGCGTAAGCCCGGCGGACATGCGCGTGGAGATGCTGCGCGCAGCGCTTGCCGGGGCAGGAGACGCGCGCTTTGCCCTGGACACGCGCGAGGTCGCCCGCCCGGGCGTCACCTACTCGGTGGACACCCTCGAAGAGCTGGCGTGCGAGACAGGCGGCTGCAGGCCGTTTTTCATCATGGGGGCCGATGCCGCCGCCACCTTGCCGCATTGGAAGGACGCGGCGCGCATCGCCGAGCTGTGCCGCATCGCCGCCGTCGCGCGCCCGGGCTGCGACTTCGCCGCGCTTAGGTCCGCCCTCGGCGCATGCACGCTCCCGTTTACCATAGAATACGTCGAAGCGGACATGCCCGATGTGTCCTCGACGCAGGTGCGCGCGCGCGTGGCGGCAGGCCTTTCCGTGGAAGAGCTGGTCGGCGCGGGCGTTGCGGCCTACATCGAGGCGCGCGGGCTGTACAAAGACGGCACGTGCGAGCCGGCTGCGCGGAAAGCGTGCGGCGCGGGCGACGAAACCCGCGCGATGGTAGGCGCGGGCGAGAAGATGCGGACGGCAGGGGTCCGGGCGACGGGACACGGCACCGGGAAAGGCGAGGAGGTCGCGGCAATATGACGCGGGAATACGACGAGTTGTACGCGCGGTGCGAGAAGGCGGTGGACGCGCGCTTGTCGGGCAAGCGCCTCGCGCACGTGCATTCCGTGGCCGACTACGCGGCCTATCTCGCGCAGGTCTACGGCGTGGACGGGGGCAAGGCGCGCCTGGCCGGCATCTTGCACGACTGGGACAAGCTCCTCGTCGACGGCGAGTTTCCCGCCCGCTACGCCGAGCTGGGCATGGAGCTGCCCGAACGCTACGAGCTGATGTGGCCGGTGCTGCACTCCTTCACGGGCGCCGTCGCGGTGAAGCGCGAGTTTCCCGAGCTGCCGGGCGACGTGGTGCAGGCCATCTCGCGGCATACCCTGGGCGGCGCGGACATGGAGCCGCTCGACATGGTCGTGTTCGTGGCCGACCTGATCGAGCCGCTGCGCAACGCCGAGAAGCGCCACGGGGTGAAGGAGCTGCGCGAGATGGTGGGCAAGGCCCCGCTCGAAGAGCTGTACTTCGAGGCCTACGTGGAGGTGATGCACGCGCTGATCGCGCGGCGGCGCTTCATCCACCCCAAGGCCTTCGAGATATGGAACGAGCTGGTCGCGCGCTA
>CAVFDV010000025.1:9706-16376 GCA_963621315.1 Oscillibacter sp. MSJ-31
TTAGGGGACGAGCTGGTCGCGCGCTACGCCGACCACAGCCGCCAGAAGGAAAACCAGGGCAACCCCGACGTCGTGCTCTAGCGGGTGCGCGCATGGTGCGGGACGCATGCGGGCACGGGCGCGGCGACGTGGCCTGCGGCACGGGCGGCGCCGCATGCGCATCTCCCGCGCCAAGTGACGTGCGGGGGATGGTGAAGTATCATAGCGGGCGCATGTGAAATGCGTTCACGCGCGGCGTGCGCCATACACAGGTCGCGCGCGCTTGCGTGCATGCGCGCAACAGAGAGAAACGGGTAAAGGAGCCTGCCAAGTGCCGGAACACCAGGATTCGAAGCAACTCGCGCTCGCGGCGGCGCGCGCCATAGACGAGAAGAAGGGCAGCGACATCGTCATCCAGCACGTGGGCGATCTGCTGAGCATGACCGACTGGTTCGTCATCGCGACGGCGGCCAACAAGCGCCGTGCCGACGCCATCGCCGACGAGGTGTCCGAGAGGCTGCGCGAGGACTTCGACGCGCGGCCCGCGAGCCGCGAGGGCGTCGAGGAGGGCACGTGGATCTTGCTCGACTACGGCAGCGTCGTGGTGCATATATTCCAGCCGGCCGAGCGCGATTTCTACCGCCTCGAGCAATTGTGGGACGAGGCGCCGACGCTTGGCGCGGCTGCGGCGGGCATCGAGGACCCGGTGTATTCCGAGCGCATCGCCGCCTTGCTCGAACGCCAAGGCGAATAGGGCATTTCCCATGGGTCTGCGCTGCCTCATAGCGTCGTGCGTGTGCAAGGCGAGCTATCATCTCCTGCGCCTTCTCGGGCGCGGCGGGACCTCCCTGCCGGGCAAGCTCGCCTTGAAGATCGACCCCGGCTACCTGGCCACGCTCGCGCGCGGCGTGCGCACCATCGTCTTCACGGGCACGAACGGCAAGACCACCTCGACGCATATCGCCGCCCAAGCGCTCGAGAACACGGGCAAGCCGGCCTTCTACAACAGGAGCGGCGCCAACCTCGTCCAGGGCATCACCACGGAGTTCGCGCTGCGCAGCTCGCTTTCGGGCAAGCCGCGCTGCGCGCATGCGGCCATCGAGTGCGACGAGGGCGCGCTCGGCCGGGTATGCGCGGCCCTCGACCCGGACGTCCTCGTCGTCACCAACGTCTTTCGCGACCAGCTCGACCGCTACGGCGAGGTCATGCACACGCGCGACAACATCGCCGCCGGGGTGAAAAACTCGCCGCATGCCACGCTCGTCCTCAACGCCGACGATTCCATCGTGGCCTCGCTGGCCGACGAGGCGCCGGATGCGTCGCGCATCGTGTGGTACGGGGTGGATTGCGAGCTGTATCCCGAGCGCGTCGCCGACCTCTCCGACGCGTCGCGCTGCATACGCTGCGGCGCCGAATACGAGTATGCGCGGGCGGTCTACGCCCATCTGGGCGCATGGAGCTGCCCCGAGTGCGGTTTCTCGCGCCCTGCGCCTTCCGTGGCCGTCGAGGCGGTGGTCTCGCGCGCGGCAAACGCCTGCACGGTCGAGTTGTCCCTGGACGGCGAGACGGCGCAGGTGCCGCTTGACGTGGCATGCGGCTACGACGTCTACAACTGCTGCTGCGTGGTGGCAGGCCTGCTCTCGTTCGGCTTCTCGCGTAAAGACGCGTTTGCCGCCGTGGGCAAGTTCAAGCACGGCTTCGGGCGCGGCGAGCTGCTGCAGATAGGCCCGTCCACGACGCGCCTCATGTTGGTGAAAAACCCCGCCGGCTGCAACCAGATCCTGAACCTGCTGCTCAACGAGCCGCCCGCCGCGGGCGCCGCCTTTCCCGCGCTCGTCATGCTCCTCAACGACCAGGAGTGCGACGGCACGGACGTCTCGTGGATTTACGACACGGCCTTCGAGGCGCTCGCGGGGCGCATGGACGCGGTGGTGTGCGGCGGCACGCGCGCCGAGGACATGGCGCTGCGCCTGAAATACGCGGGCGTCGCGGCGGCCGGCATCTCCATCGAAAAGGACAACGCGGCCTTGCTCGACGCGATCGCTGCCTTCGCGCGCCCGACCGTCGTCGTCGCCAACTACTCCGCCATGCTCGCCTTTCGCGGCGCGGCGCAACGCAGGCTCGGGCTTGCGGGATTTTGGGAGGGGTGAACATGGGCGTCAAGATCTGCCATCTCTACCCGGACATCTTGAACCTCTACGGCGACAGGGGCAACACGATCGCCTTGCAGAAGCGCTGCGCCTGGCGCGGCATAGAGTGCGAGGTCGTGGAGCTGAAAACCGGCCAGGACGCGGATTTCGAGGACTTCGACCTCTTCTTCATCGGCGGCGGCCAGGACTTCGACCAATATGCCCTGATGGACGATTTCGGCATAGGGCGCCCCGGCTCGAAGGCGTCGCGCCTGCATGCGGCCATCGAGGCCGACGTGCCGGTCTTGGCCATATGCGGGGGCTACCAGCTGCTCGGCGAGTACTACGTGGGCGCCGACGGCTCGCGCGTGGACTTCCTCGGCGCGCTGCCCCTGTTCACCGAGGCAGGCGAGGGGCGCCTCATAGGCAACATGGTCTTCACCGCCGACGCGCTGCCCGGCGCGCCCGTGGTGGTGGGGTTTGAGAACCACGCGGGGCGCACCCGGCTGCGCGAGGGGGCGCGCCCGCTCGGGCACGTGCGCGCGGGGCATGGCAACAACGGCGAGGACGGCACGGAGGGCGCGGCCTACCGTAACGTCATCGCCACCTACAGCCACGGGCCGCTCCTGCCCAAAAACCCCGCCGTCGCCGACGAGCTGCTTGTGCGCGCGCTGCGCCGCCGCGACCCGGATGCCGTGTTGGCCGAGCTAGACGACGAGCTCGAACAGCGCGCCCACGACGCGGCGCTCGCGCAGGTCCTCTAGCGGCCTTTCGGCGGCTGCATGTTTTTCCCGCCAGCCGCATGCTTTGCTTAGTGGCCGCCCGCTTTTTTGGAGGACATGCACACCCTTGCCGGCCGCATGCTTTTCTTAGCGCTTGCTTGCTTTTTTGGAGGACATGCGCACCCTTGCCGGCAGGCCGCTTGCTTTCCCTATGTGGCGATGTGGTGAATGGTGAAACGGACGGGCGCCGTATGCCGCGTGGGCACGGCGCGCGCTGCCGCGCATGACGCCTTGCGCCGCGCGGCCCTATCCCAGCAGCTCGTCGAGCGCCTCGACTGCCTCGCGCGTGGACAGCTTCGAGGTGTCGAGCGTCACGTCCGCCCACAGCCGGTAGAGCGGGGCGCGCTCGTCGTAGAGGTCGCGCAAGGTCATGCCCTCGCCGATGGTCACGCCGCGCTCGGCCAGATCGCCGTTGAGCCTGCGTTCGAGCGCCTCGAAGGACACGTCCACGAAGGCCACGCGCCCCATGCGCTTCAGGTGGTGCATCGCCTCGCTGCCGTAGACGGCAGAGCCTCCCGTCGCGACGACGGTGTTGGCGCACTCCAGGCCTTTCAGCACGTAGTTCTCGTATTCCTTGAATCCGTCGACGCCGCGCTCGGCGATCGTTTCGGACAAGAGCTGGCCCGTGCCCTCCTGCAGAAGGAGGTCCGTGTCGCAAAAGGCCATGCCGCGGCGCTTTGCCAAGACCACGCCCAAGGTGGACTTGCCTGCGCCCGGCATGCCGATGAGGATGATGTTGTTGTCCGTGGGCATAATGTCGGCGTTTCGCCGCGCGCGTGCGGGCGTGCGGCGGGGACGCGCCGCACGCAAAGCCGCGTCTAGCGCTTCGAGAACTGCGGGCGCTTGCGGGCCTTCTTCAGGCCGTACTTCTTGCGCTCCACCATGCGGGGGTCGCGCGTGAGGTAGCCGGCCTTCTTCAGGTCGGCGCGGTAGTCGCCTGCCTCGAGCAGGGCGCGCGCGATGCCGTGGCGCAGGGCGCCTGCCTGCCCGGAGACGCCGCCGCCGCCGAGACGCGCGTGCACGTCGAAGTGGTCGATGGTGCCCGTGGCCTTGAAGGGGGTGGTGGCGTAGTCGACCAGGGACTGGCGGCCGAAGTACTCGGCTCCGTCGCGCCCGTTGACGACGACCTTGCCCGAACCGGGAACGAGGCGCACGCGCGCGATCGCGTTCTTGCGGCGGCCGGTGCCGCGATAGATTGCTTCTTCGTTTGCCATATCCTATGCCTCCAGCTCGATCTTGCGGGGATTTTGCGCCTGGTGCGGGTGCTCCGGTCCTGCGTAGACCTTGAGCTTGCGCCCCATTTTGCGGCCAAGCGTGTTCTTGGGGAGCATGCCGTAGACCGCATGCTCGATCACGCGCTCGGGGTGCTTTTCCATGGCCTCGGTGAAGGTCTCGGACTTCAGGCCGCCGGGGTAGTTGGAGTAGCGGTAGTAGGTCTTCTCCGTGGCCTTCGCGCCGGTGACCTTGATCTTGTCCGCGTTCACGACGACGACGAAATCGCCCGTGTCGACATGCGGGGTGTAGGTCGGCTTGTTCTTGCCGCGCAAGATCTGCGCGACTGCGGCGGCCAGGCGCCCGAGGGTCTGGTCGGTCGCATCGACCAAAAGCCACTCGCGCTGGACGTCGCCGGGCTTTGCGTAATAGGTCTTCACTGGTACATCCTTTCGGTGCTTTTCTTGCATGTTCAGTTGCTACAGTTTCACGGGGCTGTAGAAAGCGAACTGGTAAAGGATACCCGCACGCATTGCCCCGCGCAAGAAGAAATTTCCCGCCGCCCGCCAGCCGCCAGGCAGTGCCCCAATTTCGCTTGCCGGGCCTAGCCGGGCTGTCCGCAGCAGGGGCTTTCCTCGAGCTCGCCCGCCTCCTCCTCGCGCGAGCGCTCTACAAGTAGATTCACCGCATCGGAAAACCAACTCCAGAAATCGGGGAACTCTTCGCGTTGCTCCCATCCCGGATCGGCAAAATCATGGATTATCTGAACTGTCCCAGGCTTGTCTGCTTCAAAGCATGCGACGTCATCGCAATCGCATCGTTTGGCAAAAGGCACGAGCATACGGCCGGGGTAGCGCTTTCCCATGGATTCGCAATAGCCCGAAGCGAAGGCCGCATCCAATATGAACCACGTATCCAGGTCCGTCAGCCCCAGATCCGCGACTTTTTCCAGACCTGCCGGATACTCGAACCCGGGGAATTTCGCCGATGCGTCGTATAGCTCCATGATGTGCTCCTTACTTAATCTTTTCCATATTGTACGACCCGTTCGGGTTGTTCTTTCTAAAGCCGGCCGGCTGTGTGCCGATTCTGTTCTCCGCGGCTTGCCCCCAGGTGCTGGGAACTCCTCCTTTGGGGGTTGTGAAACGCTCCGCAGTGGCCCTGTCTGGTAGCGGGTCGTTATAATCGTGCAATCGTGCCTTGACCTTGATGCCGGCGACTCTGGCGGCAACGACCCTTGTGTTGTCTAGGGTTGTCAATTTGCCATTCGCTATGTCAATTTAGATACATTTATGTTACTCTTTTGCCATGACACATTTTGACGGCATATACGACATCGCTATAGACAACTACGGTCTGGTCACCGCAGCGCAGGCGCGCGAGGAGAACGTCACCAGCGTCGAGCTGCGGCGCTGGTGCCAGAACGGACGGCTAGAACGGCGGGGCCGGGGCGTCTACAAGCTAGCGCACTGGGTTCCCACGCCCTACGACTCCTTTGCCGAGGCTTTGGCGCTCGTGGGCGACGGCTCCTACCTGCATGGCGAGTCCGTGCTCGCCATGCACGACCTGGCGCTCGTGGACCCGCGCGCCATCCAAGTGGCGACGCCCAAGCGTGTGAGGCGCAGCCTGCCGCCCTGGGTGGCCACGGTGCCGGCGAGCGAGGCCGACAAGACCACGCTCTACGAGGGAATCCGCTCCCAGAGGGTGGCCGAGGCCATCAGGGAGTGCAGGAAGTCCGTGATGCCGGAGAGGCTCGCGGAAGCGGCCAGGCAGGCGCGGCGCGAGGGGCTCGTGACCGCAAGGGAATACGACGAGCTGGAAAGGGAGCTCGCATGACGCAGGCGAAAAGGCCGAACAGCAGGGTCAACCTCGACAGGGCGATAGACCGCCTCTGCGCGGCGGAAGGCGACCTCGCGCCCCGCGTCAGGCGCCTGCTCGCCGCCGTGATTGTGGGCCAGATGCTGCCCAACGGCGCTGCCAAGGGCGGAAACGCGCTCAAGATCCGCTTCGGCAAGGACGCGACGCGCTTCTCGCGAGACCTCGACACCGCGAGGGCGTCGTCGCTCGAGGAATACATCTCCCGCTTGGAAGAAAGGCTGCAAGAGGGCTGGAACGGCTTCACCGGCACCGTCGCCTATAGAAAGCCGGCGACACCCAAAGGCGTGCCCGGCGCCTACATCATGCAGCCGTTCGACATCAAGCTCTCCTACAACGGCAAGGGCTGGATGACGCTGCCGCTCGAGGTCGGCCACAACGAGATCGGCGACGCGGACGACCCGGAGATGGTCACCTCACTGGAGGCCACCGCCATCCTCAAGAAGCTAGGCTTCCCGGCACCGGGTCCAGTCCCCTGCATGAGACTCGAGCACCAGATCCCCCAGAAGTTGCATGGGGCGAGCGGACCGGGCAGCGACCGCGCCCACGACCTCATCGACCTGCAGATCACCACCAAGGACGACACGATCGACTACGCGAGGGCCAAGTCCCTGTGCGTGCGGCTGTTCGACTACCGCCAGCAGCAGCCGTGGCCACCGCGAATCGTGAAGGGCGAGAACTGGGACTCGCTTT